>DASVEF010000221.1:0-38177 GCA_036380715.1 Thermoanaerobaculia bacterium | reverse complement strand
CACGGCCGGCATCGGCATCTATCTGAACAACACCAAGAACCCCTCTTTTAACTGGATGCTGCTCAGAGACTTCCAGAACTATGCCATTCGCGGCATCGCCGTTTCCGGCTTTACGCTGGCCAACTCCACAGTCGAAGTGGCGGCCTACGGCAGCAACGGCACCAGCGCTGCCGCGGACGAAGGCAGCATCTCCTTCGGCTCGCGTGCCCCTAGCAGCCTGGCGGGCTTGACGGGTATCGCTTCGATCACCAACAGCACCATCCGGCGCGGTTTCGAGGATAGTCTCAGCGTCTTCAATTGGAGTGGGACGCTGGACCTGACGATCGACAACTGCATCATCCGCGACACGACGGGCAACGACGGTCTCGTCGTCGAGGCCCACAACAATGCCGACATCGGGGTCGACGTGAGGAACTCCGACCTCATTGCTAACGTGGGCGATCACTTCCAAGCCACCGCTGACGACAGCGCTGTCCTCGACGTCAAGTTCGGAACCAACGGCGCCAACACCCTCACTGGAGGTGCTCCGGGCGCGCTTGGCCAGAGCGTCGTTGTCAGCTCGGGCGCCTTCACCGGCGCGGTCACTTTCGACATCTCGAACAACTCCATCAACGGCGCGATCGATACGCCGATCAACGTCAACAAGGGCGGAGGCACGGGCACGTTCTCCGGCAGGATTCAGAACAATACGATCGGCACGGCGGGAGTTGCCAACTCGGGGACAATGGGCAACAAGGACGCCATCCGCGCGGTGACTAACGGAGCGGGGTCCTATGCGGCCGTAATCAGCGGCAACATCATCAGACAGGTCTCGGGCAACGGCATCTTCGCCATCGTACGCGACGGCAGCGGCGGCAGGCTCGACTTGACGATCACCGGCAACACCCTCAGTGAGCCGAATCCTGGCGTCAACGCCATCCGCGTCGAGTCGGGAGCCACCAGCTCGGATGACCTCGACGTCTGCGCAGACATCGGCGGAGCGACGGCTGCTTTGAGGAACACCGTTAATGGGGATTGGGGAGCCGGGATCGGCGCTGACGAGATGCGCATGCGCCATCAGTTCTCCGCCCTCTGCACATTCCGGATGCCCGGGCTCTCAGGCGGCACCACGACCGACGTTGTTAATCACTTGACGGCACGAAACAACGGTTTCCCGCCCGCCACGGCCAGCGCCACAATCGCGGGTGGCGGCTCGTATGGCGGCGGCGGCGCGTGCGCACAGCCGTCGAACTAGAGGGGAACGCTCCCCAAGGAGGAACGATCCGAATGGCGTCGTTAGAAGATCGCCCCCTCTCCCGCACCCGGGGGAGGGGGGGGCGAGATCAGTTGAAAACCGCCTCGTAGCGCATCCCCTGCGCATCCGGCCCGACGGGGACGAGGAAGATCTCCATCGTCCCCAGGTGGTCGTGCTCCACCTGGTAGATACTCTGGGGTAGGACCGGCCCGCGGGACGAGGTGCGGAAGAAGATCGAGAACGGCTGTTTGCGCGGGCCGTCGTGCTCCTCGTGGCGCTTCACCTCGTAGAGCACCGCCTCCAGGGGCTCTCCTCCGGAGTAGATGCGGAAGGTCGTACCGAGATGCTCCGAGAACGAAGACGGCGTCAGGAACTGCAACATGTTTCGCCTCCAGAAGGGGAGCCTCTACTGTAGGCGATCAGGGGACGAAAAGCGACTCCCCGGCCCATGAGGCGCGGATCTTGCACGGCCACATAGTCCGTCCATGCGGCGTTATTGTGTTCATGAGCCGGACTTGAAGAACTTCGTGCAGCTTCCGCAGCGCTCCGGAGGAGCCTCGTGATCGCCCCTGTCCTGATCACGGGCGGGCTCGGGTTCCTCGGCAGCCATCTCGCCTCGCGTTTCTCCGCAGGCGGCGAGACGGTGCGCATCCTCGCCCGTCCGCAGCGGAAAGCCGAGGCGCGCGACAGCCCCCACGAGATCGTCTGGGGGGATATCCGGGATCCCGAGGCGGTGGACCAGGCGGTCCGCGGGTCTGAAGTGGTGGTGCACCTGGTCTCGAACTTCCGCAAGGGGGGCTCTGACGACAAGGAGGCCCATGCGGTCAACGTCCAGGGGACCCGCAACATCCTGGAGTCCTGCTCGCGGCACGGGGTGCGGCAGCTCATCCATTGCAGCACGATCGGCGTCCACGGCAGCGTGCTGGAGATCCCCGCCAACGAAGAGACGCCGTTCAATCCCCTCGACCTGTATCAGGAGACCAAGCTCCAGGCCGAGCAGGAGGTCTGGCGCCATCACCGCGAAACCGGTCTGCCGGTGACCGTGCTGCGCCCCATCTCCATGTTCGGCCCCGGCGACGAACGGATGCTGAAGCTCTTCCGGATGATCCAGAAGAGGCGGTTCGTCATGGTCGGGGACGGCGCGGCGCTGTTCCAGCCGGCGTACGTCGACGATGTGGTGGAGGGGTTCGCGCTCTCCCTGCGCAACGACAGGGCGCTGGGGGAGGCGTTCATCATCGGCGGCGAGGAGTACGTTCCGCTGCGGGATCTCGTGGGGGTCATCGCGGCGGAGCTCGGGGTCTCTCCCCCTCGCCTGCGGGTGCCGCTGGCCCCGGTCCTGTTCCTGGCGGACGTCTGCGAGAAGATGTTCGTCCCGTTCGGGCTCGAGCCGCCCCTCCACCGCCGCCGGGTCAGCTTCTTCCAGAACAGCCGGGCCTTTTCGATCGACAAGGCCCGGCGGGTGCTGGGTTTCGAGCCGCACAAGACGCTCCGCGAGGGGGTGCGCGCGACAATCGACTGGTACCGGCAACAGGGCTGGCTTTGAGGGTTCCTGGAGGGGCACGGAATTTGCTCCCGACCCCCGCAAGGCTATGAACGCGCCGCTCAAGACCTGGGTTCCGACCTTCCTTCTGGTGGACGCTCACGTGCACTTCCACCCGAGCTACGACTTCGAAGCCTTCCTCGACGGAGCGCTCGCCAACTTCCGGAGAGGAGCGGCGGACGTCGGGCTCCCGGGTCCGTTCACCGGCTGCCTCCTGCTGACGGAGATGGGGGACGCCCGCTGGTTCCGCTCTCTCCTCACCGGGAGCGCGGACGGCGGGGCCTGGAGGATCGAACGGACGGCCGAGGCGAATTCGCTGATCGCGCGGCGCGCGTCCGGCGAGCGGCTGGTCCTCGTGGCCGGACGGCAGATCGCCGCGAGCGAGGGGCTGGAGGTGCTGGCCCTCGGCCGCGACGCCGAGATCCCCGACGGCCTGCCGCTCGCGGAGACGCTCCGCCAGGTGCGGGAGAGCGGCGCCCTGCCGGTCCTCCCCTGGGGGTTCGGCAAGTGGCTGGGGCGCCGCGGCGCGCTCATCGCCGGAACGCTCGCCGGCGGCGGTGATGGCAGCAGGGGGGAGCTCTTCCTGGGCGACAACGGCGGCCGGCCCGGGATCGGCGGCCCGCCGCAGCTCTTCGCGGAGGCGCGGGTCCGCGGCGTCCGGGTGCTCCCGGGGAGCGATCCCCTGCCGCTGCCGGAGCATGAGCGCCGGGCGGGCTCCTACGGCTTCGTGCTGGAGGGCGCGCTCGACGAGAGCCGGCCAGCCGAGGACCTGCTGCGCAAGATCCGGGGCTTGCGCGGCCAGCCGCGCGTCTACGGACGTTGCGCGGCCCTGCCGCGCTTCCTGCGCGATCAGATCGGGCTACGCTGGCCCCGCTCCCTCCGACAGGCCGCGCGGAGCGCCGAGGCCGCCTCATGACCGTCTCGATCGTCCGCGAGCCCCGGAGCGCGGTGGCGCGCTCCTATGACCTCCTGGTGATCGGCGGCGGGATCTATGGCACGGCGCTGACGCTGGAGGCGGCGCGCCGCGGCCTTTCGACCCTGCTCGTGGAGCGCGACGATTTCGGCGGCGCCACCTCGTGGAACAGCCTGCGGATCGTCCATGGCGGCCTGCGTTATCTCCAGAGCCTCGATCTGCCCCGTTTCTCCGAGTCCGTGGCCGAGCGCCGCTGGTTCCTGCGGCATTTCCCCGACCTGGCCGAGCCGCTCCCCTGCCTGATGCCCCTGTATTCGCCGCCGCGCGGCGGGCCGTTGCGCCGGCCCGCCGCGTTCCGGCTGGCGCTCGCCGCCAACGAGCTCCTCTCGCGGCGCCGCAACGAGGACGTGCGGCCGGACCGGGCGATCCCGCCGGGCCGCCTCCTGGGCGCCCGCGAGGCCGAGCGACTCTTCCCGGGCGTGGACTGCAACGGCCTGCGCGGCGGCGCGCTCTGGTACGACGCCGTGATCCCCGACACCCACCGGCTGCTGGTCGAAATGCTGCGCTGGGCCTGCCGCTGCGGCGCCCGCGCCCTCAACTACGTCGAGGCCGCCGATCTCCTGGTGGAGGAGGGGAGAGCCGTGGGGCTGCGCGCGGTCGACCGGGAGTCCGGGCGGCCCCTGGAGCTGCGCGCTCCGGCGGTGGTCAACTGCGCCGGCCCCTGGAGCCGCCGCCTGGCCGGCCGCTTCGACCGCGACCTGCCGGAGCTGTTCCGCCCCGTGCTCGCGTTCAACCTGCTGCTCGACCGCGAGCCGCCGTCGCGGGCGGCCCTGGCCGTGGCGTCGAGCGCTCCGGGAGCGCAGACCTGGTTCCTGCTCCCCTGGAAGGGGAAGGTCCTGGCGGGCACCCGCTACGTCCCCGTGACCGGCGACGGCGATCCCGGCTCGGGGCCGGACGAGCGGGACGTCCAGGGCTTCCTCGCGGAGCTGAACGCCGCCTGGCCGGGGTTGCGCGCCGGGCGGGACCAGGTCGCGCGCATCCTCTGGGGTTGGCTGCCGGCGGCCGCGGAAGGCTCGGATGCGCCCGCGGCGCGGCCGGTCCTGCACGATCACGGCGCCGCCGGAGGGCCGGCGGGGCTGATCAGCGTCTCGGGCGTCAAGCTGACGACCGCCCGCGCCGTGGTGGAGCGGGCGCTCGCCAAGGTCTTCGCGCTCCGCGGCGAGCCGCTCCCTCCCTGCGGAGACACCCCGAGGCCGTGCCCCGACGCGCCGCTGCCGCTGGAAGGCTTCGTCCGGCTGGCCGCAAGCGATCCGGAGGCCGCCCGCAATCACCTGCGGGGGATCGTGGACCGCCAGGCCGTGGTGCACGTGGACGACCTGCTCCTCCGGCGCACCGACTGGGGCCTCCATCCGGACGGCGTGGCCGCGGTCCGGCGCTGCGCCGCGCCCTTTTTGGGGGAGGATGGGTTTCCGGAAGAGCTTCCGGCGGCTCGGCTCGCCATGGGGAGGGGAGGGCGGTAACTTGGCCGTTCCGAAGAAGAAGATGCCGGCCGTGAAGACTGCGGAGGGATGGGGGGCGGCGGACGTCGAGACCTCGTCCGAAGGGTATGCGCGCCGCTTCTCCGGGCCGGCCGGCGACTACTTCCTGGAGATCCAGGAGCGCGAGGCGCTGCGCTTGCTGGCCCCCTGGCCGGGAGCCCGGGTCCTGGACGTCGGGGGAGGGCACGCGCAGCTCGCGCCCGCGCTCGTCTCTCACGGCTACGAGGTCACCGTGGCCGGCAGCCGCGAGATCTGCCGGCAGCGGCTCGACCGCAGGATGCCGCGCGGATCGTTCGAGTTCCAGGCGTGCGACCTGCTCGACCTGCCGTTCCCGGACCGCTCCTTCGACGTGGTGGTCGCCTTCCGACTGATCGCCCACACCTCGCGCTGGCGGGACCTGCTCGCCGAGATCTGCCGGGTGGCCGGCCGCGCCGTCGTCGTGGACTATTCGGACACGCGCAGCTTCAACATCCTCTACGGGCCGCTCTTCCGCTGGAAGAAGGCGTTCGAGGGGAACACGCGCTCGTTCATCACGTTCCGACCGGGCGAGATCGCCGCCGAGTGCGCCCGCCACGGCTTCGGGCAGCCGTCGGCCGTCCGGCAGTTCTTCCTTCCCATGGTCGTCCATCGCGCGCTGGGCAAGGGGCTGGGGAGCTCCGTTCCCTCCCGCGCGATGGAGCGGGCGGGCGCCGCGCTCGGGCTGACGCGAGCCCTCGGATCCCCGGTGATTCTGCGAGTGGCGCGGGAGGGTTAGCGGTTCGAATGAAGATCCTGGTGACGGGGGGGACCGGTTTCACGGGCAAGGCGCTGGTGCGCCGGCTGATCGACATGGGCCACCAGGTGGTGGCCCTGGACTACAAAGAGGGGCTGAAGACCCAGGAGCTCCGCGACTGGGGCGCCGAGGTCATCCTGGGGAGCGTCACCGACAAAGAGGTGGTGCGCCGCGCCGTCCAGGGCGTCGAGCTGGTCCACCACGTGGCCGCCGCCTTCCGCGAAATGAACGTCCCCGACACCTACTATCACGAGGTCAACGTCGGCGGCACCCGCAACGTGCTCGAAGCCGCCATGGCCGAGGGCGTCCGCAAGGTGGTCTACTGCAGCACCTGCGGCGTGCACGGCAACGTGGACCACCCGCCCGCCGGCGAGGACGCGCCGATCCAGCCGGCCGACTACTACCAGAGGACCAAGTACGAGGCCGAGCCCTTGGTGCGCCAGTTCCACGAGCGCGGGCTCAGGACCGTGACCCTGCGGCCGGCCGCGATCTACGGCCCCGGCGATCCCGAGCGCTTCTTCCTCATCTACAAGCGGGTCGCCTCGGGCAAGTTCCCCATGTTCGGCAGCGGCAAGACCTACTATCACCCGCTCTACATCGACAACCTGGTCGACGCCTTCGTCCTCGCCATGGAGGACGGCAAAGGAGAGGGCGAGGCCTACCTGATCGCCGACGAGAACTACGTCGAGATCGAGGACCTCGTGCGACGGGTGGCCAGGTCGCTGAACGTCGACGTCAAGATCCCGCACTATCCGGTCTGGCCGGTGGTCGCCGCCGGCCACATCGTCGAAAAGGCCTGCCGGCCCTTCGGCATCGCTCCTCCCATCTTTCCGCGCCGGGTCGACTGGTACCGCCAGAACCGGGCGTTCAGGATCGACAAGGCCAAGCGGGACCTGGGCTACCAGCCTCGCGTGGACCTCGACGAAGGGCTCCGCCGCACGGCGGAGTGGTACCGCCGCGAAGGGTACCTCTGAGACGCCCCCTGAAGAGGCCTTGAAGCCGGGCTGACGGCGCCCACCGTCTGCGCAGTCCATGTCCTCGCCGTGGGCGCTTGGAGGAAATACAAAAGAACATCCTGCCGTTGTAGGCCAGGAACACGAGAAAATTCTGTAGATCCTCCGGATTTGTAGAATTTTCCTTGCAGAGGCTGCCCCTGGATGCTACGGTGCAGCCGCCTTAGATGTAAGCGGGAATGCTTGCTTCGGGGTTTTCACTAACCCGCGCGCCAGCGCCTTTCAGTTGAGGATCAAGACGCATGGCCAAGAGAGCTCTGTCGACGGTGTACCTGGCAGTCCTGTTCGCCCTTGCGAACGCGGCCGTAGCGAACGCCGTACCGTGCTATGGCACCGCCGAGGTCGCTCTGACCTCATCTTCCTCCTACAACGCCTCTCAAGGCACTCCGAATCCCTTCGATTTCAGTCTCACCGCGCAGGTCACCGCGCCTTCGGGCCGCCGGTACACGGTCAACGGCTTCTTCGATGGCAACGGCGCCGGCGGCGCGATCGGAAACGTCTGGAAGATCCGCATCTACACGGACGAGATCGGCACCTGGTCGTGGACGACCAGCAGCAACGTGCCGGGTCTGAGCGGCAGGACGGGCACGATCGGCGTCTCGGGTCTGCAGCCGGGAGTCTTCGGCAAGGGGCCGATCGTCGAGAACCCCGCCAACCCGCGCACCTTCATGTACCAGGCGGGCGGGCCGGTGTTCCTGGCCTCCAAGTTCCTGGACGTGGCGGCTGCCAATCCGATCAAGTACTCGCACACGATGTTCTCGGAGAAGCTCACCGACACGAACCGCCAGGCGATGCTCAGCCGGCATCTCGGGATGAAGCTCAACAAGATCAACGTGTACATCGCCAACAAGGGCGACTACGCCGGCGTGTCGACGACCCCCTGGGTGGGCACCGCGGCCGCCAATAACAAGACGCGGTTCGACCTGGCGCGCTGGAAGATGTTCGACGCGTGGGTGGTGAAGATGCGCGACGCCGGCGTCGTGGCGCACCTCTGGTATTTCGCCGACGACTCCAATTTCGGCAATCTGTCGGACGCCGACCGGCAGCGGCTGATCAAGTACACAATGGCCCGCCTGTCCGGCTACGTGAACACCATGTTCATCGTGACGCTGGAGTGGCAGGAGGGCTGGTCCACGACCGAGGTGGCCAACCACGCCAACTTCATGCACCAGCAGAACCCGTGGGCCCGCATGATCAGCGTCCACGGCACCCCCGGCAACTTCTCTTTCCCGACCGCCTCCTGGGCCGACTACATGGACATCCAGGCGGGGAACTCCGCCGGCCATGGCACGGTCAACACGAGCACGGTGAGCCACCGCGCGCTCGCGGCCAAGCCGGTCATCCAGGAAGAGCACGGGCTCGGACAGGAGGACACCGTCCACCGCCAGCGGGCCTGGGCGGCCTTCACCGGCGGCGCGGCCGGCGTGGGCACGGGCTCTTACCTCGCCCACCTCGTCAAGTTTACCCAGCTCGTTCCCTTCCAGAGCATGGCCCCGGACAAGCCTCTCGTGCTCTCCGGCGGCGCCTACGCCCTGGCCCAGAGGGGGATCGCCTACGTCTTCTACCTCCACAGCGGCGGCTCGGTCAAGGTCGACCTGCGGGGTACCTCCGGGACGTTCACAGCCCAGTGGTACGACCCGCGCACCGGCGCCTTCCGGTCGGCGCCCTCGGCTGCCGGCGGCACGACGCCGACCTACACCGTGCCCGCCAGCGGCGACTGGGTGCTCTACATCAAGAAGTAGTCAGAAGCGAATATCTTTTTCTTTCCCTCCTCTCGGCCGCCGTGGGACCGCCCCGGCGGCCGTTTCCTTTTCTGGTACGGTGTTTGCTGTAAAATCAGGCATTGCGCGGGGGAAAAGTGATTTTCATGCGTGTACCGGCTCCACTCCTCGGCCTGCTGCTCCTCTCTGGGCTCTCCGCTCCCGGCGCGGAAGCCACCCCTCTCCATCCGGCGTTCGACCTCCAGGGGCCGGGCCTCACGGTCGCCTATGCGGGCGTGGGGCTGAACGGGCTGGGCGCCGGGAGCCGGAGCTTGACGGTGAATGTCCGCAATCCCATCGAGCTGGCCCTCCTCTACTGGGCGGGACGCGAGTACCCCTGTCCGCCGGATCCCGACGCCGGCGGGTGCGCGGCCCCGGAGGAGCCCTACAAGGATCAGGTCCTGCGCTTCGACGGCGCGCTGATCCAGGGGACCCTCGTCGGGACCGAAACGCAGCCCGACGCCAACCCCGGAGCGGTCCTGAACGTCGGCTACATGGCGGACGTGACCGAGATCGTCCGCGCCAAGGGAGGCGCGCGCCGGGTGTTCGGGATCGCCGACGGAGACCCCACGAGCAACCTGTCCGTCCTGGACGGCGCCGGCCTCCTCGTGGTGTACACCCGGCCGACGGGTCCGGACGCCCGGGTCATCGTGCTCCACGGCCTCGACTTCGCCTACGGCGAGGACCGCGCGTACGGCGGCCCGGAGATCACCGAGGCGGCGACGATCAACCACGGCGCCTCGCGCAAGGACCGCCGCGGGGAGCTGGTGATCTTCGCCGGCGACGCGCTCGCCACCGCGCCCGACCGGATCGACATCCGCCACAACCCCAGCCTCCTCGACCGGCTGGACGGCTCGGCGGGCGCCTTCTGGGACGCCGACCTCTTCGCGGTCGACATCCCCGGAGGGAGCATCGCCACGACGGTGCAGATCTTCTCGGAGCCGCCGCGGCAGAACCCGGACTCGCTGTTGTGGGTGATGGCGGCCCTGCGCATCCCGCTGACCGAGCCGACCGGCTGTACGCCCGACCTCTGGAGCAGCCGGACCGGGCTGTGGCAGACCACGGGGATCCGGCCCACCCAGCTCCTCCGCAACATCTTCACCGAGTCCACCCGCTACGGCGCTGTGGGGAACGTGACGATCCTCGGCGCTCTGCGCTTCCAGGAAGGGGGAGCGGGGGCGCTCGGCGCGGCCAAGACGCTGCTGCGCACCGCCGCCGCGGCCCTGCTGAACGCCGCCCACACACAGCTCGAGTACCCGCGGACCCGCACCCAGGTGATCACCTCCGTCGACACCGCCCTGCGCATGGGCGACGCGCAAGCGATGCTCACGCTGGCCGCCGAGCTCGACGAAGCCAACCGGGCGCGCTGTCCGCTGCGCTGATCGCCTTACGAGATCAGCAAAAGGGGTCCGCCAAGGCCGCCCTCCAAGGCGGACCCTCCGAGATTTTGTCAAAGAGCGACAGCCGGGGAACGAGATGTTCCCCCGGCTGCGGCTCGCATTCCCTGGAGGGAATGAGAGCCTGAAAAGGGGGAATGCCGTCGGATCGGGAGGGAATGGCTCATTCCCTCCTCTCCGAATCCCATTCCCCACGATCCTTCCGATCCGGCAAGCGGGGAATGCCTCGCGAGAGCGGGGGAATGGCGCATTCCCCGTTCCTCGACAGATCCGAAAAGGTCTCCGCAAGGCATTCCCTCGTCTCCGGATCGCATTCCCCACAATCGTCAAGATCTGACAAGCGGGGAATGCCTGGCGAAAGCGGGGGAACGTCGCATTCCCCGTTCCTCGGCAGATCCGAAGAGCTCTCCGCAAGCCATTCCCTCGGGGGAATGAAGCCCGGCAAGGAGGGAAAGAGCCGTTCCCCGCGTCGTCCGGCCCTCCAAAAGCCTTCCGCCAGCCATTCCCTCCGGGGAAAGAGGGATTCCCCGTTCCTCCCGAGCCGTCCTCCCCCTTGAATCTGCATGCAGCGTCCTTTCACCAAATGCGCGTCGCAGGGAAAGCCCGCCGTAATCCCACATAGACTCTCTCGTCTCCTCTCTATAATAGAGGATACCTCTCAAAAATCAACCGCATGGAAGAGATCGTATTCGCAAATCCAGGCTTGACAGGCATACGGGCCTGTGCTTTCATATGCGCCAGCGCAACGCTGTAGCTCCGGCGGCTGGCCAGCTCTGGAAATCGGGAAACTGTTGAGCCGCCGGGATTTGCCGAGGGTTTCACCGGCGCCAATGCAGGCGTCGTAACCGGGGGACCAAAGGACTCCCATCGAGGAGAAGACCCATGGCGAGAGAACCGAAGTACGGACTGACGGTGAACGGCTGGGAGTGGCTGGACAAGAAGCTGGAGGCGTACATGGCGGACTTCCCGCACCTGGAAGCGCCGCGGCTCCGGCTCCGCGAGATGATCGGGCTGGGGTTGGAGCTGATGGCCCAGCAGGCCCTCCACACGGCGGGCAAGCAGGAGGCGACGCAGCGTCTTCAGGCGCTGCTCGCCGACGGGCGCAAGCTGGCCACCTTCCTGCGCACGGGCGTCAAGCAGCGCTACGGCAACCGTTCGGAAAAGCTGGCGGAATTCGACCTCCAGCCTTTCCGCGGGCGGAAGCGTCAGGCGACGCCGCCGCCCGAGAAGCGCAACGGAAGCCGGTCCGACCCTGAGCCGGCCGGATAACCAAGGCCGGGAGCGCGCTCCGGTGCGCTCCCGGCTTCCCTTTTCTTGATGCAGTGTTCTTTGACAACTGATGTACTGAGAAAACCGGGGCATTCGTCCACGGCGGGAGCCGGTTCTGGCCGGGCCGCTTCCCGCCGTGGCTTTTTTCCGTACCCCCGCCGCCGTCAGTGACCGACGGCGGCCGTTGCGCCGGCGGTCTGGAGTCTCTTGATGCGCTTCAGCTCGGCGGCCTCGGCGATGCTGGCGTGATACAGATCCCAGCGAAGCTGGAGGTTCAGCCAGAATGCCGCGGAAGTGCCGAAGAACTGGGCGAGGCGGAGCGCCGTGCTCGGAGTCACTCCCCGCTTCCGGTTCACGAGCTCGTTGACTCGCTGGTAAGGCACGTGGATGGCTTCGGCCAAGTCCCTCTGGGACAGGGCCATCGGCTTGAGAAACTCCTCCAGGAGCATCTCTCCGGGGTGGGTGGGCTCGCGGTGGGTGGGAACTCGAACCATAGGTGCCTCTGTTGTTTCAAGCGTCAATGGTAGTCCACGATTTCGATGTAGGGGAGGGAGGGATGAGCTCCTGAACCTCAGCCACTGGCCCTCTCTCCCGTTGCACACTCCGCCCGGCCGGGAGAGGGGGAGCCTCCGGGAGAAAAACCATCCTCCAGAGCCGGAGACGCGGAGCGACGGGATTCGAGCGGGTAAGGTGCCCGGCAGGAGCCGGCAGGAGCGGGTGGCACCTACTCCGGGAAGCCCGTTTCGGTTGCAATCTGAGCGAGCAGCGTGCCTGACGGAGGCGATCGAAGGCTTTCACAAGGATGGCCGAGGCTCGCCTTTGCCCTCTTCTCAGCCGCGAGATCGTGGACAAGCTCATCGCGGCGGTGGTGAAGCCGTCCGACCTCATCAAGACCGAAATCAGAAGCAATTGCCGGTGAGGTTCTGCCGTCGGGAGGTTCGATAAGATACGGGCCGGAGGATCATGTCACCTCCAGGAGGGTTCCCATGTCTGCAGAATCAACACCCTTTATCAGGTCTGACGCCCTGCTGGCGCACTGGCAGGGGCACCGCCGGCTGACCCGGCGCGTCATCGACGCATTTCCCGACGAGAAGCTGTTCACCTTCTCGATCGGCGGCATGCGGTCCTTCGGCGAGCTTGCGATGGAGATCGTCACGATGGGCGTACCGATGGTGCGCGGCGCAGTCTCCGGCGACTGGAGCGCCTCCACGAGCCGCGACCCGCAGCCGAAGCAGGAGGTGCTGCGCCTCTGGGACGAGAGCACGGAGCAGCTCGACGCGCTCTGGCCGCAGATCCCGCCACAGCGATTCCAGGAGACGCTGACGGCCTTCGGTCAGTATACCGACGTGCTGCACAACCTGATCCTGTACGTGATCGACAACGAGATCCATCACCGAGGCCAAGGCTACGTGTACCTCCGTGCGCTGGGAATCGAGCCGCCCCCCTTCTACGATCGGGGCTGACCCCCACGTTCGCGATGGGAGGTAGATAAGAGCTGAGTCAGGACTTGTATGGCTCTTGCTGACCAAGTGCTCTTCGCGCTGACGCTCGTCGCCCTGCTCGGCTCGGGTTTGATGGCCGGCGCCTTCTTTGCCTTTTCGACCTTTGTCATGAGGGCTCTGTCTCGTCTGCCTGCCGGTGAGGGCATCGCGGCCATGCAGGCCATCAACGTCGCGGTGATCAACCCGCTCTTCCTCGGCGCCTTTCTCGGGACGGGAGCTCTGAGCGTGGCCGCGATCGCCGCCGCATGGATGCGCTGGGGGAAGCCGGGCACGGCCTACCTGCTTGCCGGCGGCATCCTCTATCTGCTCGGGACGTTTTTCGTCACGGTTCTGTGCAACGTGCCGCTGAACAACTCACTGGCAGCGGTTGCGCCGGCCGACCCTGAAGGCGCGCGACACTGGGTCAACTACGTGAGCCGCTGGACGGCCTGGAACCACGTTCGCACCGCGGCGGCGCTGCTGGCTGCGTGTTCCTTTGCGATGGCCTTCCGTCATCTGATGGAGTGATCCAGCCCGCGATCCTCTGAACGTCAAGGCGTTGAACAAGAGGCTTCGCGGCCCCTACAATGACCAGGTGTTATCGGCAACTACAGGGCGACCCAATGTGCCTCCTCATCGAAGTCACGATCCCGACGGTGTCACGCCAATCGGCCGGTGACGTATCGAACGCCAGCGCGGCTATGTCAGGAATTCTGCGGCTTCGCGCACAGCGCCAGGACAAGCGTGCTGCCGGCTCGCGATTCCTCTTGTGCGAGGGCGACGAGGGCTGTGCCTGCTCGTTGCTGGCCGAGTCCGCGGACTGGAACCTCGAGCACCTCGACCTCGACCCGGCAAAAGCGCCGCTCCTCGCCAACACCTTCCGCTACCTGGCGAATCTCGCCGGCGCCGAGGGCTTTGAGATCCGTTCTGCCTGGCTCACCGGTCCATGGCCCGATTCCCGCGAACGACCGGAAGCCTTGGACCTGTCGCAGCTTCTATCGCTCGTCAGCGCCTGCCGGCTGCCCACCGCTCTCCATGCCTGCGTCAGCGATGCAGGTAGAGCACCCAGTCCCCGCTCGCCGGGGCGGTGAAGCTCCGGCTGCCGCCGCCGAGGGCGGAAGGAGCGGCCCGGAACGCTCCGGTGCGGGGGTCGTACCACTCCGCGATGAACGTGCCGGTCGCGGCCGAGAGGTTGACCGTCACGCTGCCGCCGTTGAACAGATAGAACACATAGGCGCGGTTGCTCTCGGCCAGGCCGTAGGCTCCGCCGGAGGTCACGAGCCCGTCAGCCGGGCTCATCCGTTCGAAGTCGACCAGAGCGGCGAACCGGGAGAGGTGCTGGAGGAAGGCTCCGGTGCCTGAGCCGGCCGGACCGGCCATGAAGGCGGCCCAGGCCTTCTGCCGGTTGCCGAGGCTCTCCGCCCCGGTTGCGAACTCCTCGACGATCAGGGGCTTGACGGCCAGGCCGCGGTTCTTGAGCGCCGCGCTGTGGACCACCGGGTAGCTCGTCCCATTCCCCGGCTGGGTCTGCATGTAGTCGGCCCAGGCTGCGCCAGGGAACGAGAAGTCTCCCGGCGTGCCGAGGACGCTCAAGGGGCGGGCCCAGGGGTTCCACTGGTGCAGGTAGGTCGCGGTGGTGTTCACCTCGGTCGTGGTCCACCCTTCCTGCCATTCCAGAACGAGCGTGAAGAGCGTGTTCGCGTAGCCGGACAGGCGCGCCATGCCGTAGCGGATCAGGCGCTTCCGGTCGGCGTCCGGGAGGTCCCCGAACCCGGAATCGTCGGCGAAGAACCAGAGCTGGGCCACCATCCCCGCGTCCCGCAGCTTGACCACCCAGCGCTCGAACATCCGCCACCGCGCGAGGTCGAAGCGCTGCTTGTTGTTGCTCGCCGCCGTACCCAGCCAGGGGGTGGTCGAGCGGCCGCCGTAGTCTCCGCGGTTGGCGAGATAGACCGCCATCTTGTTGAGCTTCATGCCGACGTGGCGGTCGAGCATCGCCTGCCGGTTCGCGTCCGTCAGGCTCTCTGACAACAGGGTGTGCGAGTACTGGATCGGAACCGGGGCGGCGGCGTCGAGGAACTTGCCGATCAGGTAGACCGGCTCGCCGTACTGGAACATGAACGTCCGAGGTTTTGCCGGATTCTCGACGACGGCCCCTTTTCCGAAGGCGCCGGAGAGTGTGCCCAGGCAGGTGAAGACTCCGCTCTTGCCGTGCAGTCCGGCGTTGTTGCTGGTGGTCCTCCAGCTCCAGCTCCCGGTCTCGTCAGCGTAGATCCGGACTTTGAACACGACGCCGCTCTGGCCTCCCAGCCCGTCGCCGTCGAAGAAGCCGTCGACGGTGAAGGTCCGCCCGCCCGGGGAGGTCACCTGCGCGGTCAGTGTCACGTCCGTGAAGGGATTGGGGGTCCCGGACGCGCCGTTGAAGCTGCGATCGGCGCGCAGGACGATCTCCGCCGTACCGAAGCGGGGCACCGTCGTCTGGCCCGCCGCATGACTGAGGGGTAGGAGCAAGAGGAGCGCCGCAAGGCGCCACGCAAGGGAGGACGGCTGGGTCATACCGCAACTCCTTTAGGCTCGAGCCGCCACGTCAGCGCGACTCGCTCCTGCACACAGGCAAAACCTGTGCCTTGGGGCCCGTCTCGCCCGCTCCCGTGGAGCGCACCACGCTAGAGAATGGAAGCCGCCATTTCATCAAGGCCGGCATGGCCGGTCCGCTTCGCTCTCCGCCATCCCTGGGCGGTGCTCGCCGGCTGGGCGCTGGCGCTCGCGCTGGCCCTGCCGGGCATCGCCCGCCTGGAGCTCCGCACCGACGGCAGGGCGCTGGTGCCGCCGGCGGCGCCCGCTGTCCTCGTGGATCAGGAGGTCCATCGCGCCTTCGGCCGCCGCGATCCGCTGCTGGTGCTGGTCGAGCCGGCGCACCCGGACGGCGTCTACAACCCGGAGACGCTCCGGCGGATCGCCGGGCTGACCGAGGCCCTGGCGGCGCTGCCCGGGGTGGGCCGCGATCACGTGCGCAGCCTCGCGACCCAGCGCGGCAGCCGCTATGACCTGGAGCGGCGGGACTTCCTGCCGCTCCTCGAGCCTTTCCCGGAGAGCCCGGAGCGGCTCGCCGAGCTGCGTGCAGAGGTGGCCTGGCTCGACCTGCCGGTCGGTCTCCTGGTCTCGCGGGACGGCTCCGCGGCGGTCGTCGTGGTCGGCGTCCCGTCTCGCGACAACCCTGGGGGCGAAGACCGTTATGGGCTCTGGCGGCAGGTGGACGAGCGGGCGCGCCGGTTCGCCGGTCCGGGCCATCGCATCTCGGTGGTCGGCGCTCCGGCGGCGGAGGCTCTCCTCGGGCGCCACGTCCTCGACGACCTGCGCTTCCTCGTCCCCGCGGCCCTGGCGCTCGTGGCGGCGATCCTCTACCTCGGCTCGCGCCGCCTGGCGGTCGTCGCTCTCGGGCTCGGCAAGGTCGGAGTCTGCATCGGCGTCCTCTTCGGCGCTATGGGCTGGGTGGGGGAGCCCGTGTTCCTGACCACGGCGGTGCTGCCGGTCATCCTCGTCGCCGTCGGGCTCGCCGACGAGATCCACCTCCTGTCGCGCTACCGCCAGCTCCTGGCCGCCGGGGTCTCGCCGGCCCAGGCCCGCGAGCGTACCTTCGCCGAGCTCGGTCATGCGGTCGTCCTCGCCCTGGTGACCACCATGATCGGCTTCGGGTCGTTCGCTCTGGCGCCGATCGTCGCGCTGGCCCGCTTCGGAGCGGTGGCCGCCGCGGGAGTGGGGCTCTGCCTCCTGTTCTCGCTGACGGCGACGCCCGCCGCGCTCTCCCGGATCCCCGCGGACTGGCTCCGCGCCCGGCGCCCCTCCGCGGTCCTGCGGAGCGGCCGGATTTTCGAGCGGCTCGCGGACCTGGTCGCGGTCCGTCCGCGGGCGGTGCTCGCGGTCCTGGTCCTCGCCACCGCAATCGTCGGAGCGGGGATCTTCCGGCTCGAGGTCCAGGACAGTTGGCTGGAGGGCTTTTCACCCGGCAGCGAGCTGCGCCAGGCCACCGCGCGGCTCGACGAGCGCTTCCTGGGCTCCCACCGGCTGCTGCTGGAGGTCCGGTTCGACGGCGCGGGCTCGCCGCCCAGGCCGCTGCTCGATCCCGAGGTGCTCCGGCGGATCGGCGAGCTGGAGGCGAAGCTCCGCGACATCCCCGGCGTGGGCGGGGTGATCGGCCCGTACCGCCTGCTGACCACCGCCGCCGGGATCGCCGGCGGCGATATCCGCTTCCGGGAGATCCGCCGGCGCCCGGAGTGGAACGCCGTGCTCTACGCTCAGGTGGACCGTGTGCTCGGGCGGGAGCTGCGCCGCGAGATCGTCGCCGAGGATTTCTCGCGCGGGATTGTCGAGGTCTTCCTGCGCCACGCCAATTTCCGCGACACGGCCGAGCTCATGGCGCGGGTGCGGACGATCGAGCGCGAGCGGCTGGCTCCTCTGGGCGGCGCCGTCTCCTTCGCGGGGGACGTGGCGGTGAGCCAGGAGATGATCCCGGCGATCGTCAACGGCCAGGTCCGCTCGCTCGCCGGCGCTCTCCTGGGCTCGGCGCTGACCGTGGCCTTCGGGTTGCGCAGGCCGGGAGCGGGGTTGGCGGCGATCGTCCCGGCCCTCGGGGCGGTCCTGTGGACCTTCGGCGTCATGGGCTGGGCCGGCATCCCCCTGGGTGTGGCCACGTCGATGTTCTGCGCCATCACCCTGGGCATCGGCGACGACTACGCGATCCACTTCCTCGAACGGCGCGAGCGGGCCGTGGCCGCGGGCGAGGCCGAGCCGACGCGGACCGCCATCCTGGAGGCGGGGCCCGCGATCCTTTGGGACGCTCTTGCGATCGCCCTGGGCTTCGGGCTGCTCGCCGCCTCCCAGGTGCCGGCCAATCGCCGCCTGGGCCTGCTCGTCGGCCTCGCGCTGCTCACCGCCGCGGCCTTCGCGCTGACGGGCTTGAGCGCTGTGCTCAGCGCTCGGAAAACGCGTTGAGGGAGAGAGGTTGTCACGTTCGGTTGGGCAAAAGCACATTCACTTATGGGAGACACTATTGGGAAAGGAGAAGGTAAATGAGATCCAGATCCTTTGTATTGGGCGCCGCCGCCCTGCTGTGCGCCCTCCCGCTGCTCGCCCAGGACATTCCCGCCGGGGATGACGTCTGGGATTCGCTGGGTGGAGGCGCCACCGAGACCGTGCTCACCTCCGCCGACTGGGCCGCCCTGTGCGGCGCCACCGTGCCGGACACCGCGGTGCAGCTCAAGGGCTTCAACATCGCGGGCTATGGCACGGGAGACACCGTGGTCAGCCGCCTGGACAACGCCTCGTTCGCGAACGGCAACACGACGCGGGTGCGGATCCGGCTCAAGGAGCTGTCCTTCGTCAGCGACGGCTCTCACCCCTGCAGCCCTCTGACGATCCGTGTCACCGAGGACAGCACCCAGAGCATCGGTACGATGACCATCACGCGTACCAGCTCCGCGGGCGGTACGTTCAGCGCCTCGGTACCGGTGAACGCCATCGTCGAGTCGGTAGACGGCAATGGCAACGTCCACGGCTCCACCTACGTGAGCGGCTCCCTCGACGATGAGAGCGCGAGCCCCTGGAGCTACTCGGGTCCGACCACCGGCGAGCCCACGACCCAGGCCGCGGCCACCTCGCCGTGGCACCCGGGCGTCGATCCGGTCACCAAGAAGCCGGTCCGCATCTGCCGCAGGGGCAACAAGATCCTGCCCGCCCGGCACTGCTACTGGCCGCCGCCCAAGTGCACCGCGGTCGCGAAGGACCCCGTTCCTGTGGGGGCCGCCTCCGCCAACGCCGTCGCGGCCGAGCCGTGCACCGTCGAGGTCCAGCCCGTAACGGACGTGAAGTAACAGCCGAACCCTCACCCCCTGGCCCCCTCTCCCGCCATCGGGAGAGGGGGAAAACAGGTGGGCTCTCCTCTCCTACACGCCGGCCGGCACTGCGGCCTTCGCGAAGAGCTCCAGCATGGCCTTGTTGAAGGCGGGGATGTCGTCAGGCTTGCGGCTGGTGACCAGGTTGCCGTCCACGACCACTTGGCGGTCGACCCAGTCGGCGCCCGCGTTCTTGAGATCCATCTGGATCGTTTCGTAGGACGTCATCTTCCGGCCGCGCGCCACTCCGGCGTCGATCAGCGTCCAGGGGCCGTGGCAGATGGCGGCCACGGGCTTGCCGGCGTCGAAGAACGCCTTGACGAACCGCTGCGCTTCCGGATTGCGGCGCAGGTGATCGGGGTTCATGACGCCTCCTGGCAGGAGCAGGGCGTCGAACTCGTCGGCTCTGGCCCGGGCGAGCGGCAGGTCGACCGGCAGCTCGTCGCCCCATTCCGTGTGATTCCAGCCCTTCACCTTGCCCTGTGACGGAGAGACGATCTGCGTCTTTGCGCCGGCCTCGTCGAGGGCCTTTCTCGGCTCGGTCAGCTCGACCTGCTCGAAGCCGTCCGCCACCAGGATCGCGACCTTCTTCCCTTGCAAGTGCTCCATGATGAAACCTCCTTTCAGCGAGTCAGCTCCCGGGGATCCCAGGGGTCCTCGGAGGGCCAGGGCTGAGGCGGAGCAAGGGGGGTGCCAGAGCCGCGGAGCCGGGAGGTGGCTGAGGAGGGACGGAGGACATCGCGAGGCTCGCCTTGCGGCGCCGCTCCCGCCATCCCGCCGGCCGGGAATTCCGTCCAAGGGCGACGCTGTTCCGCCTGCCGGGGTCACCTCCGGCCCTCTCCCTCTGTTAGGATGTCCGGTCCTATGGATTCCATCATCGTTCGCGGTGCTCGCGAGCACAACCTGAAGAACGTCAATCTGGAGATCCCGCGCAACCGCCTGGTGGTCATCACCGGCGTGTCGGGCTCCGGCAAGTCATCGCTGGCCTTCGACACTCTCTTCGCCGAAGGGCAGCGGCGGTACGTCGAGTCTCTCTCCTCCTACGCCCGGCAGTTCCTGCAGCAGATGGAGAAGCCGGACGTCGACTCGATCGAGGGGCTGTCGCCCGCCATCTCCATCGAGCAGAAGTCGGTCTCGAAGAACCCGCGCTCGACCGTGGGCACGGTGACTGAGATCCACGACTACATGCGCCTGCTGTTCGCCTCGATCGGCGTGCCCCACTGCCCGAGCTGCGGCCAGACCATCCGGCCGCAGACCGTGCAGCAGATGGTCGACCGGGCGCTGGACATGCCCGAGGGGACCCGGCTGGTGCTCTACGCCCCCTACGTGCGCGGCAAGAAGGGGGAGTACAAGAAGCAGCTCGGCCAGATGGCCCGCGAGGGCTTCCTGCGCGCGCGCATCGACGGCCAGATGGTCGAGCTGACCGGCGAGCTGCCGGCCCTCGACAAGCAGAAGAAGCACTCGATCGACATCGTCATCGACCGCATCGTGGTCAAGCCGGGGATCGAGAAGCGCCTCGCCAGCTCCATCGAGACCGCCCTCAAGGTCAGCGGCGGCCTGGTCGTGCTCGCTCCCGAAGGCTCGGCAGAGGAGACCTTGTCGCAGAGCTACTCGTGCGTGGAGTGCGGCACCAGCCTCACCGAGATCACGCCGCGCCTGTTCTCCTTCAACAGCCCCTACGGCGCCTGTCCGACCTGCTCGGGCCTGGGCACCCTGATGGGCGTCGATCCCGACAAGATCGTGCCCGACCCGGACCGCTCCATCCAGGCCGGCGCCGTGGCCCCCTGGCCGGAGGGCTCCAAGTCCTGGCGCATGAAGATGGTCGAGACTCTGGCCAAGAGCATGGGGTTCACCCTGACGACGCCGTGGAGGAGGCTGCCGGCCGAAGCCAAGCAGGTGATCCTGCATGGCAGCGGCGGCCAGGAGCTGAAGTTCAGCCTCGTTGGCAAGAAGTCGAGCTATAGCTGGACCGGGAGCTTCGAGGGGGTCCTCCCCATGCTGGAGCGCCGCTACAAGGAGACCGATTCGCCGACCATCCGGGCGGAGATCGAGAAGTACATGTCGGTCCATCCATGCCCGAGCTGCAACGGCCGGCGCCTGCGGCCCGAAGCCCTGGCGGTCTGGGTGGCGGAGCGCGCGATCGACGAGCTGTCGCGCATGTCGGTGGGCGAGCTGCGCGCCTGGATGGAGGAGCTGAGCCTCGATCCTCGGGAGCGGGCGATCGCCGAGAAGGTGGTGCAGGAGATCGAGGACCGGCTGAGCTTTCTCGACGACGTGGGCGTGGGCTACCTCACGCTCGACCGCTCGTCGGCCACGCTCTCCGGCGGCGAGAGCCAGCGCATCCGGCTCGCCACGCAGATCGGCAGCAAGCTGATGGGGGTCCTCTACGTGCTGGACGAGCCGTCGATCGGCCTCCACCAGCGAGACAACGCGCGGCTCCTCGCGACGCTGCAGGGGATGCGCGACCTCGGCAACTCGGTCCTCGTCGTGGAGCACGACGACGAGACGATCCGCGCCGCCGACTGGGTGATCGACCTCGGGCCGGGGGCGGGAGTCCATGGCGGCGAGATCGTGGCCGAGGGGACGCCCGCGCAGGTGTCCCGCTCTCCGCACTCGCTCACCGGCAAGTACCTGCGCGGCGAGCTGGAGGTGCCGGTGCCGGAGCGCCGCCGCGAAGGGCGGGACAAGCCGCTGGTGATCCAGGGAGCGCGGCAGAACAACCTGAAGGACCTGGACGTGGAGATCCCGATCGGGACCTTCACCGTGGTCACCGGCGTCTCGGGCTCGGGCAAGAGCACGCTGGTCAACGACATCCTCTACAAGTCGCTGGCGCGCCACTTCTACCGGGCGACCGACAAGCCGGGGGAGCACGACCGGATCGTGGGGCTGGAGCAGCTCGACAAAGTCATTGCCATCGACCAGAGCCCGATCGGCCGCACGCCGCGCTCGAACCCGGCGACCTACACCAACGTCTTCAATCCGATCCGCAACCTGATGGCGATGACCCCGGAGGCGCGGATGCGCGGCTACCAGCCGGGCCGCTTCAGCTTCAACGTGCCCGGCGGCCGCTGCGAGGCCTGCAAGGGGGACGGGCAGATCAAGATCGAGATGCACTTCCTGCCCGACATCTACGTCACCTGCGAGGTGTGCGGCGGCAAGCGCTACGACCGCGAAACCCTGGCGGTGCGCTACAAGGGGCTGAACATCGCCGAGATCCTCGACCTGCCGGTCGAGCAGGCGTACGAGCTGTTCCGCAACATCCCGTCGATCGCGCGCATCCTGGAGACCCTCTGCGAGGTGGGCCTGGGCTACATCCGCCTCGGCCAGCCGGCGACGACCCTCTCGGGCGGCGAGGCGCAGCGCGTCAAGCTCTCCCGCGAGCTGTGCAAGCGCTCGACCGGGCGGACCCTCTACCTGCTCGACGAGCCCACGACCGGCCTCCACTTCGACGACGTGGGCAAGCTCCTCAAGCTCCTTCACAGGCTGGTCGAGCTGGGCAACACCGTGGTGGTCATCGAGCACAACCTGGACGTCATCAAGACCGCCGACTGGGTGATCGACCTCGGACCGGAGGGAGGGGAGGGCGGCGGCCGGCTGATCGCCGTCGGCACTCCCGAGCAGGTGGCCGCGGTTCAGGAGAGCCACACCGGCCAGTATCTCCGCGGCGTGCTGCCGGCGCCGCGCAGGCGGGCCGCGGGCGGGGGGCGGGCGCGGCGATGAGGCTCGATTCCTCATGCTATCCTGCCGTCAATGAGTGGACAGGACGCGTTGGACATCGGGGAGCTACCGGCTGAAGGGGAGCCCGAGGTTTCTCCGGACGGTGTCGATCTCGGGCTGATCCGCTGGATGCTGAGTCTCACCCCGACCGAGCGGCTGGAAGTGCTGCAGGATTTCGTGGACGGAGCTTTGGCGCTACGGAATGGACGACAGACTCGAGACGAAGTTCCTTAGACTGCTTGAGGCCCTGGTCCGGCACGAAGTCGAGTTCGTTATTGTGGGCGGAGTGGCGGCCCTGTTGGAAGGCGCGCCGATCCTCACTCTGGACCTGGATATCCTCCACCGGCAGACCCCTGAAAACATCGAGCGCCTCCTCCGGGTTCTGAGCGAGATCCACGCGCGCTATCGCGATCCCGCGGGCCGTACCATCCTGCCGGACGCTTCTCGTCTCGCCACCAACCGCTTCAATCTCCTTCTCACGGATCTCGGAGCCCTCGACATTCTCGGAAACCTTGGCGAAGGTTTCGGCTACGAGGATCTCCTTGAACGGAGCCACGTCTATGCCATAGGCGGAATCCGCGTCCAGTCTCTGGGCCTGAAGACACTTATCGAAATGAAGGAACTAGCAGGTCGGGACAAGGACCGGGCGGTTTTGCCTGTACTGCGCCGGACGCTTGAGATGAAGGATCGCTGAGTGGGTGGCTAGGCGAGCTGGCCCTCGCCCGAAGCCGGTCGTCTCGGTTCCTGCCGCCCGGAACACCGACATAGGTAGGAGCGCACGCCTCCCGCCGTATGGGAGATCGCTGCGCTACCGGAAAAGGAGGATTCGTGAAGAGAAAGTTGCTCCTTCTCGCGGCTGTGCTCGGGCTCTGTGGCGTCTCGTGGACCACCGAGGCGGCGTGCTACCCCTCGTGCGACACCTACTGCCCGGGCAAGCCCACCAGCACCATCTGCGGCTGCCCCAAGTGGACGGACCGTCCCTGCCGGATGACCACCTGCGGCTCCTGGAACAGGGTCGGCGCCTGCTGGTACGGATAGGCGGCGCGAACGGTCCGCGACCCTGAACGCCCGCGCAAGACCGGGCGTCTTGACGATCCCTGTACGATAGAGGGGCCATGCCGCGCCCGGACACCAACCTCGCCGAGAAGCGGCGCATCCTCCAGCTCGAGACGCTCTACGACCTGGCGATCGCGCTGCACGCGCAGCGGCCGGAGCAGGAGCTGGTCGACGAGCTGTTGCAGCGGGTCTGCGCCGTGCTCGATCCGGCGGCGGCGGTGGCGGTGACCCGGGACGCCTACGGCGGGGTGCGCGGGGTGGCCACGGTCGGCTGGCTCGACGATCCGCCCACCGGCGAGGCCCTCCTCAACGCTTCGGTCTGGCGCGAGCTGCTGGTCGAGGGGCGCACCCTGTCGCGGGCGCGCGGAGAGCTGGCGGGGCGGCGCTACGAGCAGCTCCTCGCCGCGCCTCTCGCCTACCGCGGGACTTTCCTCGGCTACGTCGCGGTGCTCGACAAGGAGGTGCGCGGCGGCGCCGATCCTTCCTTTACGCCGGACGACCGGCGCTTCCTCGATTCGGTCGCGGCCTTGGCCGGCGTCGCCCTCGACGCCGCCCGGCAGGTGGAGCGGCTGGAGACCCAGCGCGAACGCCTGGAGGAGGAGAACAAGGCGCTCAAGGGCCGCCTCGCCGGGGAGATCGCCGGCCAGCGGATCGTCGCCTACGCGCCGGCCATGCGGCGGGTGCTCGAGCTGGTCGAGCGGGTGGCGCCGCGCGGCGTCAACTTCCTGGTGCGCGGCGAGAGCGGCACCGGAAAGGAGCTGGTGGCCAAGCTCCTCCACATGCTCTCCGGCCGCGAGGGGGCGCTGATCGCCGTCAACTGCGCCGCCCTCCCCGAGTCGCTGCTGGAGAGCGAGCTGTTCGGCATCGAAGGTGGCGTCGCGACCGGGGTCCAGGCCCGGCCGGGCAAATTCGAGCTCGCCGACCGCGGCACGCTCCTCCTCGACGAGATCGGCGACATGCAGACCTCCCTCCAGGTCAAGCTGTTGCGGACCCTCCAGGAGCGCGAAGTGGTGCGCGTGGGCGGGCGCCGGCCGATCCCGGTGGACGTGCGGCTCGTCGCCGCCACCCACCAGGACCTGGAGGGCCTGGTGGAGGAGGGCACGTTCCGCGAGGACCTCTACTACCGCCTCAAAGGGGTCGAGATCGACCTGCCGCCGCTACGCGAGCGCCGGCAGGACATCCCCCACCTCGTGCGCTCCTTTGTCGAGGAGTTCTGCCGCCGCGAGGGGATCCCGGTGCCGCCGATCCGCTCTGAGGCGCTGGCCCTCCTTCTCGCCTACGACTTCCCGGGCAACGTCCGCGAGCTGCAGAACCTCCTGGAAGGGGCGGTATCGCTGGCCGAGAAGGAGATCGACGCCGGCCTGATCCGCTCGCTCCTCGGCACGCCGGCCCAGAGCTCGCCCGAGCCGCTCGACCTGCAGTCGATGGAGAAGCGCCACATCGCGCGCGTGCTCAAGCTCACCGGCGGCAACAAGAGCGAGGCGGCGAAGATCCTGGGCCTGGACCGCAAGACGTTGCAGCGGAAGGGGTTCTGAGAGCAGGCGACTTCTGCTCCCAGGAAGGTATATACTGGGGAGGAGGAGTGGAGGTCCAATGAGCGAGTTCAGAGAGATATTTGCCCAGGCCCTGGCCGAGGTCCCTGCGAGGAGGAACCGGGTGCACGTCATCCCTTCCGCGGGCCGCTGGATCGTCAAGCGCGAAGGCGCTCAGCGGGCCAGTAACGTCTTCAAGGTCAAAAAGGATGCCGTACAGCGTGCCACCTCACTGGTGAAGGGGAGCGACGGAGAGATCTTCGTACACGATCACTCCGGCAGGATTACTTTCCGCAAGAAGGGCTGAACGGCGTCACCTCGCCAAGGACCATTTCATGCCCCGAGAGGGAGACGATTTCGCGAGAAGCGTCTTCATCAACTGCCCATTCGATCCCGAGTACATTCCCCTCCGGCGAGCACTGCTTTTCGTCGTTCTGGACTGTGGCCTCGAGCCCAGGATCGCCTCCCAGCGCTTCGATTCCGGAGAGGCCCGGATGGAGAAGATCCGCAGCCTGATCCGGATGTGCCGCTTCAGCATTCATGACATCTCACGCCTGGAGCCTCTGCGCTCAGGACGGCTTCCGCGTTTCAATATGCCCTTCGAGCTCGGCCTCGACTTGGGATGCCGTTACTACGGCGGTGCACCTCTGAACACCAAGCAGTGCCTCGTCCTAGAGAGGAAAGGGTCTCGCTACCGCCGGGTCCTCTCCGACCTCGCGGGTCACGACATCAGCGCTCATCAGAACAGGCCGGAGATCTTGGTGGCCGAAGTCCGCAACTGGCTCGCTACCGTGAAACCGGATCTCCAGAGCGGGAGCCGGATCTGGGAAAGGCTCAACATCTTCTACAGCTATCTGGAGCCTGTGCTCGCGAGCCGTCACTACACGAAGAAGGAGATGGACAGTCTGCCGGCAGGGGAGTACATCGAGGCCGTCAAGCAGTGGCAGGCCAACGAAAGAGCCGAGGAGAAGCCCGGGACAAAATGACGCACCCGCGACAAATTGTCTCTAAGCGCCCGCGAAGCGCGGCAAATTGGGGACTTCCGGCTTCGGGAGGGGCGTACGGCCTGGCGGCGCGCGGCAAAATGTCGCACCCCGAAATGGGGCAGCTTGCCGCGGAGCTTCGGGCTTGGCTCCTAAGTGGTGGTTCTACAAGGGCTTACGAGAGTCGTGGCAAAAAGGTTTCAGCCTGGCAGCACGCTTGCGATAGGAGGCGTGGCGAGGATGAGGAGAGACCACATGCTAGACTCCGTTCGCAAGCACGTTGCCATTCCTTACGTTCCGGGAAGGGTATTGTTATCCGCCGCCACGATCGCCAGCTTCGGATGGCTACTGGCCCACGATATGATCCATCCTCTTGTGATCTACGCGTTGCAGCTCTACCTTTCTTTCTGAGCGCTCTGGTACAGCCCTCTCGCGGCCGGGAAAGGACATGGCTGGTGATGCCATCATGAGGAGGGTCACCCTGAGGCTCCCGATGGTGCCCGATATGGAAATCGAGGCGAGCAAGACGGCGACCGCCATCGCTGAATCCATGAGGATGAGTCCGGATAGAATTGACGAGGTCCGGATGGCGGTGGTGGAGGCGTGCATCAACGCGCTCGAGCACAGCCGCTCTTCCGATCGGGAGGTCTATGTGACCTTCGAGGTTCTCGGGGAGAACGACCCGGAGAAGCTGCGCATCACCGTGCGCGACACGGGCGTCGGCTTCTCTCCGGGCGAGGTCGTCGAGCCGATGATCGAGGAGAAGATCAAGGCGGCACGCAAGCGCGGCTGGGGCCTCAAGATCATCCGGGGGCTGATGGACGAGGTGGAGATCCGCTCCGGCTCGGACGGTACGACTGTGGTGATGAGCAAGTTGCGCTGAAAGCGGGGACGAGCTGATGACCGAGAGCTTGAACGTGACCGTGGACCGCCGCGACGGCCTGGCGGTGATCTACACGGAGGGATATATCAACAACCAGGGCGGTGAGGAGATCGCCCGGGTGGCGTACAAGCTGATCGACGAGGGCTACCGGGTGCTGCTCCTCAACCTGGGCGGCACCAAGATCGTCAACTCCATCGGCATCTCCATCCTGATCGAGATCATCGAGAAGATGCTCGAGATCAACGGCCGGCTGGGTTTCTGCTGCCTCACCCCGACGATCGAGAAGACCTTCCATATCATGGGTCTCGCCCAGTATGCGCCCATCTTCAGCGACGAGCCGAGCGCTCTCGCCCAGCTCCAGCCCTGAACCGGACGGGATGGACGGAGCCTCCGCTCCCTGGGGGGAGCTGCTGGCCCTGGCCCAGGACGAGGCCGGAGAGCGGCTCCTCAACGAACGGCTGCTGGACCTCTGGCGCCGCGAGCACAACGCCCGCGCCGCGGCCCTCTACCTCGACCGCCAGGGAGTGCTCGAACAGGTCGTGGGGGTCGGCGACAGGCTGCCGCTGACCACCGACGAGGCCGCCCTGGTCTGCGGCGGCGTCCAGGCGCAGAGTCTCCGCCTGCCCGGCGGCTTCCTGGTCTACTGCCCCGCCGACGGCGCAGGCCCGGCCGCCGCCGGCCCGAACGATCCCCTCCCCCTGCTGCTCGCCTCGGCGCTCAAGGGGTGCCGGATGCGGCAGGAGATCAAGGAGCAGCAGTTCCAGGTCAACTACCGGGTCGTGGAGCTGGAAGCGCTCTACGACGTGGGCCTCGCGGTCGCCGGCACCCTGGACCTCGACCGCCTCTCCGAGGAGATCCTGCTGCGCGCCGTCTCTCTCCTCGATGCCCGGCGCGGCGCTCTCTACGTTCTGGAAGAGGGGCGCTACCGGCTGGACCGCATCTTCGGCGGGGACGCCGGCCGCTGGTTCGAGACGGACGCCCCCGAGCTCTCTACGTTTCTCGCCGGTGGCGACGGGGCTCCTGCCGATCTGCTCCCGGGCGCCCGCCACCTGCTCGGCGTCCCCATTCTCTTCGAGAACAGCCCGCGGGGGATGCTCGTCGTGGGCGACAAGGAGAGCCGCCGCGGGGTCGGCCCCTTCCTGCCCGCCGACCGCCGCACCCTCAGCCTGTTCGCCAACCAGGCCGCCATCGCCCTGGAGAACGCGCGGTCCCACCTCCGCGCCCTGGAGCAGGAGCGCCTGGAGCGCGAGATGCACCTCGCGGCCGAGATCCAGCGCCAGATCCTGCCCAAGGGGGCGCCGCAGGTGCCGGGCTTCCAACTCGTCGGCTGGAACCGGCCGGCGCGGCAGGTGGGCGGCGACTACTACGACCTGTTTCCGACGCGGAGCGGCCGCGTCGGCCTGGTGGTCGGCGACGTCTCGGGCAAGGGGATCCCGGCGGCCCTGATGGTGTCGACCCTGCACTCGGCGCTGCGCCTGCTGCTCGACTCATCCGAGCTCGGCCCGACGCTGCTGGAGCGCCTGAACCGCCACATCCTGGAATCGAGCATGCCGAACAAGTTCATCACCCTGCTGATCGGGGAGGTGGACCCGGAGAGCGGGGCGCTGCGCTATCTGAACGCCGGGCACAATCCCGGCTTTCTCCTGCGCCGCGGCGGCGCGGTGGACGAGCTCGGCGCCGACGGCCTGCCGCTCGGGCTCCTGCCCGGCAGCCGCTACGGGATGCGCGAGGTCTCTTTGGAGCCGGGCGACCTCCTCTGCCTCTACAGCGACGGCATCACCGAGGCCGAGTCGATCGAGGAGGAGGAGTTCGGCAACGCCCGCCTGATCGACCTCCTGCGCCGGAACCGGGAGCGGCCGCTCCAAGGGGCCCTCGATGCCATCCACCTGGCGGTGAGCGAGTTCGCCCAGGGCCGGCCCCAGGGCGACGACCAGACCCTGGTCCTGCTGCGCCGCGACGAATAGGCCCCCTGGGGTTGAAACCCCAGGCTAGGTTGTTTCGCTCCAAGGAGCGCCTCCCTCCCGATCCTCGCCCGCAGGGGCGATACAGCCCAGCCTGGGGTTTCAACCCCAGGCCTGCGGCCCGGGGGAGGGGCTCGGAGTACAATCCCCGGCATGAATGCCGGGAAGATCCTTCTTGCGATATCCCTCGTCTCTCTCCCCCTGACCGCCGCGGCCCAGACCCCGCCCGCCGAAACCGGCAAGGCCGAAGTGATCCTCCGCCGCGCCGACGCGCCGAAGTGGGCGATCGCCATCCACGGCGGCGCCGGGACGATCCCCAAGACCCTGCCCGAGAACGAGCGGGACCGGTACCTCGCCTCCCTGCGCAAGGCGCTGGAGATCGGGCGGGACGCGCTGGCCGGCGGCGGCACCAGCCTCGACGCGGTCGAGAAGGTGGTCCGCTTCCTGGAGGACGACCCTCTCTTCAACGCCGGCAAAGGGGCTGTCTTCACGCACGAGGGGACGAACGAGCTCGACGCCGCGATCATGGACGGCCGCGACCTCTCCTGCGGCGCCGTGGCCGGGCTGAAGACGGTGAAGAACCCGATCTCGCTCGCGCGGCGGGTCATGGAGCGCTCGCCCCATGTGTTCATGGTCGGCGACGGGGCGGAGGCGTTCGCCGCCGAGATGAAGGTGGAGCGGGTGGACCCGAAGTACTTCTTCACCCAGAAGCGCTGGGACGATCTGCAGAAGAAGCTGCGCGAGGAGGAGGCGAAGAAGGAGCCGGAGAAGCCGCGCGGCACCGTGGGCGCCGTGGCGCTCGACCAGCATGGCAACCTGGCGGCGGCCACCTCCACCGGCGGCATGACCAACAAGCGGTTCGGCCGGCTCGGCGACGTGCCGGTGATCGGCGCCGGCACCTACGCCAACAACCGGACCTGCGCCATCTCGGGCACCGGCTGGGGGGAGAAGTTCATCCGCAATACCGTGGCGCACGACATCTCGGCGCTCATGGAGTACGCGGGGCTCACGCTGCAGCAGGCGGCGGACCGGGTGATCCACCAGAAGCTCGAGAAGGACGACGGCGGCGTGATCGGCGTCGCCCGGGACGGCTCGATCGCCCTGGTGTTCAATTCGGAAGGGATGTACCGGGGCGCGGCGGATTCGAACGGCCGGTTCGAGGTCAAGATCTGGGAATAACGATTCACTCGACCGGCGCCGGCCGAAGACCATGCACTCCATCGAACGCCAGCATCGGCGCGGAGGTCGCGCCGAACAGCGGGTCGCCGGCCGCGACCGGCGCCGCCGACCGGCCTACGCCCAGGACGCGCGACAGCAGGTCCGGCAGGCTGCCTTCCCAGACGAGGTCGGGGAGCGCGGCGCCGAGCGTACCTCCTTCGACGCGGCGGACCCCCCGCGCCACGGCCCGGAAGCGCAACGTCCGGAAGTCGAACCCTTCGACCGCGTCGAGCGCCCCCACCCAGATGCCGCCGTCGGCCTGGCGGAGGAGCTCCTCGTCGGGCTGCTCGCCCGGCGCCAGGAAGAGGTGGGCGGCGACGGCCTCGTCGGGCGCGACCAGGTGCGGGGTCGGCAGGCAGTCCATGGCGCGGGCCAGCCGCTCGTCCACGACCGGACCCAGGAAGACGCCCCGGTCGATCAGGTGCAGGGGGCGCTTGGCCGAGCCCAGGAAGTCGAAGGGGAAGGGGAGGCCGTCCGGGTCGGTGGCGTCGTCCCGCAGGCTGACCGACGGATGGAACACCGCTTCGCCTCTGCGGCCCTGGAAGAACGAGGTCCCTTCGTGGAACGAGCTCGACGTGAGCGCCTGGCGATTGAGCAGGTCGACCAGGGCGGCGGCCCCCTCGGGGGAGAGGACCAGGGGCGCCGGGCCGGAGGGCAGCTCGGCCGTGTCTCCGGCCGCGGCGTGGCGGCGCCGGGCCCGGTCGCGGACCTCGGCGGCGTTGAGCCGGTCGAGCGTGCGCGCGACCGCGGCGGCGCGCCCGGCTCCGGGGGTTTGGCCGCAGCTCACAGACACCCAGGCCGAGGTCGCCTCGGCGGCCCGCCGGAGCCCGCGGCTGTTGAGCACCGCGACCCGCCCCTCGGCCCAGCCGAGCAGCGCGGTTTCGTCCCGGTCGGTCAGGCCCTGGATCAGCTCGCGCGCCCGGGCCGGGCTCATGCGGGCCAGCTCGGGATCGCAGAGGTCGGCGGCGGCGGGCCGGGGGGGCTCGCCGGCCGCCCCTTCCGGCACCAGGAGAGGGGGAGCGGGGGACGAGAGGCGCGCCTGGGCCAGCGCCTGGCGCGTCGCCCCCTCCACGTTCGCGAGGTCCGCCACGTCGGTGCAGTGGATGCCGATGCGGCCGGATTCCCGCACCCGCACCAGGAGCGTCCGCTCCTGGACCTCGAAATTGTCGCGCCGGCGCTTGCTGTTGCTCTCCTGTCCGCGCCGCGCTTCGATCCAGACGATCTCCGTGTCGTCCGCCGGCGAGCTGGCGAGCGCCCGTTCCAGGCGGGCCACCATCTCTTCGATCGAAGCCAGGGGGGAGGGAGACATCGCGCCGCAGTCTACCAGGAGGCCGTGGCTTGGTCTTTGCACCCCGGCCTCTGGGGTCAAAGGGTGGAATGAGCAGAGATACGATGAGAATACAGCACGGGCTGTTGCCCTTTCTGATACTTGTGACGATGATCGCGCCGGCCGTACCCTCCTTTGCAGAGGACGGTGCCGACCTCATCCTGCAACACGGAGTCTTCTATCCGGTCCAGCCGCCGGGCCGGATCGAGGGGAGCCTCGCGGTACGCGGCGGCCGCATCGTCTATCTCGGGCCGGACGCCGGAGCGCAGCCGCTGCGCGGCGCGAAGACGCGCGTCGTGGACCTCGCCGGCCGCACCGTGACGCCCGGGCTGATCGACGCCCACTCCCACCTGGCCGGGCTCGGGAGGGCCCTGGCCGAGGTCGACCTGACCGGCGCCGCCAGCTACGAGGAGATCGTCCGGCGGGTGCGCGAGGCGGCGGCGCGGGTGCCGGCGGGCACCTGGGTGCGCGGCCGCGGCTGGGACCAGAACCTCTGGCCCGGCAAGCAGTTTCCCGTCCACGGTCCGCTCTCCGCGGCGGTCCCCGGCCACCCCGTCTGGCTGACGCGGGTGGACGGCCACGCCGCTCTGGTCAACGCCCGCGCCATGGAGATCCTGGGGATCGGCCCCGAGATCCAGGATCCGTCCGGCGGGCGGTTCCTGCGCGACGAGGGCGGCCGCCCCACGGGCGTGATGGTCGACAACGCCATGGACGTGGCGGGCCGGCTGCCCGCGCCGGCGCCCGCCGAGGTGGAGCGCTGGCTGGAGAACGCCGCCCGGCACTGCCTGGCGGTGGGGCTGACCACCGTCACGGACATGGGGATCGGCGAGGACGTGTATCGCGCCTACTCCACGCTGCGCCGGGCGGACCGGCTGCCGCTGCGCGCGTCGCTCTTCCTGACCGACGACGAGGCCCTGCTCTCCCGCTGGTTCCAGCGCGGCCCGGAGATCGATCCGCAGGCCCGGCTCCAGGTGCGCGGCGTCAAGCTCTACGCCGACGGCGCCCTGGGGAGCCGCGGCGCGGCCCTGCTGGAGCCCTACAGCGACGACCCGGGCAATATGGGCCTGATGGTCACCGCGGGCCAGCGCCTGGAGGACGTCTCCCGGCGCGCGGCGCGGGCGGGCTTCCAGGTGGGCATCCACGCCATCGGCGACCGCGGCGCCCTGGTGGCGGTCGACGCCATGGAGAAGGCGCTCGGCGGGCCCCGTCCGGAGGCGCGGTTCCGCCTCGAGCACACCCAGGTGGTGCGCGTCCAGGACCTGGAGCGCATGGCGCGGCTGGGGATCATCGCCTCCATGCAGCCGACCCACGCGACCTCCGACATGCCCTGGGCGGGGGACCGTGTGGGCGAGCACCGGCTGGAGCGCGCCTACGCCTGGCGCAAGGTGCTGGACGACGGCGGCCGGCTGGCGCTGGGGAGCGACTTCCCGGTCGAGTCGGCGGACCCCCGGCTCGGCCTCTACGCCGCCGTCACCCGGCAGGACCTCCAGGGGAAGCCCGCGGGCGGGTGGCTTCCCGGCGAGCGGCTGACGCGCGAAGAGGCCCTCCGCGGCTTCACACTGGACGCGGCGTGGTCGCTCTTCCTGGACAAGGAAGTGGGCTCTCTCGAGGTGGGCAAGCGGGCCGACCTCGTGGTGTTCGCCCGCGACGTCATGACCGTCCCCGAGCCGGAGATCCCGAAGGTCGGCGTCGACATGACCCTGGTGGACGGCGAGATCGTCTACGAGAGGCAGAGGTGATGCCCGGCCGCGGGCTCCTGCTGCGGGTCCTGACTGCGCTCGCGCTCCTGACCGGAGCCGGTGAGCTGCTGCGCGCCGACGACTTCCTCGCCCAGCGCCGCACCATGGTGGGGCAGCTCCGCGAGCGCGGCATCACCCAGCCGGAGGTGCTCGCGGCCATGGAGCAGGTCCCCCGCCACCTCTTCGTTCCCGAGGCGGTGCGCGCGCAGGCGTACGACGACCAGCCGCTGCCGGTGGGCGGCGGGCGCGCCGTCTACCAGCCCTACGTGGTGGCGCTGATGACCTCGCTGCTCGACCTGCAGCGGGGGGACAAGGTGCTGGAGGTCGGCACGGGCTCGGGCTACCACGCCGCGGTGCTGTCGCGCATCGCGCGCGAGGTCTACTCGATCGAGATCGTCCGCACCGTGGCGAGCCAGGCGAGCAAGAAGCTCGACGTGCTGGGCTACCACAACGTGGAGGTCCGGGCGGGCGACGGTTATCAGGGGTGGCCGGACAAGGCGCCGTTCGACGCCATCCTGCTGTCGGTCGCGCCGCCGCACATCCCCAAGCAGCTCATCGAGCAGCTCCGGGTCGGCGGCAAGATGGTGGTACCGGTGGGCGGCTTCTTCCAGGACCTGCTGGTGATCACCAAGGTCAAGGACGGCATCGAGAAGCGCACCGTCATCCCGGTCCGGCTCGCGCCCATGGCGGGGAAGGTGAGAGATGACAAGTAGGCGGCGCACGATCGCCCGGCGGATCCTGGGGGTCCTGGCCGCGATGTCGATCGCCATGGCCGGCTCCGCAGAGCCGGACCGCTTCGCCGAGGCGCGCCAGCGGATGGTGGAGGAGCAGATCCGCGGCCGCGACGTCCGCGAGCCCGCGGTGCTCGCGGCCATGTCGCGGGTGCCGCGCCACCGCTTCGTCCCACCGGCGGTGCGGCCGAACGCCTACGCGGATACCCCCCTCCCGATCGGTCACGGCCAGACGATCTCCCAGCCCTACGTCGTCGCGCTGATGACCTCGCTGCTGGAGCTCAAGCCCGGCGACAAGGTCCTGGAGATCGGGACCGGCTCGGGCTACCAGGCGGCGGTCCTCGCCGCGGTCGCCCGCGAGGTCTACACCATCGAGATCCTCGAGCCGCTCGGCGAGCAGGCGCGGCAGACCCTCGCCGAGCTGGGCTACGACAACGTCCACGTCCGCATCGGGGACGGCTACAAGGGGTGGCCCGAGAAAGCCCCGTTCGACGGCATCATCGTCACCGCCGCGCCCTCCAGGATCCCCCAGCCCCTCCTCGACCAGGTCAAGGTCGGAGGCAAGATCGTCCTCCCCGTCGGCGAGGTCCTGCAGGACCTCCGGGTGATGACCAAGCTCCCGGACGGCAGCTTCGAGACCCGCAGCGTCGCGCCCGTCCGCTTCGTCCCCATGACGGGCGAGGCGCAGCGCAGATCCGGCCGCTGAGCCCTCACCCCGGCCCCTCTCCCGGAGGGAGAGGGGTGAAATCTCGGGAAAAGCTCAGAAGACACAGCGCGTTCAATGCTTCTCCCCCCCTCTCCCTCCGGGAGAGGGGGCCAGGGGTGAGGGCCTCCTGTAACGTTTCGCGGCGATCCGCGCCTACCTATGTGGCGCCCGGACGAGCCGGGCCGCCTGAGCGTAGATCGACTCATTGCTATAGACGGATTCGCACCCGTAGAACAGCCAACCAAGGAGGAGGAGCGATATGAAGCGGATGTTGGTGCTGTTGACGATGGCCTTGTTCCTGATGACGGCCGGCGCCGGCCACGCCATAACCGGAGGCCCGTTCGGATCGTGGCTCGTGCTCGAAGGAAACACGACTCCGGCCGGAGCCGGGCACGGATACGTCGAGATCGCGCACCACGCGGCGTTGAATCCGACGGGCGCGATCACCATCGAGCTATGGGTGAAGCTCGCCACCCCGTTCACGGGCCAGACCTGCCGCAGCCTCGTCGGCAAGGACTTCACCCAGGCCTACTGGGTGGGCGTCTGCGGCTCCACGGTGCGCGCCTACCTGAAGGGCGGAGGCTCTTCCCATGACGGCGGGACGATCCCGGAGAACATCTGGACCCATGTCGCCGTCGTGTTCAACGGCACGGACCAGCTCCATTACATCAACGGCGTGCAGGTGGGGTCCTTCCCCCTGGCCGGTCCGCTGACCACCAGCCCGGATCCGGTCCGCATCGGCAGCGACGTCTCCTGGCAGTACAGCCCGGCGGGCGCCCTCGACGAGGTCCGGCTCTGGAACGTCGCCCGCACCGCCGCGCAGATCCAGAGCGGCATGAACAGCGCGATCACCACGGCTCAGACCGGTCTCGTGGCGGTCTGGGCGCTGGACGGCACCGGCGAGGATGTCATCGGCGGATACGACGGCTCTCTCAACGGCACGTTCTCGTTCGACACGTTCCCCGCTCCTCCTGCGGGTCCCTGGCTGACCACGAGCGAGCTTCCCGGCTTCCGGTTCAAGGTGCGCATCAGCGGCTCGCTGCTCGGCGAGAAGGTGAACGATTGCATCACCGAGACCCTGTGCGTCAGCGGCGCGCTCCCCGGCCGGTCCGAGGTCTTCGTCCGCGTCGTGGGTCCGAGGCCCAACGGCTACCTGTGGCCGATCCTCGTCAAATTCACCCCCTCGCAGGTCGAGGTCTGGATCGAGCAGCTCAGCACCGGCCAGATCAACTACTACGAGCTCGAAGGCGCCGCGCCGGACAACGACGTCCTGCCCGGCCTGTTCGACCGCACCGGCTTCCTGCCGTAACGCGGCTTCGCCACGACGACACCACCACGCCGCCCCCCGGCTCCGGGGGGCGGTTCCGTCTCGGTCCGGTCCATAATTCCCCGATGACTCGCGCGGCGGGCTCCGAGGAGCGGGATGTCCAGCCTTGGTGGTCGTGGCGATGGCTGCCGTTCTGGGCAGCCTTCGCCGCCGCCTTGGCGCTCCGCCTGGTCCATCTCGGCCTGCGCCCGCTCCACCACGACGAAGGGGTCAACGCCTGGTTCCTGCTCGACCTGCTCCGGGGCGACGGGTACGTGTACAACCCCGAGAGCTTCCACGGACCCTTTCTCTACTTCTTCGGCTGGCTGCCGCTCCGCCTCCTCGGGCAGAGCGAAGTGGCCCTGCGCCTTCCGGTCGCCCTCGCCTCGGCCCTGATGGTGCCGATGCTCCTCCCCCTGCGCCGCCGGCTGGGGGTGGCGGGGATCACGGGAACGGCCTGGCTGCTGGCGCTGTCGCCGTCCCTGGTCTACTACGGCCGCGACCTCATCCACGAGACCTATCTCGTCGCCTTCACCCTCGCCCTGGTGGTCTCCGTCTCCCTTTACCTGGAGACGCGGCGCGACTCCCATCTCGCCTTGGCCGCCGCCTGCCTCGGCCTCCTCCTCACCGTCAAGGAGACCGCGGTCCTGACGCTGGCCGGCCTGCTGGCGGCCGCCGCGCTGGCCCGCCCGCCCCTCGCGCTGCCGTCCCGCCGCGCGCTCTTCCGCGCCGCGCTCTGCCTGGCAGCGCCGTACGTCCTCCTCTTCACCTCCTTCTTCACGCATCCGCAAGGGTTGGCCGACTCGTTTCTGGGCCTCCTCCCCTGGGCTCAGAAGGGGATCGAAGGCACGGGGCACGAGAAGCCCTGGGAGTACTTCCTCCGGCTCCTGCTGCGCTTCGAGCCGGCGGTCCTCGTGGGCGCCGCATTCGGCGGCTGGATCGCCGTCCGGCGCCGGGACCGCTTCGGCGTCTTCTGCGCCGCGTGGACCGCGGCCATGCTCGTCCTCTACTCCGCGATCCCCTACAAGACCCCGTGGCTCGCGCTGAGCATCGTCCTCCCCGCCGCGCTGACCGCGGGCGTGCTCTTCCGCGAGGCCGCGAGCCGGCCGACGCCGGGCTGGGCTCGCGGCGGGCGGATCGCGGTCTGTGTCCTGGCGCTGGGGTGGAGCGCCTGGCGCGCCGCCGACGCCTCGCTGCGGCGCTACGACGACCCCCGCCTGGATCTCGCCTACGTGCAGACGCAGAGAGAGGCGCTGGACCTCGTCGCCTTCGTGCACGGAGTGGCGGAGCGGTCGCCGAAGGGCAAGGACCTGGATCTGAAGGTCTTCATGCCTCACCGCTGGCCACTCCCCTGGTACTTCCGCGACTTCGCGCACGCCGGCTACTGGCGCGAGGTCCCGCCCGACCCGGACGGCGACGTCCTGATCTTCGCCTCCGACCAGGAAGGGGAGCTCCGTCCGCTGCTGCGGGAACGGTACTCGCGCCACCCGTTCCCCTTCCGTCCGGGCGTGTCGGTGGTGGTCTACGTCAACGAGCGGGTCCGAGAAAGTTCCTCCCCACTGTAGAGACGCCCCGTGGGGCGTCTCCGCTCCGCAGCGGGACGTTTGACCACTGCAGGTCCACGGACCGGAGGAGACGCTCCACGGGGCGTCTCTACAGTGGGTGAGAGCCGATCCCGCCCGCGAACCAACCGGAACAGGACCCCTAAAGGTGGGCCGGAGGCCTCCCCCCGCCCAGGAGGGCTCCGGCCCGGTACTTCAGTTTTCAAAGAACCGGCCGGCGCAAGCGACCGCCTGTGCCGGGCCTCGGTCCCGCCGCTTGACATCCTCGGCAGCCTAACGCATTATACCCACATTGTCATTGGGTTGGCAAGAGGTGGGATGCAGGCTGTCCGTCCTTGCCGCCCTGGGAGAGCCCAGATCCACCCTCCCGGCTGGCTCGCGGACGCCTCTCATGGCGAAGGGGTCTATGGAGGATGACGATGTGAATCAGGACCTTCCCGACCTTCGTAAATTTCCATCATAGAACCCTTGACAAACTCCGAGGCGAGAATTACGATACGCATCGAATAGGACGTCATGCTCCTCTGAAGCGTAATGACCACTGTGAAAACGTCCAGTTCCGCTGTGCCGGCCGCGGGATCGCCGCTGGCGAGAGCGCTGGCTCCCCCGGCCGGGGCCGCAATGTCCCTCGCGGGGATAGTATCGATC
>DASVEF010000220.1:0-4676 GCA_036380715.1 Thermoanaerobaculia bacterium | reverse complement strand
GGTAGCCCATCTGCTCCGCCACCTCGGTCGGGCCGTAGCCCAGGCCGTACCGCAGCTTGAGGAGCGACCGGCACCGGGTCGACAGGCGCGACAGAACCCGGTTCAGATCGCAGGTCAGCTCGGCCTTCTCCTGGTCCGGAGCCTGCGGAACCGCCAGCAGGTCCAGGATGGCCGTGTCGACCGCCTCGCAGAGGCTGCCCCGGCGCTTGCGCCAGTACATGATGCACTTCTTCTTGACCGTGCCGATCAGCCAGCTCTCCGGGCTCCGCACCTTGTCCCATTTGTACAAAAGCGTGAGCTGGGCATCCTGAAGAATGTCCTCGGCGTCTTCCGGGGGCACCTCGAAGTTTCTGAGGACCCGCTCCAGTCTCGGCCGGGAGGTCTTCAGAAGGTTGTTGAGAGATTCCCTCAGTTCAGGATGATCAAGAGTTGCCATAGATCCAAGATGTCTTTCGCTGACTCCCGGTAGGCTAACACCCTGGTCGCCCCCTGTCCAGCGGCTAAAACGAAGACCGGGCTTGCCTTCCCTTACCTTCCCCAGGGTGTAAGATCCACCCTCTTTATGAGTGTCTTCCTGCTTTTCCTGCTCGCCGTGAGCCTCGGTTCCCTGTCGACTCTCTACTGGATTCCCGAGGACGACCTCGGGCGCGGCTACTTCCAGATGAACGCCCTGGTCGTGCTCGGGTTACTCTCCCTGGCCGCCGCGGTGGTCTGGCTCCACCCCTTCCGGCCGTTCGGCGACCAGCCGGCCTTCGGCGCGGCCTCGCTCGCCGCCGCCCTCACCGGCGGCTTCCTATACTACGCGGCAATCTGGCAGGAGAGATGGCGCCTGTGCCGCTGGCCGCTCACGCTCTCGCTCGCCGGCTGCGCCGGGGCCCTGCTCGCGGCCGGCCCGCACGCGGTCCCGGCGCTCACTCCCCTCCCCTGGCGCGGGGTCCTGCTGCCGGTGGGGCTGATCGCTTCCTCCCTGCTGCTCGGCTGGTCGCTGATCACCATGCTGCTCGGCCACTGGTACCTGGTGGCGCCGAAGCTGACGTTCCGCCACCTGACGGTCTTCTGCTGGGTGCTCCTGGGCACGGTCCTGCTCCGGCTGGCCACGGTGGGCGCAAGCCTGGCCGCCGCGGCGCAGGTGAACGAGCTGGTCGAGCCGCATCCGCTGCGCCTCCTCGCCGGCTTCGAAGGGCAGGGGATGTTCTTCTGGTTCCGCCTCCTCTGGGGGCTGGCCATCGTCCTGCCGCTCACCTGGATGTCGCTCCACTGCGCGCGGCAGCGCTCGAACCAGTCGGCCACGGGGATCCTCTACGTCGTCGTGGTCGGCACGTTCATCGGCGAGATCACCGCCTTCTACCTGAGCGCGACGACCGGCGTGCCGATCTGAGATGCGGATCCGCACGCAGTGCCGCGCCTGCGGGCTCCCCTTCGCAGCCGTGATCGCGCCGTCCACCGGAGAGCTCCCCTGCCCGAGCTGCGAGGTCTCCCGGCCGGTCTCTTCAGAGGGATGGACCGACGTCCCCGACGCCCGGGTCGAGGTCTGCCCGGTCTGCGGCTGCCGCCACCTCTACCGCCAGCGCGACTTCAACCGCGCCCTCGGCTGTCTCCTGGTCGCGGTCGGCGCCGCGCTCGTCCCCTGGACCTTCGGGCTCTCACTCCCCGTCTTCGGCCTGGTCGACCTCTGGCTCTACCGCCGCTTGCGCGACGCCGTGGTCTGCTACCGCTGCGACACGGTCTACCGCGACGCGCGGCCGGGTCCCCGGCAGGGGGACTTCGACCTGCTGAAGCACGACGTTCTGAAGTACGGGAAGACGTGGGAGAGCCCTCACCCCCCGACCCCCTCTCCCGAACCGGGAGAGGGGGAGAAAGGCGAAGACTAGATCGATCAGGCGGTGGCGGCCATGGAGGGCACCCCTTCGAGCCCGGCCGCGGCGCGCAGCTCCACGGCGCGGTGGGTGTGCTCCCAGAGGAAATCCTCCTCGTCGCGCCCGAAGTGCCCATAGGCCGCGGTCTTCCGGTAGATCGGCCGCCGCAGGTCGAGGTACTCGATGATGCCGCGCGGCGACAGCGGGAACGACTCGCGGATCAGCCGCTCGATCAGGCGGTCGGAGATCACGCCCGTACCGAAGCTGTCGGCGTGGACCGAGACCGGCTCGGCGACGCCGATGGCGTACGCGAGCTGCACCTCGACGCGCTCGGCCAGGCCGGCGGCGACCACGTTCTTGGCGATGTGCCGGGCCATGTAGCAGGCCGAGCGGTCCACCTTCGTCGGGTCCTTGCCCGAGAAGGCGCCGCCGCCATGCCGGCCGTAGCCGCCATAGGTGTCGACGATGATCTTGCGCCCGGTCAGGCCGCAGTCGCCCTGCGGGCCGCCGATCACGAAGCGCCCGGTCGGATTGATGTGATAGACCGTGCGCTCGTCGAGCAGATCCGCCGGGATCGTCGGCTTGATGACCTTCTCGATGACCCCGGCCTCGATCTCGTCGTGCTCCACTTCGGGCGAATGCTGCGTCGAGATGACCACGGTGTGCACGCGCACCGGCCGGTAGCCGTCGTACTCCACCGTCACCTGGCTCTTGCCGTCGGGGCGCAGCCAGAGGAGCTCGCCGGCCCGGCGCTCTCTGGCGAGGCGATGGGCGAGCTGGTGGGCGAGCATGATCGGGAGGGGCATGAGCTGCGGGGTCTCGCGGCAGGCGAAGCCGAACATGAGGCCCTGGTCGCCGGCCCCGCCGGTGTCCACGCCCATGGCGATGTCGGGCGACTGCGGGTCGATCGCCGAGAGCACGGCGCAGCTCGCGCCGTTGAAGCCGAAGTCGGTGTGGGTGTACCCGATCTCCTGGACCACCCGGCGCGCCACCCCCGCGAAGTCGACGTAGGCCTGGGTGGTGATCTCGCCGGCCAGGAAGACCAGGCCGGTGGTCACCGTGGTCTCGCAAGCCACGCGCCCCTTGGGGTCCTGGCGCAGGACCTCGTCCAGGATGGCGTCCGAGATCTGGTCGGCGACCTTGTCCGGGTGACCTTCCGTCACGGACTCGGACGTGAACAGGTGGGCTTCGTGTTCGCTCATTCCTCGTTCCTCAACGCCCTGTGCATGGGCGCAGCGTGGCTCATGTCCTTAGAATCGGGGGGCTCGCGAGGCAGGGGTGTCCTGACCGGATCTCCCTTCGCCGGCTCGGCGCATGCTACAGAATTCGGGATACGCGGTCAAACTGCGGACGGACGAGATCTGAAGGGCAGCCGTTGCCCTCCAGGAACTTTTCAACGGCTCCCAGGGGGCAGCCGTTGCCCTCCAGGAACTTTTCGTCGGCTCCCAGAGGGCAGTCGTTGCCCTCCAGGAACTTTTCATCGGCTCCCAGAGGGCAGCCGCTGCCCTCCAGGAACTTTTCATCGGCTCCCAGAGGGCAGCCGTTGCCCTCCAGGAACTTTTCATCGGCTCCCAGAGGGCAGTCGTTGCCCTGCGGGAGCCGACCGCTTCCATTCTATCGGTGGTTTCCTGGATCGCGACCGGGACCGGAGCGCTGGCGAGGCGCTCCGGTCCCAGCGGGATTTCGTTCAGCGGATCTCGATCCGGCGGCTGCGCTCCTGCTGCTGCGGCAGCGGCAGCTTGATCTCCAGCACGCCGTCGTTGAAGCTGGCCTGCGCCTGCTCGGGGTTGACGCCGTCGGGCAGCGGGATGGCCCGGTAGAACCGGCCCCAGCTCCGTTCGCTGCGGAAGTAGCCCTCCCGGTCCTCCTCCTGCTCCTGCCGGCGCTCCCCCTCCAGGATCAGATGGTCCTCGCGAACCTCGACCCGGATGTCCTCTTTCTTCATGCCCGGCAGGTCGGCGCAGACGACCAGCTCGTTGCCGCGGCGCGACACGTCGATCTGCGGCGACCAGAAGGCGCTGCCGCCGCCCGCTGTCGGCCGGTCGAGGCTCCGGCTCACCGCGCCCGCCCCCCAGCCGCTGCCAAGCCCGAGGTTGTCGAAGACGCGGTCCATCTCGTCCGCGAGCTGCCGCATCATGGCGAAAGGATTGCCGAATCCAAGCGCCGAGAAGGGATCGCGGCGCGACAGACCGGACGACCGGCGCCCTTCGTAGCCGGACATCCCGGAGGTCCCGGACGTCCCACCGGTGGACGGCATCGACGAGGAGCTCTGCGAAGAGGAAGAGTAGGACGGGCTCTGCGCCTGGCTCTGGCCCAGGCCTTGGCTCTGGGTGGCGGAATGGCCGGGAGTCTGCCCCAGGCTCGTGCCCTGGTTCAGGCTCCCCTGGTTCTGGGTGTTGTGGCTCCCCTGCCCCTGGAGCGGCGGCTGGTTCTCGGCCTGCTCCTCGTGGGGCATCGGAGGCTCCATGGTGGCGGTGCTTCCCTGGTTCTCGTTCTCGGGCATCGGCGCCTCCTTTCCTGCAGATCGCGCCGGGGGGCGGGAGGAGAGCTGCCTGCCCCACTGGCGCTCACACGTGGAATCGGCAGCCCTCAGTCGACTCAAAACCGTTGCAAAAAATCTTCCAGAGAGGTGACTTTGACCCCAAAGCGCCCTTCAAGCCCGCTGGAAATCCTCCCCACTATTCCTCTCGCTTCAGGACTGGAGGCGCCAGACGAGCGACGGGCCGGTCTTGCCTTAGGATCGTGACCGTCTCCCCTGTTCGCTCCACTTCCTCAAGGATCGCAAGACAATCCTTCTTGAATTCGGCAAGCTGAACCGAC
>DASVEF010000219.1:0-17059 GCA_036380715.1 Thermoanaerobaculia bacterium | reverse complement strand
GTGGTTCGAGGCCTGCCTCCTGGCTTGGCGGCCGGAAGAAGGCTCCGAAGGATGCGCCATTCCGTGTCGTTGAGGTCGCTGGGGTATCCCATAGACGAACTTTAGCACGTCTTCCGACACTTTCCAAACACCCTCTTAGACCTAGCGGAAGCGGATCCCGCGGAAGAGGGTTGGGAGTGGTCCAGCAAGAACCGGCAGCGGCAGGACCACTGGCACACTGAATCGAGGAAGTTTCATGTCGGCTCCTTTCCTCCCGCGAGGAATTGCAGAACCTGGGGCGCCGGATAGGTCTCCTGGCTTACGGTCGTCCTACTCGCCGCGCCTTCCCGTCGATCGACAGTGGCTTTCTGCGGCTTTCGTCCCGATCACAGTCGCGGGGCGGTGGGAGCCTTTCACTCCACTTCCCTGGACCCGGTGCCCTTTCTATTATGAGATATCGCCCGTCTGGCTTCGCCCTCCTGGCGGACATGGCCGGTCGGTCTAGTACAGGCTTTCAGTTCCGCCCATCCCTGTCAATAGGGACCTGGACCCATCAGGCCTGTCCCGGGCCCCTTGACGAGCCCAGCCATGCAGGGACATAGTCGTCGCCCTGCCGGAGGGGCTGAGATGAGAATCAGCAAGGTCTACACTCGCAAAGGAGACAGCGGCACGACGAGCCTGGTGGGGGGTAAGCGCGTCTCCAAGCGATCGCAGCAGGTCGAGAGCTATGGCACCGTGGATGAGCTCCAGGCCTTCCTCGGGCTGCTCCGGGCCGCGCTCGCCGAGTTGCCGGAGCAGCAGGAGGGGCGCACCGAGTTCGTGCGGATCCTCCACGCCATCCAGAACGACATCTTCGACGTCGGGAACGTCCTCGCCACGCCCCCTGAGTACGCCGACCGCGTCCACAAGCCCGTGACGGCGGAGCGTGTCCAATTCCTGGAGGAGACGATGGATGGCTGGTTGGGAGGTCTGCCGGCCCTCCCTTCGTTCATCCTCTCGGGCGGAGGGCGCTTTTCGGCCCTGGCGCAGGTTGCCCGGACCGTGTGCCGCCGCGCCGAGCGGGAGGCTCTGCGCCTTACGGACGAGCAGGAGGTCCCCGCCGAGGTGCTCGCCTATCTCAACCGCCTGTCCGACTTCCTGTTCGTCCTCGGCCGGCATCTGGCCCGGACCTTCGGCGAAGAGGAACCCCTCTGGGAAACGCCCCTCGAGAAGAAGAAGTAGCCGTCTCATGGCCGCGAAGACGCTGATGGTGATGGGCACCCACTCGAATGCGGGGAAGTCCATCCTGGTGACAGCCCTGTGCCGCCTCTTCGCCCGCGCCGGGATGAGGGTCGCTCCCTTCAAGGCACAAAACGTGGCCCTGAACTCGGGTGTCACTCCGGATGGCCGGGAGATCGGGCGGTCGACCCTGATCCAGGCCGAGGCTGCGGGCGTGGTCCCCCGGGCGGAGATGAACCCGCTCCTCATCAAACCCGAAGGGCCTGGCAGCCAGATCGTCCTCGAGGGCCGCGTCTTTGGTCGAATGGACGCCACCAACTGGCAGAGCCTCAAGCCGGAGCTCTGGTCTCGGATCACAGTCTGCTTCGACCGCCTGCGGGAGGATTACGACCTCGTGATCCTGGAGGGCATCGGCGGCCCGGCCGAGATCAACCTCAAGCGCGCAGGGGAGGACATCGCCAATATGGGCATGGCTCAGTATGCCGGGGCTCCGGTCTTGCTGGTGGGCGATATCAGCCTGGGGGGGGTCTTCGCCCAACTGGTGGGCACCATGGTCCTTCTGGAGCCCGAGGAACGTGCGCTGGTCAAGGGTTTCATCATCAACAAGCTCCACGGGGACGCCCGGCTGCTCGGCGACGGTCTCGAGATGTTGCGGGAGCGGGCGTTCGGAGTCCCTACCCTTGGCGTCATCCCGTTCCTGCGCGACATCGGTGTGGCGGCCGAGGACTCGGCATCCCTGGACGACCGGCAATCTCCGAGGGATGGATCCAGAGAGCTGACCATCGCGGTACTCCGCCTGCCCCACCTCTCCAACTTCGACGATTTCGACCCCCTGGCGGCCGAGCCCGGTGTCGAGGTGCGGTTCGTGGACCGTGCCGAGGATCTGGAGGATCTGGAGGGCGTGGACGCGGTGATCCTGCCGGGGACCAAGGCAACCCTCATCGACCTTGCCTGGCTACGCCGCACCGGCCTCGCCGACCGCATTCTCCGTCTTGCCGCCCGAGGCACCCCTGTGGTGGGGATCTGCGGCGGCTACCAGATGCTAGGCCGGTCGCTCTCGGACCCCGAGGGTGTCGAGGCCGAGCCTGGAGCGGAGGCCCCCGGCCTGGGGCTGCTGGACCTGGACACCACCTTTCTCCGGACCAAACGCACTGAGCGAGTCGAGGGCGTCCTGCGGGCGGCCTGCGGCCCGTTCGCTGAGCTCGCAGGCACCCCGGTCCGCGGCTACGAGATCCATATGGGGCGCAGCCCGGTCCGGGAGGCAGAGCAGTCCGCCCTGTGCGAGATCGGGCAAGGAGAGGGCCGTCGCCTCGACGGCTCTGTGGGCGAGACCGGCGCTGTCTGGGGGACCTACCTGCACGGCTTCTTCGAGAACGACGCTCTCCGTCACCAATGGCTGCGGAGCCTGGGTTGGCAGGGCCGAGGCCGGGCCTTCGACCGCGAGCAGGCCTACGACCGCTTGGCCGACCACGTGCGCGCCCACCTGGACATGGACGCCCTGGAGCGGATCGTCAACCAAGGCGTCTGAGTCAATCCACCCCGCCGAGCAGACTCTGGAGGTCGAACGGGTGGTAGGTGTTGAGGATCTTCTTGCGCTCGGTCGTGCTATCGAGGTCCAGAATCTGATAGGGCTGCTCCGCCGACACCCTATGGGCTTTGGACGCGTAACACCCTCCATCCTGGACGAGGAGCCCGTAGCCGCTGGCATCGGAGGCAGCGAGGTGGAAGCACTGGCCGGTCCCCGTCTGCCACGCGCGGAATAGGTCCTCCGCCGTCCAGCTCGCAGGGCCCGGCCCTGGCTGCGAGAGGCCGGGCGCGGCGACCGTGGAGGAGACTACCACGAGGTCGACCCCGGACTTGGCGAGCTGCGTGGCAACCTCTGGGAACAGGAGGTCCAGCCCGGAGACAACGCCTACCCGAGCGTGCGGGAGGTCCACCGTGATCGGAGGCTGGCCCGATCCCGGGGCGCCCCAGCCTTCGTGGATCTGCTCCCGGAGGAGCGGAGCTTGGCCAGCTCGGGCCAGGAGGAGCAGGGGGCGGACTGCGCTGCCTGAGCCGCGAGCGAGGATCGTTGTCACCGCAAGCTGGAGAGGGACGCCGTCAACCATCTCCTGGAAGTCTTTCCAGGGAGGCTTGCCGTACCAGCCGTCATCGCCGAGGTCCACGGGCGAGGCCGAGATCCCGAGCCCGGGCAACACCAGGGCGTCCGGAGCCGGGGCCGCGCCCCCTTGGAGGCGGGCGACGGCCGCGAGGTTCTCCCGCGGGTCGGCGACAGGTTTGTACGCGAGCACTGCCACCCGGGTAGTCCCGGCCGGCGGCAGACCGGGTGCCGGCATATTTCCCTGGTCCGGCCGGTAGTAGCGGTTGGCGAGGGCCGTATAAGCCGAAGGCCGGCGGTACCGCACCGTATAGGTCGGGTTCGGGGCCGAGGCGCCGATCCGCGAGGCAGGGACCTGGAGGGTGGCATAGAGGATCTTGTTCGTGGGCCGGGGCTCCTGGTCGGCGCGGTAGTGGAGCCGGAGCTTGCCGTCCGGGGAGATGACGACACTAGGGGCATCGTTCATCTCGTAGGTGGACGGGGAATCGGAGCGCCGGTCCACCTCCTGGCCCCAGCGGTTGGCCACTACCATCCAGACTCCGTTCTCCTTCGCCCGGGTCTGCCAGATCTCCTCCTGATCATAGTCCCCCCACCAATTGGCTGAGCTCACGAGGATATCCGCTCCGGAGAGAGTGGAGATCCGGGACCAGTCCATCAGGTAGGAGTCCGCGCAGATGATCGCCGCCAGCTCCCCGTATGGGGTCGGAATCGCTGCGAACGGGAGCTCTCCACGGCCGTGCCATAGAGGGATACTGCGCTTGCGCTGCACCTTCACGAGACCGCCAGGCCCGAACAGGACGACCGAGTTGTAGAGCTTCGCAGTGGGGGAGCCGGGGGCGACTTCGGCGAGCCCGAGGAAGACATAGGCCTTGTAAGCGTTCGCGAGGTCGCGCAGGCGCTGGAGCTGCGGGAAGGGGGCCGCGAGGCCGAGCCCGTTGCGGGCCTGGTCGGCGGTAATGGAGTACCCGGTCGTCGCGAGCTCCGGAGCGACCACGATGTTGGCCCCGTTGCGCAATGCCTCCTCCACGAGGCCATTGAGGGCAGTAATGTTTTCGGTCAGGGCGCCCAGTTGTGGAAAGAAAGAAATAAGGGCCACCTTGGACTTTACCATCGCGCTGGAAGCGGGTGGCTCCCCGCCGGACCGGACGTCGTCACCTCCTGGGGACGTCCGGCAGGCCAGGAGCATCAACGCGATGACAAGCATCAACCCATGAAGGGACCGATTCGATCTCACAACGCTCGCTCCTCTCAAGGCCATACCCATAGTACCACTCTGAACACGGGCCACACCTCCTGCGTGAGGTGCGCCAGGAGGTGGGCCCGGTCTTGAGGTGGAGAGCTACCGCAGTCTCGCCTTGACGCCGATCGCGGGCGTGATCCCCGGTGAGGTGAAGCCTCGGACCTCCTCGTAGTCCTCGTCCAGGAGGTTCTGGATCCGCAGGTAGGGGGTCAGGCGGTTGCCGATGTCATAGGAAAGCGAAAGGTCGACCCTTTCGTAATCATCGAGGGGGCTCGCGTCGGAGTCGATCCGATCCTTGACGACGATCAGCAAAAGCGTGCCGGTCAGCGGCTCGATGGGCCGGAACGCGAGGAAAAGCGAACCCCGGTTCTTGGGGCGGCGCGGGAGCTGGAGCCCAGTCGTCAGGTTCTCCGAATCGGTATAGGTGTAGGAGGCGGTGAGGTCGAAGCGCGATCCCGGGGTGACGTAGAGGAGCGCCTCGACCCCGCTGGCTTCGGCCTCGGCGATGTTGTTGGCCTGGAACGTCACAAAGTCGAAGCCGATCAGGTCCTCGAACTGGTTGTCGAAGTAGGTGAGGTCGATCCTCAGCTTGTCGCCGAGGAGCTTCTGCTCCACACCGAGGTCGAAGCCGCGGCTGGTCTCCGGCCGCAGGTCGAGGTTGCCAAAGCCGGGGAAGTAGAGCTCGTTGAGGGACGGGGCCCGGAACCCGGTTCCGTAGCTGCCGTGGAGCCGCGTGGCGCCTCCGGCCAGCAGCGCCGCCGCCGTGAAGCGGTAGGTCGTTTCAGAGCCGAACTGCGAGTGGTCGTCGTTGCGGACGCCGCCGGTCAGGAACAGGCGCTCGTTCCAGGACCACTGGTGCTGCAGGAAAAGGGAGCTGATATCGATCTTTTGGTCGAAGCTCCCTTCGCTGGAGCCCTCCCGCTCCTCGTAGCTGTAGCCCAAGGTCGTGATCTGGTTCTCGGCAAAGAAGAAATCGGACTGGGCAATGACGTTGCTGAAACGGGTCTCGATCAGGTAGTTGTTGAAGACTGTGTCCGGATCCAAACCCTCGATGTCGTCATCTTGGAGACCCACGGTGAGGCTCTGCTGCCACCACTCGGTCAGGGGCTTCTCGATCTCGAAGGTGGCATAGAGCGCCTGGTGGTCCTGCTCATAGTTCAAGTCGTCGACTGGTCCTATGCCGAAGGAAAAGCCGTCGAGGTCCACGGTCGCGTCCAGGGTCCGCAGGGCGAGGTCCACTCGACCGTCCTCCAGGAAGGCGAAGCCGAACCGGCCTGAGGCGGTGAAGTTCTCGTAGGCATCGGCTTCGCTGTTGCCAGCCCTCTCGCTCGCCGCGGAGATTCCATCCGTGCTCGCCCAGGCAGTTGCCACGCTGTAGTCCAAGCGCGCGCTGCCGCCGTTCAGAGAGAGCCGACCTTCATAGAGATCGTTGTCCCCCGCCTCCAGGTTGAGCGTGGAGCGGAAGCCCGGTTCGCCGCGGCGGGTGATGATGTTGATCACGCCGCCGATGGCCTCGGAGCCGTAGAGCGTGCTCTGTGGTCCGCGTACGATCTCGATGCGGCCGACATTATCAACTCGGATATCGGCGAGGTCGGCGGACGCGCCGGTGACGCTGTTGACGCGGACGCCGTCGATCAGGACCAGGGTTTGCCCGGAAGCCGCGCCGCGCAGGAAAGCGCTGGCGCTGGTGCCGGGGCCACCGCTCTGGTTGACCTCGAGCCCAGGCACGGACCGCAGGACCTCCAGGGCTGAGGTCTTCCTCGACTCCTCGATCTGCTCGGAATCGATCAGGGTCGTCGAGCTGCCCAGGGTCTCGCGGGAGGCCTCGACGCGGGTGGCGGTGACGAAGATCTCCTCGGCCACAGTGGTCTCCGGCTCCTCCCCCTCCTGCGGCTCTCCGGTCTGATCCGCCTGCGCCTCCTGCTCCTCCTGCGGGGACGGGGGCTCCGGCTGCGCGCTGGCTTCGATGCCGGCGAGCGCGGCCAAGATCAACAACACCAGCAATCTCTTCCAGTTCATGGATCATCTTCTCCTTTCCCCCCTCGGGGATGAAGATTCTGAGCGGCCGGACCAGGTCTCCTGGCTTCCGTTCGTCCTACTCGCCGCACCTTCCCATCAGCTCCAGGGAGCTGACAGTGGTTCTCGCGGCTTTCGTCCCGGTCACAGTCGCGGGGCGGCGGGAGCTTTTCACTCCGCTTCCCTTGACCCGGCCAACAACGATTGAGGTCCCCCAGCGCCGCCCTACTCGGGCCGGATTCGCCTTGGGGACTAGTTGAGTCTCTCAGCGCCCCTCTGGTACGTCAAGGAGCTGTAACCTGGAGACCGTATTCCTCCACCAATCCCTCTGGTACCACACGAGCGGCTGGCAGCGCGTCCACGAGCTGCTGCGCCAGTACAAGGTCGCCGCTGTGATCACTGGACATCACATTACGACCAAGACAACGGAACGCTCGACGGCATCCGGTACATCACCGTCGGTGCCACCGGCGGCTTCACGAAGAACGGCAGCCGCGACGCGGGTGACGTCCAGCACGTCAGCGTGCTACAGGTGGGGAGCCACCGCCATGTGCAGATCGAGCTGCTGCCGGTGAGCGATAACCTGCCGCTGCTGTTGACGCCGCGGGTCGACATGGACCGCGTGCAGGCGCTCGATGTCCAGCTCGAAACTTCTTTGACTTCGCCCAGCGGAACCCCGTCTTCCTTCAAAACGGCCAACTCGTTGAGTCCTGCAGCACTGGCCAGCCTGCGACCATCGAGATCACACAGATCGGCGATCCCATCGATCTGCCTCTGAACGTCAAGATCGAATTCGCCAGCAACCCCCAAGGTGTGGTGGCGTTGAGCTCGCCCGCATTCACGCCTGGTCAGTGTCAGCAGGTCATCAGCAACACTGAATGCGTCCTGCCGCGCACGGCGCGCACCTTCTTCTCGAACTACTCGAGCGTCCTGATCGATGGAGTTCTTTTCTCCTCCGCTATGGACGACAGGGCTGGCGCCGGCTGGAAGCGGCCCGCAGCCAGGGACAGTCCTGAACTTCAACATCCGGACAATCTTCCAGGGTACTTCTGGGGAGCTGTTCCTGGAGACGACGGTGTCCACGACCGTGCAGGCCTGTCCGTCGTGAGGAGATCGTATGGAAGAATCCGGTCCTGAGCCTGGGACCTGACTCCAGCGAGGTGTGATCGTGTGCTCTACTCCTGGCGGAGGGAAGCTTGGATCCCCCTCCTGGTCCTCTCCGCCCTGGGCTCTTTCAAGAGGTTGCGGGCAGTCTCGACCGGCTGCTCAGGCCCGGTACGCCATCAGCACGGCGCCGACCTCTTCCTCGACCTGGCGGAGCCGTTCGGCCTGACCCCTTGAGAGCTCGGCCGGTTGCGCGCCCTCCTCCAGGAGAGGCTCCTGGACCTCCAGATTCGTTCCGGCGAGCTCGTAGGCGATGACGACGAAGCCCAGCTCTCGCTCGAGCGACTGCAGACGTCTCAACTGCTCCTCGGAAGGATGGGCAAGCCGCAATCGGTCCAGCGATTCATAAGCGACCAGAGAGATGCCCATTTCCCTCTCGAGAACCTGCAGCCGCACGTACTGCTCACGGGAAAGCTGAGCCAGCCGTGCTTGCTGCTCCAAGGCCACGATCCGGCACTTCAGCTCAGCCCCGAGAGTGCGCAACTTTTTTGCCCGCACCTTGTCCAGTTTCGCGACGACCAAACGGGAAGCGTGCATAATTGACCTCCTTAGACTCGCGGCTCGAATCCGTCCTCCGGCACCAGGTCACAGAAGTAGAAACCCTGCCTCAGGACGGTCTCGCCCAGCCTGAACTGCACCTGTCGAGAGAAGATGGGACCGCCAAATGCGAAGGTGTGAAACTCGCCATGTTCGCCGCATGGATCGACGCCAGTGGGGAGATCTCGCAAGAAATTCTCATCCACAAGTCTCCCAGCGAAAGAAGCATCGAGCACCGTCGAATCGACGCAGACGACGAGGGCCTTGAACCCCAGGCCGATGAGCTCCTCAGCTTGCCTGCGGGAATTCCGCCTGCACAAGGGAAAGCAGCCGTTCATGCCGACCTTCTTGAAGATCGCCATGCGCTGTTTCTCGACGAAGATGTCTCCGGAAGCAGCGACATCGGTACCCTGCCCCTTCTGCGCGCGAAGGGCTCGCTCCATGACCATTTCATACTGTAGCATGTTCGCCTGTTGGGGGATGAAGGTCTGGAGGAGGTCGAGCCCGATGCTCTCGGCCTGCCGCTCGACGAGAGACCGGCGCACGCCATGCCCGCTCACCCGGTCGAATCCCTCCGTGAAGGTGGTCAGCAGGCTCGCGACCCGGTAGTCGCGGTATCGCTGGCTGGTACTGATCTCATGGAGCGCCATGGCGCAGTCCTTACCGCCGCTCCAGTAGAGAACCACTTCCCTTTTCATGTCAGACCCGCGGGCGTTGAGGATTCGCGTTCGCCGCCGCACCAGCGGCACTATCCAGCAGTGTCTTGAACTCGTACAGGTCATAGGCGATCAGCGCGAGATTGCCGTTGCTCGCAAAGGCGAGCGCCGAGCCCAGGGGCGCCGTCACCTGCTGATAGCCGATCACGGAGAGCTTGCGGTCGCCGGTGATCGTTCCCATCCAGAGCGCCCCCTCCTGGGTCGACGAGAAGAAGCAGGGGTGGCCCCGCTCGTACTCGCCCCAGACGACGGTGAAGTTGAACACTTGCGGCGCCGCCGGGTTCACCCGCAAGTTGATGCTGTCGCGGCAAGAGATGCTCCAATTACCCGTGTCGATAGTGTAAAACCACAGGTTCCGGTCGGTCGAGCCAACCGAGCAGTTGGCCACGAGCAGGTCCGTCCCCCGCACGGCGAGAGCGTTGACCCCGCGTTGGGCAGCCGGGTTATAGACGCTTCGCGAGACGATCTCGCCGTCGGGGACGCGAACGATGCACAGGTCGCCGTCTTCCGACCCGGTGACGACGTGGCCCACCCCGCCGTTCCACTCGACCGCCGCCACACCCCGGACGTTGTGCAGGTCCCACGGATTGACCGGCTTGGCGCTGCGGACGTCCACAGCGGCGGCCAGCGCCATCTCACTGCCAGATGCATTGCCACGCCAGATGGTGACGTAGCCGTTCGCATGGCCAACGACGAAGCACAAACCGCTCCCCAGCTCGAATGCATCTCCGCTGTTTGCAGCACCGTACCGACTGTCGTAGGTGAGGGTCGCGACGTTCCGGAGACGGTCCCAGGCCGCTGTGGGTGACCACACTGCAATCGATTCGTCGTCATTCGAGGTGGCGAACACGCCTGGGGCGAGCCACGTGATCATCTGCACCCCTTCCGACGATGGGCTGCTCGCCGCGACTGCGATCAGAGGACCCAGAGTCCTGGCTTCCGAGAACCTGAACAGCGTCAGCGAGCCGTCCCAGCGTCCGACGGCGAAGTGGTCGAAATCGACCCACGCCGCCGCCTGCGCCATGTCGTATGTGACCCCCTCCGACGAGATGGGCAACACAACGGGTGCGAGGGCGTCGGCCGGCACGAGCTCCACGCCCTGGGCCAGCAGATGCTGCTGCGACCGAATGAGGGCCGGGACCGGGAGCGGCTGGCTCAGGGGACCTCCGCTGGACAGGCGCAGACTCTCGTCTGGATCGACTTGTCGAGGAAGAGCGGTCCGGAGGCGCCCGCGAAGCGGGTGCGCACGCGAAAGCTCAAGACCGTCCCGGAGGGGGGCGGCCCGGCTGCGGCCACGAGCCCGGACTCCCAAAGCAGAGCCGCGAGCGGCGGCGCCAGGGCGCAGGGGCAGGGCGGCGGCGGTAGCGGGCAGGTGCAAGGATCCGGGTTGAAACAGGAGGGTCCCGGGGCGCAGGGGCAGACGCCCTGGATCTGCACCGACGAGTAGTTGGAGAAGTCGGTGCGTGCGGCGGGCGCGAGCAGGCACTCGGTGCCGCTACGCGCTTCTCTGCAGTTGCCGGGGAGGAAGTGGGGAGAGTCGAGCGCCACGCCTGGCGGCTCGCTGCGGAAGTCGATCGTCACCTCAAGGGGCAGATCGATCGGATTGCCGATCTGGCTGATCTGCACCTTGGGCGGCTGAGCCCCTTCGCAGGTATCGACGAGCCGGCCGTCCTTCAGGAAGAGCCGCTCCCTCAGTGAGAAATCGAAGAAGTTGCCGAGCTGGACATCGAGGGCCTGCACCCGGTCCATATCCTCGCGTGGAGTGAGCCCCACCGGACCCTCGCCGTGCACGGGCAGGAGCTCCACCTCCACCTGCCGCGGTCCCGCCACCCGGAGCAGGGTGACGTGGTGGAGGTTGCCGGCGTCCTGGCTCCCCTCTTTGATGCTCCCGCCGGTCGCCCCCACGACCAGGTAGCGGATGCCGTCGAGCTCTCCCTCGTCCTGGTCGTAATGGAAGTGACCTGCGACCACCGCCGCGACGGGGTACTGCCGCAGCAGGGCGTGGACTCTCCGCCAGCCGCTCCAGTGGTACCAGAGCGGCTGGTGGAGGAAGACAACGATGGCACGGGTCCGCCGGTGCGCGGCGAGGTCCTCGCGCAGCCAGGCAAGCTGGTCGTCGGCGATGCGGGCTAGAAAAATGTCGCCCCAGCGAGGGTCCACTTGCAGAGCCTGGTGGGAGTAGAGCGCAACGAAATGAACGCCCTTTACGTCGAAGCTGTAGTACGGGCGCTGCCGGAAGGCGGGCACCCGTTCTCCGTACAGCTCCTGGAACAGCTTCTCCCGCGACCGGTCGCTCGAATTGGGAGAGTATCCGGGCGGGCTGACGTCGTGGTCCCCGGCGGTGAGGAACCAGTCGGCGGGGAGCTGGTCGAGGATGCCGGTCGCCTGAGCGAAGGAGGCCCGCACTTCTTCGGGGCTGAGGCCGCTCTCGACAAGGTCGCCTACGTGGAGGACGACGTCGAGGTCGAGGTCCGAGAGGACGCTGACCCCTTGCTGCAGGACCTGGTAGGAAGCCTGGAGGTCCGGGCTCAAGGTCTGGTCCCCTACGATGCCGACGACGAGGGACCGCCGGTAAGCCGCGGAGGAAGAGGCACAACCGAAGGCTCCCAGGCAGAGGAAACCGGTGGCGGAGATGGCCAGGAAGGAGATCCACTGCCCCCTCCGCCGTCGGGAAAAGCGTGCTGTCGCGACCGCCACGCCGGCTCCTTACGGGCAGGCCTGAACGGTGATGGACGGCGTGGTCTCCAAGAAGAGAGTCCCGGACGTCCCGGTGAAAGTCGTCTTGATGTTGAAGTTCAGGACCGTCCCTGGTTGCGGACCACCCCCGGCCGGTGCCAGACCCGTCGTCCAGAGCGGAGGGGAGAAGAACTCGTCGATCAGGACGCTCGAGTAGTTGGAAAAGAAGGTGCGCGCGGTGCGCTTCAGGCTGCATTCAGTGTTGCTGATGACCTGCTCGCACTGACCCGGCGTGAATGCAGGCGAGCTCAATACCACTTTCCCCGCGGGATTGGTGGTGAACGTGATCTTGACATTCAGCGACAGATCGATGGGATTGCCGATCTGCGTGATCTGGACCGAAGCCGGCTCGCCGGTGGTGCAGGACTTCACGAGTTGGCCGTTCTGGAGGAAGACGGGGTTTCTCTGGGCGAAGTCGAAGAAGTTCCCGAACTGCACGTCCAAGGCCTGCACCCGGTCCATGTCCATGCGCGGCGTGAGCGTGAGCGGCAGGTTGTCCAGGGCCAGGAGCTCGACGTCGACGTCTCCCGGTTTCCTGACGGTAACCACCGAGACGTGGTCGACGCTGCCGGCCTCGCGGCTTCCGACCTTGTTCTTGAAGCCGCCGGTCGCGCCGACGGTGATGTAGCGGATGCCGTCGAGCACCCCCACGTCCTGGTTGTAGTGGAAGTGCCCGGAGATGACGGCGGCCACCGGATATTGCGCCAGCAGCTCGTGCACCCGTTGCCAGCCGCTCACGTGGTACCAGAGCGGCTGGTGGACCCAGACGATGATGGCGCGAGCGTCTTTGTGCGCGTTCAGGTCGTTTTGCAGAAAGGCGAACTGGTCGTCATAGATCCGCGAGAGAAAAATGTTGCCGAAGCGGGAGTCGGAGTGGAGCGCGTTGAAGGAATAGAGAGAAATGAAGTGATAATCGCCGACATCGAAGCTGTAGTACGGGTTCACCGCAAAAGCCGGCACCCGCGCTCCGTAGAGCTGCTGGAAGAGTTGCTCCCGCGAGCGGTCGGACGAGTCCTGTTGGAAGCCGGGCGGATTGACGTCATGGTCGCCGGCGGTCAGAAACCAGTCTACGGGGAGCTGGTCCAGGATGGCGGTGGCTTGGTTGAAGTCGGCGGTGATCTGAGCCGGGCTGAGGCTGCTTTCGACGAGGTCCCCCACGTGCAGGACGACATCGAGATCCTCGTTGGAGAGAACGTTGACGCCCTGCTGCAGGACGCCGTAGGAGGCCTGAAGGTTGGTGCTGAAGGTCTGATCGCCGATGACGCCGATCTTGATGGCAGGGCTCGCAGCCGCCGCCGTTCCGGGAAGGCTCACGAGGAGCAACAGGGCGAAAGCCAGGCTCAGCCAGCGGTCCAGGGTTGGCGGAACAGGGTTCGCGTGAGATTTTGGCCCGAGCATGAGGAGGTCTCCTTTGCCGCAGTGGTGGGGCGCGAGACGCCCGAAGGCATTCTGGAGCCTGCGCCCGCACCCCGCGGGCGGCGTCGGACGGTTCGGCAGGTCTCCTGGCTCCCGGATCTTCCTACTCCCGGACCTTCCCACACGGGCAACCGCGTTCGCGATCGACCCGTGCAGTGGTTTATCTCCGGTTTCGTACCCGGTTACAGTGGCGGGGGCCGCGCCGGTCTCGCACCGGCTTCCCTTTCAAAACGGAGTCTCCCTCGGAGGCTCGTGTCACCGCACCGTCTGGGTTGTCAAAGAGGTCTTCGGTCTCCCACACCGGGAGACGCGACGCCTATCTTACACCTTACGGCTGGGGCGGGCTCGTGACCGCGCCCGGGTTCGCGCCCGGACCCGCCGTGGCCGGCGGCACGCTCGTCCCCGGACCCGCCAGGATCGGGCTGAAGCTCGTGTTCGGACCCGCCGTGATCGGCGTCGTGATCGGGCCGGTGAAGCCCGAGGGGATGCCCATGGTCTGGCCCGGCTCGACGAACTGCTGGATCGTGTAGTTCTGCTGCTGCTGGCGCGCCTGGATCTCCGCCTGCTGCTGCTCCATCATGCGCTGCATCATCAGCAGCCGGGGGTCCACATTGGCGTCCGCCCCGGCCTCGCCGGCGGCGAGCGCGTAGGCCATGGGATCGGCCACGTCGTTCGCCGAGAGCCCGAGCTCGTAGGTGTTCTGGCCCAAGCGGATGCTGTAGCCCGTCGACTGCACATCCTCTTCGACCGTCCTGACGTCGGCCTTGGCGAGGCCGATCCAGTTGCCCGCGTCGGTGAGCAGCAGGACCATATCCGGATCCCAGCTCGCCTCCTGCGGCTGATAGGCGCTCTCGATGACCGTCCCGTTGTTGAGAGTCACCCGGAACAGGGCGGCGCTCGCCGGCACGGCGAGGAGCGAAAGCGCGAGGAGCGACATCCAAACTCGAGCCCGAGACCTGGACATGAAGACCTCCCGCGGTAGAGACCGCATAGAATCTGGCCTATAAGTCTAGCAGCCATTGAGCTTTTTGTCATTCCGGGGGGCGCCGGGGCCTGCCCGGCGATGAATCGCCGGGCTAAGAGAGGCGCCCTGACGGGCTTCAAAGGCGGCTTCAGCCGGCGTCTCTCTTAGCCCGGGCATTCATGCCCGGGCAAGGGTGAGGTCCTCGGTCCGGCCTGCTACCATCCATCTCTCGGAGACCCTCCCTATGAACAAGATCGCGAAAATCGCCCTCGCCGCCACCCTCGCCCTCACCTTCCTCGGAGCCGCGCCGCAGGACCCCGCCGCCCGTCTCCACGACCTCTTCCAGAGGGAGTGGCAGCACCGCCTGAAAGAGGACCCGCTGCTCGCCACCTCCGTGGGCGTCCACGACTACGACGACCGCCTGCCGTCCCAGACGGTCGCCGACCAGAAGCGGCGCGCCGAGGCCGGCCGCGCCTTTCTCGCCGAGCTGCGGTCCATCGAGCGCACCAAGCTGAGCGCCGAGGACCTGGTCAACGCCGACATCTTCGAGAGCCAGCTCCGCGACCGCGTCGCCTCTTTCGAGTTCGGCGAGTACGAGATCCCCCTCAACGCCGACTCGGGTTTCCATACCGAGCTCGCCCGCCTGCCCGACCTGATGACCTTCGCCACCGTGCGCGACTACGAGAATTACCTGTCCCGGATCCGCGAGATCCCCCGCTACGTGGACCAGCACGTCGAGCTCATGCGGGGGGGCCTGAAGCGCGGCATGACCGTGCCGCGGGTCGTCCTCGACGGGATCGAGGTCACCATGAAGTCCCACGTCGTGGACGACCCCGAGAAGAGCGTCTTCTGGGCGCCGTTCGCCGCGTTCCCGCAGACCCTGCCGACCGCCGACCGGGAGCGCCTCCGCGGCGAGGCCCGGAAGGCCATCCGCGAGAGCGCCGTGGCGGGCTACGCGAAGCTGCTCGACTTCATGCAGAAGGAGTACATCCCGGGCGCCCGCCAGACCCTCGGCGCCTCCGAGATGCCGAACGGCCGCGCCTACTACGACTTCCTGGTCCGGCGTTTCACGACCCTGCGTCTCACCGCCGACCAGGTCCACCAGACAGGCCTGGCCGAGGTCGAGCGCATCCAGAAAGAGATGGCTGAGGTCATCCGCCAGACCGGATTCAAAGGGGACTTCGCGGCCTTCCTCCAGTTCCTGCGCACCGATCCGCGCTTCTACGCCAAGACGCCCGAAGAGCTGCTCATGCGGGCCTCCTACATCGCCAAGAAGATGGATGGCAAGCTCCCCTCTCTCTTCAAGACCCTGCCGCGCCTCCCCTACGGCGTCGCGCCGGTGCCGGAGCACATCGCGCCCAAGTACACCTCCGGCCGCTACGTCGAGGCGCCGTTCGGCAGCACCCAACCGGGCTTCTACTGGGTGAACACCTACGCCCTGGACAAGCGGCCCTTCTACAACCTGGAGGCGCTGACTCTGCACGAGGCCGTGCCGGGCCACCACCTGCAGATCTCCCTCTCCCAGGAGCGCGAGGACCTGCCGGACTTCCGCCGCTTCAGCTACATCTCGACCTTCGGCGAAGGCTGGGGGCTCTACTCGGAGCGCCTGGGGCTGGAAGCCGGCTTCTACACCGACCCCTACAGCAACTTCGGACGCCTGACCTACGAGATGTGGCGCGCCTGCCGCCTGGTCGTGGACACGGGCATCCACGCCAAGGGCTGGACGCGCGATCAGGCCATCGAATACCTGGCCACCCGCACGGCCCTGCCGCTCCACGAAGTGCAGACCGAGACCGACCGCTACATCTCCTGGCCCGGCCAGGCCCTGGCCTACAAGACCGGCGAGCTGAAGATCCGCGAGCTGAGAGCCCGCGCCGAAAAAGAGCTGGGAGAGAAGTTCGACGTCCGCGAGTTCCATGACGCCGTCCTGCGGAACGGCTCCATCCCGCTGCCGGTGCTGGAGAAGGCGATCGACCGCTATATCGCGGAGGCCAAGGGAGCCGAAGCCAAGGCGCGCAAATAGCCCCGCAACTGCTCCCGGAAAATCGCCGCCCCCCCGTGCGCCGGATGGCGGAGGAGCGGCGCCTCGACTCCCACCTCGGCGAGCGCCGCCTGCGCCGTCCTGCCGACCGCCAGCACCCGCGCTCCGTCCACCTCCTCCAGCAGCGCCTCCAGCACTCCCAGGTTGGCGGTCCAGAGGCTCCTCTCGGGCAGCCGGTTCGAAAGCGGACCCTTCTTTCCGTAGGGATGCCAGGGGAACGCGTTCCACAGCAGCGCCCCGCGGGCTTCGCCGCCGAGCGCGCCCCAGACCACCGACCCGGAAGGCTCCAGCCAGAGCGCCGGATTGCGGCTCGTCGCCGCGAAAGGCGGGCAGCACGCCCAGGCCAATCGCCGGCCGTCCTCCCCCACGAGCTGCCGCTCGCTGGTGAAAGCGATCCCCGAAAACCGCCCGCCGCGGAACCCCAGCGCCTCCCCCAGCAGCACCACCCGGGGCCGCCCCACCGTCTCCAGATAAGCCTCCAGATTCGCCCGCCGCCGCCGCGCCGCGCCGGCCTGGTCCAGCCCGGGGTCCTCATCCTTATAGGGATTCACCACGCCGGGAGCCGGCCCTTTCGGACCCCGGTAGAGCCTGCGGAGGATGCGGGTGAGGTCGATCGCTGTCAACGGCGCACCGGACGAAGGGCGAACAGGTCGTCGCGCTCGGTGAAGCCGTAGCGCGCGTAGAAGGACCGGCTCCGCCGGCTCGGCCAGAGGAGCACGGCGTCGACGTCCGATCGCCGGCACCACGCGAGCGCCGCTTCCAGCAGAAGAGCGCCCACGCCGGCGTTGCGGGCTGGCGGCAGCACGTAGACGTTGGTGATGTAGGCGTGCTGCTCCGGCTCGGAGACGGGGTTGGGCAGCTTTTCGATCACCTGCAGCCAAAGGTTGCCCAGGATTCCCTCCTCCCCCTCCGCGACCCAGCAGCGCCAGCGCGG
>DASVEF010000218.1:0-34806 GCA_036380715.1 Thermoanaerobaculia bacterium | reverse complement strand
GCAGCGTCGCCGGACCCTGGCGGAAGTGCTCCTGCTCCCGGACCTCGATCTCCTTGCGCCGCAGCACCCGGGCGACCTCCTTCCGATAGGAGCCCAGCTCCCGTGTGACGGCCGAGAGGAAGACGCGGTAGGTGTCAGGAGCGGTCATAGTCCGTGATGGGGATACCTGAGTTTATCCCGTTACCGCGGCGAGACGCCGGCGCTCCCAGCGGGCGCCAGGACCCAACCGATTTAGAAGCGATAGACTCCTCCCATGCCCTGGGGCTGGGAAGGCGAAAAGGTCCGGCTGGTGCCGCTCGACAAGGCCAGGCACCTGGACAACGCACTGGCCTGGGTCAACGACCCGGAGGCCACGGCCCGGGCCCTGAATGGCGACTGGCCGGTCACCCGCCTCGCCGAGGAGGAGTTCTTCGATTCCATGATGCGCGGCTCGGAGAGCGAGGTGGCCTTCGCGGTCGAGACCCTGGACGGGGAGCACATCGGCTTCGCCCACCTGTACCAGATCGACCGCGCCCAGGGCGTCGCCTACACCGGCATCCTCATCGGCCGGCGCGACCTCTGGGGCCGGGGCTACGGCACCGACGCCTCACGCGTCCGCGCCCGCTACGCCTTCGAGGCGCTGGGCCTGCGGCTGCTGCTCTCCGAGGTCATGGCGGACAACGCCGGCTCCCTGGAGATGCTGCGCAGGACCGGCTACCAGGAGGTCGGCCGCATCCCGAAGCGCTGGTGGAAGCGCGGCGCCTTCCGCGACGCCGTGCTGCTGGCCATGGAGCGGCCCCCGGGACCGGTATAGACTCCGCTCATGCCCTACGGATGGGAAGGCGAGAAGGTGCGGCTGGCGCCGCTCGACAAGGCCAAGCACCTCGACAACGCCCTGACCTGGCTCAACGACCCGGAGATCACGGCCTGGACCCTGGTCGGCGACCTGCCCATAACCCGGCTCGCCGAGGAGGAGCACTTCGACCGCGCCATGCGGGGCACGCCGGAGGACGTCAGCTTCGCGGTCGAGACGCTGGAGGGGGAGCACATCGGCTTCTCCGGCCTGCACAAGATCGACCGCATCCACGGCGTCGCCACCTCCGGCACCATCCTCGGCCGGCGCGACCTCTGGAGACACGGCTACGGCACCGACGCGGCGCGCGTCCGCAACCGCTACGCCTTTGAGGTGCTGGGCCTGCGCATGCTCCTCTCGGAGGTCATGGCGGACAACACCGGCTCCGTCCGCATGCTCCAGAAGGCCGGCTACCGGGAGGTCGGCCGCATTCCGCGGCGCTGGTGGAAGCGCGGCGCCTATCGCGACTCGGTGATCCTGGTGGTCGAGCGGCCCGCACCCTCCTGACCCATAGGCGCTAACTTTGCGCCGAGCAATCTGTCGCACCCTCCACTGTAGAGACGCCCCGTGGGGCGTCTCCTCCTCCGGAGGTGCCCGCGGCATCGCGCGGATTCCTGGAAGGGGGTCGCCGCAGGAGACGCCCCACGGGGCGTCTCTACAGTGGGGAGAATCTCCAGCGGGCCGAAGGGCCTCACTCCGGCAGATCGTTCCAGTTCAACAGCACGTTGTAGACGAACCGGAAGTCCGAGTGATTCAGGAAGCGGTGGAGCGGGTTGAAGGCGAAGAGGACGACCCGGCCCTCCCCCACCGGCAGGTCGAGGATGGCCGGCTTGCCGTCCACCACGTCCTCGCCGCGCACGAACCCGGAGAGGACCAGCCGGTTGTCCTCCTTCTTCTCCTCCGCGGCGGCCGGGGCCTTCGCCGGTGTCTCGCCTTCGCTCTCGATCTCCTCCTCCTCGATGGCCTCGCCCCCTTGGTCCTTCTTCTCCTCCTCTTCCTCGACCTTCTTGGTCCCGAGCTGCACCACGACCCGGCCGCGGTCGCGCTTGTTGACGTCCCAGAGCGGGCCGTTGCCGCGGAAGACGCTGGTGCGCTCCTCGTAGCCGTAGGCGATCGGATGGGTCGGGCGCAGCACCTTGGCGCGGACCTCCGAGCCCGGGGTGTTGAAGTCGCCGGCGGGCACGCGCCGGATGTCGCGGACCAGGCCGCCGTCCACGGCCAGCGTCCCCGCGTTGGACAGCGCGACCAGCACGCCTCCCCCGCGGACGAAGCGCTGGAGGTTCAAAAGCCCCTCGAAGCCCATGCCGCCGGTGACGTCCTCGGTGGCGTCGGGCGTGCCGTGACTCGGGAACTCCGGGGTCGGGGTGTAGGCAAGCGGACCGTACTTCGAGTCGATGCCATGGACCATGTCCGCGAAGGCGCCGTTGGAATTGGGGAAGAGGATGACGTCGAAACGCTCTTCCAGGCCGCCGCGCGTCAGGTCGTCGTCGCTGATCAGCGTGTAGGGGACCTGCGCCTGGTCGAGCGTATAGCGCGCCCAGCCGGCGTCCTGGTTGGAGGTCCAGGTATGGAGCAGGGCCAGGCGCGGCAGGTCCACCAAATGACGCCGCACGTCCGGGACCGACGCCGCCGCCACGAACGACAGGCCGAGACGGCGGGCGGCCTCCTCGACCGCCTCGCGCGGCGCCTGGACGATCCAGCTCCCGGCCGGATAGCGGACGCCGCCCGCCTCGAACTCCGCCTCCGCCGCGTCGACTTGCGCTTCTACCTGACGATTGGTGAGGAGCGCGCGCGCCTGGAGCAGCGCCGCCTGCCCGGTGTCGCGCAGCAGGAAGACCTCGCCGGCGCCGTCGACCCGTCCCGCGACCGCGGCGTCCTGAGTCAGGGGCTCCATGGCCGCGTCGTAGACCTTCTTGTCGTCGATCTTGACCCCCTCGACGCCGTAGAGGAGGGGCCAGGTCCAGGCCACGTCGTCGTATGGCGGGTTCGGCTCGTCGGCCGGGAACTTCTGCTCCTCCAGGAAATTGACCGCGGCGTTGCGGTACGGCTGGTCCATGCGCACCACATAGCTGCCCGCCGGGTGCGTGCGCCCGCCCAGCTTGAGGTCCGCGGTGAGGCGATGGACCTCGATGCGGTGCGCGCGGAGCTGGTTGACCAGGTAGGCCAGGCCGCCGGCGTCGCGCTGCTCGGCCGGGAAGATCCAGGCGTAGGGGGCCTCGGTCCGCCCCCTTTCCAGCGAACGGGCCCCCTTGGTCCAGAAATTCTCCAGCAGCTCCTGGCGGTGCAGGGCCGCGTACCCCAGGGCCTCCAGCACGCCGGCCTGCATGTAGTTCGTGTTGTTGCGCAGCGACCAACGGAGCTTCTCGTCCGGCGGCCAGGGGCGGTACCACTGCGCCTGGGTCACCGGCTTGCCCACGTATCTCGAATCCTTGAGCTCGCGCTCATAGGTGCCGGGCAGGGCGTTGCCGAAGGTCTCGTAGAAGCGGCCGATCGAGTGGTGGTTGTTGGCCACCGCGAAGAGGTAGCCCGGCCACCAGCCGTCCCAGAAGCCCCAGGTCCAGACGCCGGGGAGGCCCAGCGCCGCGAGCGCCCCGGCCTCGTGGTGGCCGAGCTGCGTCCACTCGCTGATCGTCACCGGATCGACGGCGCGGCTGTAGGGGCCGTGGCCGGTCGAGACATAGAGCAGGGGGACCGACTCGTGCAGGTCGTGGAGCACCTGCGGATGGAAGGACCAGTAGGTGTCGTTGACCGCGCGGGTCAGCGCCTGGGTGATCTGCATGCCGTCCCGGTTGTTGTCGTGGTACGTGTAGTGTCCCCAGTAGGGAGGCGAGGCGAGGCGCCGCAGCTCCTCGAACGGCAGGTCCTTGCCGCGCAGGTGGCGGTAGTACCACTCCACCACGCGGTCGCGGCCGTCGGGCTCGATGACCGGGGTGATGAGGACGATCGCGTTCTCGCGGATGGCCCGGATCTCGGGTTTCTCCGACACGGCGAGCCGGTAGGCCAGCTCCATCAGCATCTCCGGGCTGCCGGTCTCCGGCGAGTGGAGCCCGCCCAGGAGGTAGTAGAAGACCTTCCCCTCGCCGGCCAGGCGCCGGGCGTCCTCCCGCGGGGTGTTGCGCGGATCGGCGAGCCGGGCGGTGATCTCCCGGTAGCGCTCCAGGTCGGCGAGGTTCGCGGCGTCGGAGAGGACGGCGAGGATCATCTCCCGCCCCTCCTCGCTGCGGCCGATCACGTCCACCCGTACCCGGTCGCTCGCCTCGTCGAGCCGGCGGAAGTAGCCATGCACGTCCGCCACCTTCGACAGCTCGTCCGGAGCCCCGGCCAGGTGTCCCAGCACCTCCGTGGGCGAAGGCACCGTGTCCGAGTCCGGCACGTAGGAGACGGTCTCCGGCAGGAACCTCGGGTCGGTCGTATATTCGCGGATCTTCTCCACGCTCCCTGCCTCCGGCCGGTCGGGTGCGTAGGCGTCCTCCACCGGAGCCGCGGCTTCCGGCGGAGCGGGCTCCTCCTGCGCGACAGCCGGCGCGAGGCAGAGGAGAAGGAGAAGGGGGATCAGACGCGCAGCGGAATGTCGGACCATCGGGCCTCCTCGGGATCGCATGCGAAGCGCGGGATAAGGTACCACGCGAGCCCCGAGGCGCATTCCATTCGTTCCACAGCACCTTGGAGGAAGAGAGGAAGAATTCTTCCCTTCGGTGTCCCGAAAAACTGTCCAGCGGCAACCTGAGTCTGTGAGGAGAGTCGCGAAATGAAGAACCCGACCCCGGAGCAGCACCCCTGGCCCTGCGTCATGCTGAAGTCCCTGCGCGAACGCCTCGGCTGGACCCAGGCCCGGCTCGTTCGCAAGACCGGCATCAACAAGAGCAACCTTTCCGACTACGAGACCAAGAAAGTGCCGCCGCCGGACCGGCTGGCCCTCTTGCTCGACGCCCTCGACTTCGGCCCCCGCGCCGTCGACCTGCTCGTCCAGGCCGGCGAGCGCACCGAGCCCCCCGTCCTCACCCAGCCCACCCCCGTCGACCCCACACCGGAGCAGCTCCGCTTCATCCGCGACGTCGCCGCCGAAGCGGCCGTCTGCCGCTTCGCCCTCCTCGACGAGCAGCTCCTCCGCTTCGCCCGCCTCTGGCGCGCCGCCGAGGACCGCCGCCAGGCCGTAGGCCTGTGCGACAAGCTGCTCGCCGCCGAGCCCGAAGATCGCCTCGCTACGCTCGAAGCCGTTTCCGAGCTCCATACCTGGGCCTGCGCCGAGCGCCTCGCCGAGCTCAGCAGCATTGCCGCGGCCGACAGCGCCGACACGGCCCTGGAGCTGGCCGGGCTCGCCGTGCGCGCCGCCGAGCTCGCCCCCGACGGCGGCCTCTTCCGCGCGCGAACCCACGGCTTTTGCCTCCATTTCCTCGCCAACGCCCAGCGCGTCGCCGGCCAGCTCCAGGTCGCCGAGGAGACCTTCGCGCGCGGTGTGGAACGATGGGAGGAGGGAGCCGCGGCCGACCCCGGCCTCTTCGCCGCTTCGCGGCCCCTCGACCTCCTCGCCTCGCTCCGCATCGAGCAGCAGCGCTTCGCTGAGGCTCAGGACCTGCTCGCCCGCGCCCGCGACGCCGCCCCCGAAGAGGTCCGTGGGCGCATTCTGCTGAAAGAAGCCTCCGTCCTGCAGGAGAGCGGAGACGCCGAAGGCGCCCTCAAGCTGCTGCGGAATGGCAAGCAGGTGCTCACCGCCCAAGGCGACGCCCGCCTGCACTTTGGCGCTCGCTTCACCGAAGCCAGTGCGCTGTGCGACCTGGAGCGCTACGCCGAGGCGGAGAGGCTCCTGCCCGGCGTCTGGGACCTGGCGGAGTCCCTAGGCAACGAGCTCGACCTCGTGCGCACCCACTGGCTGCAGGGGCTGTGCTGGGCCGGCCTCGGCCAGACCGAGCTGGCGCGCAAAGCCTTCGAGCAGGTCCGCGAAACTTTTACGAAGCGCACGATCCCCTACGACTGCGCCCTGGTCAGCCTCGACCTGGCGCGGCTGCTGCTGGGGCAGGGGCGCGCCGCCGAGGTCCGCAGGCTGGCCCGCGAGATGCTCTGGATCTTCAAGTCGCAGGCCATGCCCAAGCACGCCCTGGCCGTCCTCGGGGTGTTCCGGCGCGCCGCCGAGCAGGAGGCCGCCACGGTCGAGCTGACCCGCAAGGTCCAGCGCTTCCTCGAAAAGGCCCGCAACCGTCCGGAGCTGCGGTTCGAGGGCTAGAAAAGAAGGTCATCCTGAGCGGGAGCGAAGGATCTGGGGGGCAGGGCGGACTCGCACCCTTCCCCCTCCCAGATCCTTCGCTTCGCTCAGGATGACAAGGGGCTGCGCTCAGGATGACAGGAAACGCGAGGGCCTTTCCCCCTCTCCCGGCGACGGGAGAGGGGGCCAGGGGGTGAGGGCCTACTGCCCTTCCGTGCAGGGCGTGCCGTTCGGGTCGGCCCGGCAGCCGGCGTCGACGTCGCTGCCGGCGGACGGGTCGTCGGCGGCGCCGGGGGCGCAGCCGTCCGGGTCGATCCGGCAGCCGTTTTCCGCCCAGAGGCGGGTGAGCCAGCCCCACAGGCCGGCGAGCCCGGAGGCTCGCTCGGTCACGGAGCCGGCGCCGCGGGCCGGCTCGGGCGCGGCCGCGGCCCAGGGCGCGAGGAGCGTGAGAACGAGGAAAAGGCCGGCGGTGCGGCGGAGGATGGGGTGAGACATGCGAAACTCTCCTTCCGGGGGGACCGCCCTGGACGACCGGCATTGGCCGCGCGGGTGACCCCGGCTCCTAGAGTGCCGCAAAGCAAGTGGATTTTTTCGTCCCGCGAGCGGGAATTCCCCGAAGGAGAGGAGGATCGACATGCTGCCGTTGCAAGATCCATGGATCGTCAGCCGGCTCGTCAAGCTCTTCCGCGTCCTCGCCGACGTCAGCCAGGAGGAGCTGGCGCGGCGCGCCGGCCTCAACCCCGACACCATCCGGTTGCACGAGAACGGCTCCAACATCCCGCGCCCGGACACCTGGCTGCGCCTCACCCGGGCCGTGAGACTGACGATGCCGTTCGTGGAGGCCGTGCTGGTGCCGGTCCTGGCCGCATGCCGCAAGGCGCAGGAGGCGTTCCCCTTCGAGACCTGGGAGGACGTGGAGCGCGTGGCCGCGGCCCTGGAGCCCGCCATCGCCGCCGCGGCCCGCGAGCCCGCGGTCGCCCTGCGCCAGGCGCTGTCCGTCCCCGAGCCGCCGCCGTGGGCCTGGCGCGGTGCGCCGCGGCCCGAAGACCGGACCTGGGGCCAGGCCGCCGCCCGCCGGCTGCAGGCTCGTCCGGCCGCGCGGCGCCGCGAGCTGCTCGAAACCTGGCCGGAATTCCAGACCTGGGGCGTGGCCGCCGAGCTGGGCGAGCTCAGCGCCGCCGCGGCGGCGGACGACGCCGGCGAGGCCCTGGCCCTGGCCGAGCTCGCCGTGCGCGCCGCCGAGCTCGCCCCCTGCGATCAGCCCTGGCGGGCGCGCACGCTCAGCTACTGCCTCGCTTTCCTCGCCAATGCGCAGCGCGTCACCGGCCAACTGCGGCTCGCCGCCGATACCTTCGCCCGCGCCGCGACGCTGTGGAAGGAAGGGAGCGCCGCTGACCCGGACCTGCTCCCCGAATGGCGGCGGCTCGACCTCGAAGCCTCCCTGCGCATCGAGGAGCGGAGGTACGCGGAGGCCTTGGATTTCCTCGCACGCGCCCGCGCTGGCGCACCGCAAGGCGCGGAGGGGCGGATCCTCTTGAAGGAGGCTTCGGCGCTGCAGGGTCTGGAAGAGGGAGCGCAAGTCGTAGCACTGCTCCGGCGCGCCGCACCGATCCTGGAAGTTCAGGGGGACGCCCGCCTGCTGTTTGGCGCGCGGTTCAACCTGGCCGACACCCTGTGCGACCTGGAGCGCTATGACGAGGCCGAGGCGCTGCTGCCCCAGGTGTGGGCCGCGACCGAGGCGCTGGGCAACAAGCTCGACCGGGTTCGCTCACGGTGGCTGGAAGGGAAGGTCGGCGCGGGGCTGGGGCGAACCGGGGAGGCGATGCAGGCGCTGGAGGAGGTGCGGCAGGCCTTTGCCCGGGACGAGATCGCCTTTGACACGGCGCTGGTGAGCCTGGATCTGGCGGAGCTGCTGCTGCCGCAGGGGCGTACGGCCGAGGTGCGGGAGCTGGCCGAGGCCATGTGGTGGATCTTCGAGGCGGAGGCGATGGAGGAGCACGCCCTGGCCGCGCTGGCGGTGTTCTGCGAGGCCGCCAAGAAGGAGGCGGCCACGGTGGAGCTGGCGCAGCGGGTGCACCGGTTCCTGGAACGGGCGCGGCACGACCCGGAGGCGCGGTTCTAGAGGGTGGGCCGGCAAGGATGCCGGCGCTCCCAGCAGGCGTTCTACCGGCCTTCCGCGCAGGCGGCGCCGTCCGGGTCGAGCCGGCAGCCGGCGTCCGGAGACGGTTCCTCGGTGGTGCAGCCGTTCGGATCGGCCCGGCAACCGTTGTCGCCCTGACTTTCCACGCAGCCGCTCGGGTCGAGGCGGCAGCCGGCTTCGGCCCAGAGGGCGGTGAGCCAGCTCCAGAGAGCGGCGGCGGGCTCGGGCTCCGGGCCGGCGGCGGAGGCGCCCCAGGGAGCGATCAGGGCCAGGGACAGGACGAGGGCGGCGAGGCGGCGGGTGCGCATGGGTAGCTCCTTTCGGTCAGGTTCTACAGCAGAGGGTGCCGGAGCGCGGTTCCGGAGAGCCCGCGGAGCGGGCGGCAGCGCGTAGCCCGGGCCGTGAGGCCCGGGTATCGGAGCCCCCACCTTCCGGGGAGCCCCGGAGCCTTCCCCGGGGCTGACGCCCCGGGCTACGTGCTGCCGCCCCCTCCGGGGGCTGGGTTTGTGGCTGCGAGGCGCTTCTTCCCGCGATTTCCTCTTGACTTCCCGCGCAATCCTCCATACGATCGTGGCGTAACCGCGGCGTGACGTCCTGGCGCTGAAGGGAGGTGGTGGAAGGGAGCGAATCCGAATTCCGAGACCGAGGCTGTTCCCGTTTTCGCCGGTCGCGCCGTCGGCGACCCCAATAAAATCGGCCCGGAAGTGAGCTTGGACCCTCACTCCCGAGCCTGACCCCGCAGGAGGTATTGGCTCATGCGAGGCTCTGACGAGTCTACCATTCCGTCCGATCCTTCCGTACCGTCTTTCCGCAACGCGTTCCACCCGGAGTTCTTGAAGGCGCTCGGCGAGCGCGACGAGCCGGTGACCGCGGCCGAGGCCGACGTGGCCGGGCCCTGGACCGTGGAGGAGATCCGCGGCCTGGGCTGGGGGCTGTACCGCGACGGCGAAAGTCTGGCACGCGGGTATGTGCCCGCGGCGATTTTTCCCGATCGCATGCTAGCGCTGCTCGCCGCGGCGGTGCTGCCCGGCACGGGTCGCGACAAGACGTTGCAGTTGAAGAGCGAGGATTCGCCGGACGGCTACGAGGTCGTGCTCGGCGAAGGCGGCGAGGCCGTGGGACGGCTGAAGCTGTTCGACGAGCCGCTCGTGGATGCCTTGAACGTGGTGCTGCATCTGGTGCGCTCGCCGCGGTCGCTGGCGTATCTGCTGGAGGCGGCGGGCGGGGTGGCGCTGGAGCGCTGCGGGGCGATCCTGGATTCGCGCGTGGCGGACGGCCGTACCCACGGGGCCTGACCGCGGGCGGGCTCGCCGCCGGCGCGGGAACGCGCCGGCGGCGTCCGTTCCCGCGGGGGCAAAGCGGGGGAGAGCGGGGGCGACGCGCGGGCGAGCACCCGGAAGCTCCGTACCAGCGGGGAGAGGCCTCTCCCCACTCGTCCGGACGCTCCTCCCCAGTTCCCCGAGCGTTCTCCCCACTGGGTACGCGCTTCCCCCCGCTCGGTGGAGCCGTCCCCCCACTTGTACGGACGCTCCTCCCCACTTCCCCGAGCGTCCTCCCCACTGGGTATGTCGTTCCCCCCACTCGCCGGAGCCGTCTCCCCACACGAACGGACGCTCTCCCCACTTCCCCGAGCGGTCTCCCCACGGGAACGGGCCTTCTCCCCGCAGGAACGGACCTTCGCAGAGTGGGTACGGATCTACGGGACCACCGCCGGCTCCAGCATCCGGATCGTGCCGGCCGCGGCGTTCACCTCGACCTCGATTCCCACGGGCAGCGTGAACTGCCGGTCGATGTGCCCGATCATGGCCCCCTGCCAGGCGGGGACGCCCAGGGGCTGGATGTGGTCGTGGAGCACCTCGGTAACAGTCAGAGAGCCGTAGCCGTCGCCGGGCCTGCAACCGCTGCAGTGCCCCCAGATCACCGCCCGGGCCTTCCCCAGGACGCCGGCGAGGCGGAGCTGGGTGAGCATGCGGTCGATCCGGTAGGGCGCCTCCTCCACGTCCTCCAGGAACAGGACGCAGCCGTCCCAGTCCGGCAGATAGCCGGTACCGACGAGGGCGGTCAGCACCGTGAGGTTGCCGCCGAGGAGCCGCCCCTTCGCGGTGCCGGGACGGATCGTCTGCACGCGGTTCTCGGTCACCGTGAGGTGGTCCTCGTCGATCTCCTTCAGATTCTCGAACGTGACCGCCTCCCCTTCCTGGAGCACCCGTTTCATGAGGCCGACGCTGAAGGGGTTCCACTGCGAGGTTCCCACCGGCCCGTGGAACGTCACCAGGCCGGTCTTCGCGTGCAGGGCGAGGAGGAGCGCGGTGATGTCGCTGTAGCCGAGGAGGATCTTCGGTCTCCGCGAGATCGTCCGCCAGTCGAGCAGGGGGAGCAGCCGGGCGCACCCCCACCCGCCGCGCACACAGTGGATCGCCCGCACCTCGGGATCGGCGAACATGGCGTTGAGATCGGCGGCGCGCTGCTCGTCGGTGCCGGCGAAGTAGCCCCGCCGCGCGAGAAGGTGAGCTCCGCGCTTCGTCTTGAAACCGAGCGCAGCCAGAGACTCCTCCACGATCTCCACGTTCACCGGCTCCCAGATCGCGCTGGCCGGGTCCACCAACCCCACCGTGTCGCCGGGCCGCAGGCGCCCTGGGCGGACGGTCCGCGGCCTGGCGCTGTCCAACCGGAGCGCGGAGAGAGGGTCCGGGAGGGCGCTGGCAAGCGCCAGCGCGGCAGCGCCGGCGAGGGCCTGACGGCGGGTGGCGTCCATGGCGAGGAAATTTACTCCCCCTCACCGCATCCGCGCCACCACGACCGTGATGTCGTCGGCCTGCTCCTCGTCCCCTTTGAAGTTGGAGAGGTCGCCCAGGATGGCATCGCGGACCTCCCGCGCGGTGCCGCCCACGGCGCGGGCCACGGCCCTTTCGAGGCGCGCGTCCCCGTAGTCCTGGCCCTGGGCGTTGCGCGCTTCGACCAGGCCGTCGGTGTAGAAGACGAGGAGGTCGCGCGGCATGAGGGCGCACTGCTGCGGCTGGTACTCGGCGTCGAGGAAGGTGCCGAGGGGCGGCGCTCCCTTCCCCACCATCTCGAAACGGCTGGCGCGGGCGCTGTAGTGCAGCACGGGCGGATGGCCGGCGCTCGCCACGGTCAGGGCGCCGGTGCTGCCGTCGCGGTCGAGCACGGCGCAGAGGAGGGTGACATAGGTGCGCCGGTCCGTGGTCCGCCGCACCATGTGGTTGAGGCGGTCCAGGACCTCGACCGGGGAGGCCAGGTCTTTCTCCAGGAGGTAGAGGCAGCTCCGGACGCCCGACAGCAGCAGCCCGCTGGCCAGCCCGTGGCCGGCCACGTCGCCGATCACCACCACGATCTGCGACGGCGAGATCCGGAAGTAGTCGTAGTAGTCGCCCCCTACCTCGGTGGCGGGCAGCGAGGCCGCGGCGACCTCGATCCAGCTCACGTTCGGCGGTCCCTGGGGGAGCATGCTGAGCTGGATCCGCCGCGCCGTATCGATCTCCTCGCGCATCCGCGTGCGCTCCCGGGCCCGGCCGTGCTCCTTGCGCCAGCCGGCGAGGAAGCGCCGCTTCTCGATCTGGGTCAGGATGGCCGCGACGACCAGGCTGATGGCCAGCATCACGGTCATCGCGATCACTTCCCCGATCGCGGGGAGGGCCTCGGCGGAGAGCCGGCCGCTCGCGTCGAACGGCAGGACGGAAGCCACCCAGGCTCCGCCGTACAGCACGAGGTGCTCGATCAGCCGCAGCCGGAACACCAGGAAGACCATCGAGGCCACGACGAACGTGGCGACCCTGCCGTCGCTGTCCTCGGCGCCGTGGAGGCTCAGCAGCTTGAGGACCACGATCCCGAAGGTGAGGTAGGCGAGCAGGATCTGCCGGAAGTACTGCTCGTAGACCTGGGTCTGCCGCGCGGCCACCAGCGCCATGGTGAGCAGCAGCCCCACGACGTCGACGGCCAGCGAGACGTACCAGCCTTCCTGCAGGGCCGTGCCGATCGCCGGCAGGAACATCAGCAGGTTCAGCGCCAGCAGCCACCGGAAGATCCGGTAGTTCTTGGCGTCGAAGTGCCGCTGCACGGCCAGGGTCTCCGGCAGCAGCACGAGGTCGTCGATCGAGGGAGCTTTCACCGCCTCAATGCTATCCTGCGACGGCATGGAAGAGGACGCCCATCTCCTCGCCGAGTCGCTGCGCAGGGTGAGCAAGGGGCTGCTCCTGGTGGTGACCGGCGCCGGAGTGAGCGCCGCGAGCGGCCTGCCGCTCTTCCGCGGCACCGACCCCGACGCGATCTGGAACCGCGACGTCACCGAGATCGGCACGGTCCGCTATTTCGAGCGCGACCCGGTCGGCTGGTGGCGCTGGTTCCTCCACAGCTTCGAGGGATTGCTGGAGGCGGCGCCCAACCCCGCCCATCACGCGCTCGCCGCCCTGGAGCGCTGGCAGACCGGGCGCGGCGGCGACTTCCTGCTCGTCACTCAGAACGTCGACACTCTCCACGAACAGGCCGGATCGCGGCGGCTGGTCAAGGTGCACGGCTCGGCCGACCGGGTGCGCTGCTCGCGCGCCGGCTGCGCCCTGGGGGCGCCGAGCGGATCGCTGCCCGCGGGCGAGGCCGACTTCGCCGCCTTCCTGCGCGAGCCCGCCCGGGAGAGCCTCCCCCGCTGCCCGCGCTGCGGCGCCCTGCTGCGCGCCCACGCCCTGCTGTTCGACGAGTACTACGACGAGCATTTCGACTACGGATTCGATCGCGTGCGGGAGGCCCTGGAGCGTATGGCCCTCGCCCTGTTCGTGGGGACCTCGTTCTCGGTCGGCGTGACCGACATGGTCCTGCGCACGGCGCTCGGCTGGCGCCTGCCCGTGATCTCGGTCGATCCCGCGGCCCCTCCGCCCGTCCCGGGAGTCAGGGCCGTGCGCGCGGCGGCGGAGGAGGTGCTGCCGGAAGTGTGCCGGGCTCTGGGAGCCCCCTCCCGGACCCTCACCCCCTAACCCCCTCTCCCACCCGCACTCACACCCACCCGGGAGAGGGGGAACCCTGCTAAAAACTGACTTGCTCTTCTCCCCCTCTCCCGGGGGAAGGGAGTGCGGATGGGAGAGGGGGACGGGGGGGTGAGGGTCCCCCGGGGTGGGTTAGTCGTACCGCAGCGCCACCAGCGGATCCACCCGGGTAGCGCGCCGTGCCGGCAGGTAGTTGGCGATCAGCGCCACGGCAAGGAGCACCAGCGGGACGATCAGGAACGTGATCGGGTCCGTGGCGCTCACCCCATAGGCCATGGCGTTGATGCGCTCCGAGAGGTAGAAAGCCAGGAGCCAGGACAGGGCGACGCCCACGAGGGCACCGGCCAGCACCAGGGCCATCCCCTGCCGGACGATCATCGCGAGCACCTGCGGCGGCCGGGCGCCCAGCGCCATGCGGATGCCGATCTCGTGCGTCCTCTGCGTCACCGAGTAGCTGATCACGCCGTAGACGCCGATCGCGGCGAGGAGCAGGGCGAGCCCGGCGAAAATGCCGAGCAGCAGCGCCTGGAAACGGCTCTGGGAGAGGGCCTCGCGGACCAGGGACTCCATGGGCCTCACTTGGGAGATCGGCAGGTCCCGGTCGGCGCTCAGAATCGCGTCGCGCAAGGGCCGCGCGAGGGTCGTGGGATTCCCTTCCGTGCGCACCACCAGCGAGCACTCGGCGAACGGCTGCTGGTACTGCGGCCAGTAGATCTGGTTGCCGACCTCCTGGGTCAGCGCCGAGCCCCGCACGTCGGGCACGACGGCGGTCACGGTGCGCCACAGCGGCTCCGGCTCTCCCGGAGGATCGAACGTGATGCGCTTCCCCAGAGGGTCTTCGCCGGGCCAGAACCGGTCCGCCATGGTCTGGTTGATGATCACCCTGGGGATCGACCTCCGGTGGTCCTGCGCGGCGAACGCCCGCCCCTTCAGGAGGGGGATCTGCATCACTTCGAAATAGTTCGGGCTGACCGCCCAGACGTCCGCGTTGGGCGCCTCGGTGACCCGCGCGACCGGCCGCCCCTCGATCGTGAAAGCCAGGGCCGAGCCCTGGCCGCCGAGCGGCAGCGGGAAGACGGTGGCGGCGCTCTGCACGCCGGGGATGGCCTCGATCTCCTCCAGGAGCTGGTGGAAGAACACGACCTGCTGCCCCGGATCCGGGTACTTGTACTCCGGAAGGGAGAGGTTGGCGGTCAGCACCCTGTCGGCGCGGAAGCCCGGGTCCACGGAGCGCAGCAGCGAAAAGCTCTTGAGGAGGAGGCCGGCCCCCACGAGCAGCACCAGGGCCACCGCCACCTCGCCCAGAATCAGCAGGTTGCGCACCAGCTTCCCGCGGGCGCCGCCGGCCGCCGACCGGCCGCCTTCCTTGAGCGCCTCGTGCAGCCGGGCTCCCGTCGAGCTGAGGGCCGGCACGAGCCCGAAGAGCAGCCCGGTCAGCAGGGAGACGCCGAAGGTGAAGAGGAGGACCTTCCAGTCCACGCCGATCTCGCTCGCCCGCGGGATCCCTTCGGGATTGATGGCGATCAGGGTTCGCGTCGTCCAGAGGGCGAGCAGCAGGCCCAGAGCGCCGCCGGTCAGGAACAGCACGACGTTCTCGGTGAGCATCTGCCGCATCAGGCGGCCGCGGCCGGCGCCGAGGGCGGCGCGCACGGCGATCTCGCGCTCGCGCGCCGCCACCCGCGACAGCAGCAGGTTGGCCACGTTCGCGCACGCGATCAGCAGCACCAGGCCGACCGCCATCAGCAGCATGAGGAGGGCCGGACGGATGTTCTCGATCAGCGAGTCCTTCAACGAGATCAGGTCGACCGACCACCCCTCGTTGGTGTCCGGGTACTGCTGGGCGAGCCGGGAAGCGATCGTCCTCATCTCGCTCTCGGCTCCCTCCAGAGTCACGCCCGGCTTCAGGCGTCCCAGGGTGGCCAGGCTGTGCATGCCGCGGGTCAGAGGGTTCACCTCGAGCCCGATCGGCACCCAGATCTCCTGCTGGCGGAAGAAGTCGAACCCAGGCGGCATGATGCCGATCACGGTGACCGGCAGCCCGTCCAGGATCAGCGGCTTGTTGAGGATCGCCCGGTCCTCGCCGAAGCGGCGCTGCCAGAGCTCATGGGAGATCACGGCCACCTGGGGATCGCCCGGGCGGTCCTCCTCGGCGCGGAAGCTCCGCCCCAGGACCGGCTCGACACCCACCACGCGGAAGAAGTCGGCGGAAACGCTGGCCCCCGGAATGACCTCGGGCCGGTCGCCGCCCGTCAGATTGAAGCGCGCCTCGGAGATGGCGACCAAGCCCGCGAAAACCTGGCTCTGGCGGCGGAAATCCTCGAAGTTCGGCTCCGACACGGCGAAGCGCGGGAAGCCCGCGCCCGGATTGCTCTCCCAGACCATGACGAGCTGGTCGGGCTCCGGATACGGCAGCGGCGAGAGCAGGACGCCGTTGACGACGCTGAAAATGGCGGTGTTGGCCCCGATGCCCAGGGCCAGGGTGAGGAGCGCCACCAGGGTCGTCGAGGGGTGGCGCAGCAGGGTCTTCAGACCGAAGCGGACGTCCTTCCAGAGAGTTTCCAAACCATCCCTCCTGAACGAGGACATCCGCCGGCTCCGGCCGGACGCCCTCTAAGCCGCGGCCGGCGGCTGTACCGCGAACCGCTCACTGCCAAGCATGACGCTGGCGAGCCTACCCCAGACCCAGGCCAGACCGTTCAGCGCAGACAGGGTGACAAAGAGTAGCAGAGCTCCGAAGGCTCCGCACAGCAGCGCCTCGCCCATCGTGTCGACCACCCAGACCGACCCGTCCCAGTCGTACTGGAAGAGGCCCAGTGGATAGGCGAACGGGGCGAGCAGGAAGGCGACTGTCAGCGAGAGCAGGGTCACCAGGAGGGTGAACGTGAAGACTCCCAGGGGGAGCTTGATCAGCAGGTAGCCGATCCCCTTCCAGGTCACCGGGTTGGAGAGGAAGTCCTGGATCCGGCGCCAGAAGCCTTGCGGCTCGGCCGGCGCCGCCGGAGCCATGGGAGGCACCTCGGCGCCCAGCAGGGCGATGGCGAGCTGGCGCTCCAGCGCCGCCATCCCCCAGCTCGCCGCGAAGACGAGGGCGAGGATCGGCAGCCCGATCCAGAGGATCGACAGGCCGAAGCCGAGCGAAAAGCCGGTGACGAGGAAGACGAAGTAGAAAAGCCCCAGCGGGAACGCCAGCGCCAGGTACAGCAGGTTCGCGTACGAGCGCAGCTCGAAGGGAGCGCGCAGGAATTGCAGGACCGGATGCGGACGGTTCAGAGTCGTGTCGGTGTTCATGGGAGCACCTCCTCGATTCCATTACGCTCGGGGGGAGCACGGGGTTTCAGCGCGGCGGCAGCAGGCGCTCGGCCGCCGGCTCGCGCAGGTTGTAGCGCGAGCTCATGACCCGGCCGTAGGCGCCGGCGTTGGCGATCAGCAGGACGTCCCCCTCGGCAGCCGGGGCGATCCGCCGCGAACGGCCGAGGATGTCGCCGGTCTCGCAGATCGGGCCCACCACGTGGGCGGTCATGGCCGCCGGCTCGCCGAGCCGCGTCAGGTTGACGATCGGGTGGTAGGCGCCGTAGAGGGCGGGGCGGATCAGCGAGTTCATGCCGGTCTCCAGCCCGACGTAGGTCACACCCCCTTTGCGTTTGACCTGCATGACCCGCGCGAGGAGCACTCCGGCCTGGGCGACCAGGAAGCGCCCGGGCTCCAGCCAGAGGTCGAAGGCCGGGTGCAGCTCCTTGAAGCGGCGCAGCGAGGCGCCGACCTCGGCGAGGTCGAGCGGGCTCTGCCCCGGCCGTTCGGGGATGCCCAGGCCGCCTCCCAGGTCGAGCACGCGGGCCGCGGGAAAGCGCGCGGCCGCGGCTCCCAGGAAAGCCGCGGTCTCGTCCCAGGCCTCGGCGGAGCGGATGCCGCTCCCGGCATGGGCGTGGAGCCCCACCACGCGCGCGCCGCAGCTCTCCAGGAGAGGGGCGGCGCCGTCCAGCTCCTCCATGGCGATGCCGAACTTGGACTGCGCGCCGGCGGTGCGCACGTGCGCGTGGTGCCCCCGTCCCCGGCCGGGGTCGAGCCGCAGCAGGACCTCGCGCCCGCGGAACAGCTCCGGCCAGGCGCGCAGCGGGTGCAGGTTGTCGAGAGTGACCCAGGCGCCCAGCTCGAAGGCGCGCCGGTACTCCTCGCGCGGCGCGAAGTTGGGGGTGAACAGCAGCCGCTCCCCTGCGAGGCCGGGGAACAGCGACCGGACGTGCTCCAGCTCGCCGATCGACACGCATTCGAAGCCCACCCCGGCGGCATGGAAGCGGGCCAGGATCCCGGAGTGGCAGTTCGCCTTGACCGAGTAGAAGACGCGGTCCACCGCGTCCAGGGCGAGCACGGAGCCGACGCTGGCATCCAGGGTCTCGGCGTCATAGACGTAGAGCGGGCTCTCCTCCGTGGTCAGGGCCAGCAGCTCCTCGCGGCGCTCCTCCCACCAGGCGCCCACGGCCTCCGCCGCGGCGCCGGAGGGGCCGGCGAACAGCTCCTCCCAGGTGGGTCCGAACAGGGCGTTCTCCGTCTGGTGCTGGAACAGCAGCCCGTGGAGCCGGCGGACCAGGCGCTCGCTCTGGTCCTCGTCGACGACGAAGGTGAAATTGAGGTCGCTCGCCGATTGGGTCACGAGGTGGACTTTCATCTCCTCGAAGACCTCCAGCACCGGGCCGATCTCGTGGAGGATGGCGCGGATGCCGCGGCCCACCAGGGAGAGGGACGCGGTCGGCGCGATGACCCGCGCCTCGCACAGCCCCCGCAGGTCGCGCAGGAGGTCGTCGAGGACTCCCGGCTCGAGCGCGTTGGGCCCGGGGTCGAGGGACACCGTCAGGTTGGTCTCGGAGGTGGAGACCGCGTCGATGGACAGCCCGTGCCGGCTGAACCGGGCGAAGGCCTCGGCCAGGAAGCCGACCTCGTGCAGCATGCCGAGGGAGTCCATGGAGATCAGGGTGATGCCGTTGCGGGCGGAGACCGCCTTGACCTGGGAGCCGGTGTCGAGGCTGGCGCCGGAGATGACCGTGCCTTCCGCGGCGGGCCGGTCGATCCACCGCACGTGCAGCGGGATGCCGAACCGCTTGAGCGGCGGGATGCAGCGCTGGTGGATCACCCTGGCGCCGGTAATGGCGATCTCCTGGGCCTCGTCGTAGTCGAGGGTGCGCAGCAGCCGCGCCGAGGGGAGGAGGGCCGGATCGGCCGTGAACATGCCGGGCACGGCCGTCCAGATCTCGCAGCGCTCGGCCCGCAGCTTGGCTGCGAGATAGGCCGCCGAGGTGTCCGAGCCGTTGCGGCCGAGCACCACGGTCTCGCCGGCGGCGTTCCGTGCGATGTAGCCCTGGGTCATCACCACGTCCGCGGACAGCGACTCCAGCTCCCGGCGGAGATCGTCGTCCGGCTCGTGCTCGCAGGTGGCGGACAGGTAGGCGCGGTGCGTCCGCAGGGGAGAGGAGAAGGGCTCCTCCCGCGCGAGGAGGAGGGAACGGGCGTCGCGCAGAGCGGTCGGGATCCCTTGGGATTCCAGATACGCGGCGCCGAGGCCGGTCGCCATCCGCTCGCCGAATGCCAGGACCCGGGCGCGCAGCGGCGGCCCGGACTCGCGGAGCAGCGAAGCGGCGAGGGCGAGGCGCGAGATCTCTTCGAGGTCGGTGCGGATCAGCGCCTCCGCGTTCAGGCCGAGGGCGGCGCCCAGCTCCAGATGCTGTTTCTCGATTTGGGACAGGATTCCGAGGGCCGCCGGATGCCCCTCCTCCACCGCCCGGCGCAGCAGCTCCTCCAGCCGGTCGGTGACGCCGGCGAGCGCCGAGACGACGAGGAGGGGCCGCAATCCCTCCTCCCTCCGCTCCCGGACGATCCCGGCGGCCGCATGCCAATGCTCCGGGCTGGCGGTGCTGCCGCCGCCGAATTTGAGTACGACCCAGGAAGGAGGGCTCACCCCTTGACGGCCTTGATCGCCTCGGTCAGCGCCGGCACCACCTCGTGGAGGTCGCCGACGATGCCATAGTCAGCCACCGTGAAGATCGGCGCGCCGGGGTCCTTGTTGATCGCCACGACTACCGTGGATCCCTTCATGCCGACCAGGTGCTGGATGGCTCCCGAGATGCCGGCGGCGATGTAGAGCTTGGGAGCGACCGTCTGGCCCGAGGAGCCGATCTGGCGGTCGCGCGGCAGCCATCCGCTGTCGATCACCGGCCGGCTGGCGCCGATCTCGGCGCCGAGCGCCCGCGCCAGCTCTTCCAGGGGAGCCATCTTGTCCGCTCCGCCCACGCCGCGGCCGACGGCCACGATGATGTCCGCCTTGGTGAGGTCGACCTGGTCGCCGCCCACTTCCTCATAGCCGAGGATCTCGCGGTCCGGTTTCAGGCCCGAGAGGTCGACGTCGAGAGGCCGGACCTCGGCCTCGCCCTCCGCCACGGCGTCGGCCGGGAAGGCGCCCGACTGCACGGAGACGAGGACCGTGCCTTCTCCTTTGACCCGCACGCGGGACTGCAGCTTGCCGCCCAGGATCGGCCGCGTCCAGACCAGGCCGCCGTCGCCCGATTGGAAGCCGGTGACCTCGGGCAGGAGCCCGGCGCCCGCGGCCTGGGCCAGACGCGGCATGTAGTCGACGGTCTGATAGGTATGCGGGAAGACCACGAAATCCGGCTTCGCGGACTGGATCGCCGGCGCCAGGGCGCCGATGTAGCCGCCCGGCGTGTAGGCGCGCAGGGCCTCGTGATCGGCCACATGCACGGTGGCGAGGTCGCTCTTGGCCACGTCCGCCGCGGCGAGCCCGACACCCGAGCCCAGCACCACGGCCTCGGCCTTGCCGCCGCCGAGGGCGCCCGCCAGCTTCTGCGCGGCAGCGATGGCTTCGCGGGAGATGCGCGGGAGCTGTCCCTCGCGCAGTTGCAGGACCACCCAGACTTTGGCCATCAGAGCACCCTCGCTTCCTTCTGCAGTTTCTCGACCAGCGCCGCCGCGGCCTTCTTCGCGTCGCCCTCGAGGATCTGGGCCCCGGCGCCGCTCTCTGGGAAGGAGACCGACAGGACCTCGATCCGCGAGCCTCCCGCGCCCACCTGCCCTGGGTCGAGCCCCAGGTCGGCGGGGGCGAGGTTGGCGATCTCCTTCTTCTTGGCCGCCATGATCCCCTTGAGCGAGGCGTAGCGCGGGTGGTTGATGCCAGCCTGGATCTCCAGCACCGCGGGGAGGGGGATGCGCGAGATCTCGTTGACGCCGCTCTCCATCTCGCGGGTCACCTTGGCCGACTTGCCCCCCTCCTCCAGCTCGACGCCCATGACCAGCCAGACGTGCGGCCAGCCGAGGTGGCCGGCGACGATCGAGCCGGTGGCGCCGAAGCGCGCGTCGTCCGACTGCGAGCCGGTGAGCACGAGGTCGAACGACTCCCGCGCCACGGCCGCCGCGAGAGCCCTGCCGGTGGCCAGGGCGTCGCCGCCCAGGAAGGCGGGGTCGGAGAGGTGGACGGCGCGCGTGGCGCCCAGGGCCAGGGCTTTGCGCAGGGCCTCCTTGACCCGTTCGGGCCCGAGGCTGAGCACGACGACCTCGCCGCCGGTCTTCTCCGCGAGGGACAGCCCCTCCTCCAGCGCGTACTCGTCGTTCTCGTTGATGACGAACGGCAGGTCCTCTTCCTCCAGCCACTTGCCGTCGCGGCTGACGCGCAGCCGCGCCTCGGTGTTGGGGACCTGCTTGATGCAGACCGCGATCCTCATTTCGCTTGGCTCTCCTTGATCATCACGCCGTACCGGCGGCCTTGCCGTTGAGCAGGCGGCGCAGCAGCGGCGGCTCGGGGTTGAAGGCCCACACCCGGTCGCCGAAGCGCAGGGTGGGCACCACGCGGCGCCCGCCGCTCCTCTCCAGCACCATCGCCTCGGCCTGGGGGTCCTGATCGATGTCGACCTCCTCGAAGCTCGCCTGGGCCTCCTCCAGGACCCGCTTGGCGCGCCGGCAGTCCGGACACCAGGCGGAGCTGTAGACGAGCAGGCGCTCCGCGGGCAAGCCGGTCCCCGAGGCGAGCCGCTCCATCTCCTCGCGCGCGAGGCGCAGGCCGATGATGCGCAGCTTCCCCCCGGGCTCGGTCATCAGCACAGCCGGCAGGTCGGTCCGCGGGGAGATCCCCAGGTGGAGGAGCTCATGCCCCGCGGACGGATCGGCGCTCAGGTCGACGCGGTGGCCGCACTCGGAGGGCGGCTCGGGATGCTGCGTGGAGTCGTAGTAGACGTGGCACTCCAGAGAATGGCTCATAGTGTCGGTCCAGGGACCCGCACGGCGGCGCCGTTGACGCCGGCCGCCGCGGGGGTCGTGAGGAAATGAACGACCGACGCGACGGCGTCGGTCGAGACCCACTGCCGCGGGTCGGCATTGGGCATCGCCGCCCGGTTCGCCGGGGTATCCATGGTGCCGGGCAGGACGGCGTTGGCGCGGGCTCCGAAAGGCGCGATCTCGCGCGCCAGCGACTCGACCATCCGCAGCACTCCGGCCTTGGCGGCGGCGTAGCCCCCCACGCCCGCCTCTCCGAGCAGGGCCGCCGGCGCCGAGACCGCCACGAGCGCTCCTCCGCCGGCCTTCTCGAACCGGCGGGCGGACTCGCGAAACACCCGGAAGGTGGTCTCCAGATTCAGCTTGATCAGGTAGCTCCAATCCCGGTCCGACAGGTCGGCGAGCTTCCCCCAGCGGAAGCCGCCGACCAGGTGAACCACCGCCCGGGGGATCCCCGACGCCTGCTCGGCCTCGTCGAACAGCCGCGCGGTCTCCTCCGAGGAGGTCAGGTCCACCCGCCGCACCGACAGGACATCCGAAGGGGCGATGGGCGTCAGCTCCCCGAGAGCGGCCTCGTCGGCGTCGACGGCGAGCACACGGTCCCCGGCATCGACGAAGCGCGTCACCACGCTACGCCCCAGGGCGCCGGCCGCACCGGTGATCAGGACTCTCCCGCTCATCGCTCCTTCCAGGAATGGGTTCGGGCAAAAGGAAATACCCCGCCTGAGGCTATAGGTGCCTCGGCGGAGCGGATGGGAGACTATCACGGCACAAAAGGCGCCCATCCTCTACAATCCCCTTCCCATGTCGCCGCCGAGCCGTCACAACTTGCCCGCCCCTGGCGCCCTCCCGCGGGAGACGCGCTGGCAGCGGCTGCGCCGCAAGCGCCGGACGTGGGTGCTGCGCCGCTTCGACCAGCTCATCCTCGGCGTGTACCGGCTGATCCACTGGCTGGACCGCAGGGCGCCGGTCGAGAGGCGCTACTTCCGGGTGGCGATCTTCGGATCGAGCCGCATTCAGGAGAACGACGCGGTCTACGCCGAGGTCCGCGAGCTGGCGCGCCGGCTGTCCTACATGGGGTGCGACATCGTCACCGGCGGAGGTCCGGGGCTGATGCGCGCCGCCAACCAGGGAGCCCGGGAGGGCGCTTACCACTACAAGACGCGCTCGTTCGGGCTGACCATCCTCCTCCCCATGGAGGAGCAGCCCAACCCGTTCCTCGACGAGGTGGCCCATCACGCCACTTTCTTCTCCCGCCTGCACCAGTTCATCCGCCTCTCCCACGCTTACATCGTGGTGGACGGCGGCATCGGCACCACGCTGGAGGCGATGATGGTCTTCCAGCTCCTCCAGGTGCGCATGCTGCGCGACCGGCCGCTGATCTTCGTCGGTCCGATGTGGCGCGGCCTGCGGAGTTGGATCGAGAGTGAGATCATCGGGCGCGGGCTCGCCTCCCCGGGCGACCTGGGCTACGCGGTCTGGGTGGACGACCTGGAGCAGGCGCTGGCGGTCGTGGAGACGGCGCTCGAAGATTTCCTGAGGCGGCACAAGGTCATTCTTCCTCCCGTGGTCGAGAATCCTCCGCAAACGCCCGGTTCTGCATGAACGGCATGGGCTTTGCGTCCTCCGGACGCTACGATATGGATCTGCGCCGTTTTGGCATCCGATGGAGACGACAAAGGGAGCGCGCATGGGTCTGATCTCGTTTCTGTTCTTTCAGCTCGGGCCGGAGCCGCAGGGGCCGGGCCTGTTCGGCTTCTTCCTCGAATCGGGGCCGATGGCGAAGTTCATCCTCGCCGTCCTGGCCCTGTTCTCCCTGGGCTCCTGGGCGGTGATGATCGGCAAGATCGTGCAGCTCCGGCGCGCCGACCAGCAGACCGAAAAATTTCTGAAGGCCTTCCATCGCAGCCAGCGCTTCAGTGAGGTCAACTCCCAGGCCGGCAAGCTCCGCGCCTCGCCCCTGGTGGGGATCTTCCAGGCCGGCTACGCGGAGATCGACAGCCAGATCAAGAACGCTCCGGAGCCGGAGCGCCCGGGCGAGCGCAAGGCCTATCGGATCACTTCGCTGCCCGCCCTTCAGCGGTCGCTCACAAGGGCGGCGAGCCTGGAGATCCAGGGGATCGCCCGCTGGCTCCCCTTCCTGGCCACTACCGCCTCGGCGACCCCGTTCATCGGCCTCTTCGGCACGGTCTGGGGGATCATGATCGCCTTCAACGACATCGGCCTGTCCGGCTCGACCTCGATCGTGGCGGTGGCGCCGGGCATTGCGGAGGCGCTGATCAACACGGCGGCGGGGCTCGCCGCGGCGATCCCGGCGCTGATCGGCTACAACTACTTCAACCAGCGCCTGCGCCAGCTCCGGGTGCGCCTGGAGGATTTCGTCCTCGAGTTCCTGAACCTGGCGGAGCGCAACTTCACCTAGCGGGGACGGCCATGGCCTTCAATCTCGATGGGAACAGCGACGACGACTCCCCCCTGGCGGACATCAACGTCACTCCGCTGGTGGACGTCATGCTGGTGCTGCTGATCATCTTCATGATCGCGGCCCCCATGCTGCACCAGGGGATCGAGGTGGCGCTGCCGCGCGCCGAGGCGACCAACCTGCCGATGCGCATGGAGGACCCGCTCGTCCTGTCGATCGACCGCAACGGGGCGATCTTTCTGCGCGAGACGCCGATGGCGATCGAAGACCTGGTCGGCGAGGTCAAGCGGCAGAGCGAGGCGCGGGGGGACGACACGGTGTTCCTCAAGGGCGACCGGGACGTCCCCTACGGCCGGGTGGTCGAGGTGCTGGACACCCTCCACCAGGGCGGGATCGTCCACGTCGGGATGGTCACCGACCGCCCGGAAAAGGACCGGAGCTGAGGTGAGAGCCGAGGTCGACCGCGTTCTCGCCGACCGCGCCCGCCGGACCGGCCGGCGGCCTGAGGCGGTCAGCCTCGCCGCCGCCGTCGCGCTGCACGCAGTCGTGGCGCTGATCGCCCTGCTGCTGCCGCGGCTGCAGCGCCCTCCGGAGCCGCTTTCGTTCGTACCCGTCCAGATCATCCCGGCCCAGGCGCTGGGCGTACGGCGGCCGGCCCCGCCGCGCAGGCGTTCGCCCCCCGCCGAGGAAAAGCCCGCCGTGGAGCCAGACGCCCCCGAGCCTGATCCCGAGCCAGCGGCCCCGGAGCCGGAGCCCCAGGAGCCCGCTCCCAAGCCGCCGGCGGACGACGTTCCGGTCCTTCCCGACAAGGACGCCAAGAAGAAGCCCGAGCCGAAGCCGGAGACCGGCGGGCGCGCCGACACGAAGAAGCCGGAGTCGGGCTCCAGGAAACCGGCCCCGGACGACACGTCCGGCGGCCCAGCCGGGGTGGCTTCCGGGGAGACCGGCGACCAGCTTGGGCGTCGCGGCGCCGCCACCGGCAGCCCGCTCGGCACCACCGCCTTCGGAGGCCGGCTCGGCGTCGACAACCCCGACTTCACCTTCGGCTACTACCTGGACCGCCTGCTGTCGCTGATCGACGCCCAGTGGGTGCGGCCACAGCTCGGCGACGGTATCAAAGCCACCATCCACTTTCAGATCGGGCGGGACGGCAGCCTGAGCGACCTGCGGGTCGCGGAATCCTCGGGCTACAATTCCTTCGACCTGGCGGCCCTGCGCGCGGTGCAGAACGCCGCCCCCTTTCCTCCGCTGCCGAGGGCGTACCGGCACGATTCTCTCGGTGTGAACCTGATCGTGTACTGAGGGCCGGACCTGAAACGGATCGAGACCAGCGATCGTCTTGGCGATCAATGCTTTACCGAGGTGTCATGAGATCGAGAGCCATTTACCTCGCCGCCGCATCCCTCCTGCTCGCCCTGGGCCTGATGCTCCCCCGCATCTTCGCGCAGGAGCCTCCCGCGACGCCCCCCCAGCAGCAGCCCCCGGACGTCACCATCGAGCTGCGCGGAGGACAGCGTCAGTTCCGGCTGGCCATTCCGCCGTTCCGCGTTGCGGGCGTGTCGGGCGACGCGGCCCAGACCACGCGGGAGATCGAGCAGGTCGTGCGCCAGGACCTGGTGAATTCCGGCCACTTCATCATCCAGGGTCCGGAGGAGCTGCGCGCCCTGACGCTCAGCGGGGACGTCCAGCGCGACCTGGAGGCCTACCGGTCAGTGGGCAGCGAGGCGGTCCTGACCGCCGACCTGCGTGCCGAGGGGGACCGGATCGTGCTCGAAGGGCGGCTCTTCGACATCGCGAGCGGGCAGGCGATCCTGGCCAAGCGCTATCGCGGCACCTTCCCGGTCGGCCGCCGCATCGCCCACACGTTCGCCGACGAGGTGATCCGCTTCCTGATCGGCGTGCCCGGCATCTCCCTGTCCAGTATCGCCTTCACCAGCGACCGCACCGGCCAGAAAGAGATCTTCACCATGGACTACGACGGGCAGAACCAGCGCCGGGTGACCGGCCACCGCTCGACGTCCATGTCCCCCTCCTGGTCTCCGGGAGGGGGCGAGATCGCCTACACCTCGTTCTTCAACGGCCCGCCGGGGATCTACATCGCCGACCTGGCGAGCGGGCGCAAGCAGCCCGTGGTGACCTCGGGCTCGCTCAACACGACGCCGACCTTCTCGCCGGACGGCGGGCGCGTCGCCTTCGCCCGGTCGGTGGACGGCAACGTCGAAATCTTCGTCGCCGACCGCAAGGGCGGCAACCTGCGGCGCCTCACGCACTCCAACGCCATCGATACCAATCCGGCCTGGAGCCCAAAGGGAGGGGAGATCGCCTTCACCTCCGGCCGCGCGGGCAATCCGCACATCTACCTGATGGACGCCGAAGGGGCGAACCAACGGCGGCTGAGCTTCGACGGGACCTACAACGACGGCGCCTCCTGGAGCCCGTCGGGTGACCTGATCACGTTCACCAGCCGGCGTGACGGCCGCTTCCAGATCGTGGTGATGAACGTGGTGACGCTGGCGAGCCGGGTCCTGACCTCTGGGGCGGGCGAGAATGAGTCGCCCACCTTTTCGCCGGACGGGCGCAAGATCGCCTACGTCTCGCGGCGCAGCGGCAGAAAGCAGATCTACGTCATGGACCTCGACGGCGGCAACACGCGGCAGATCACCTCGGAAGGGAACAACGACATGCCGGACTGGTCGCGCCTCGCATCTGAGCAATGATTCTGTTAGATTGACCCTGGCAGCACCCGATGTCGTGAACCCGCATTTCCCTGAGATCGAGGAGAGATAAGAGCATGAACCGCAAGTGGATGGTTTGGATCGTGGCACCGGTCCTGTTGACGGTCCTCTACGGATGCCCCAAGAAGAAGCCCCAGACCCCGCCGCAGGATCTGGAGGTCGATACGACGACGGTGACCCCGCCGGCGCCGACGACGACCACGGACGTGCCGGCGACGACGACGCCCACGCCGGTGGAGGACGAGACCGAGGACCCGCTGCTCTCGGCTGACATGCAGGTGGTCAACGACGAGCTGCGGCGGCGCGGCTTCAGCCCGGACGTCTACTTCGAGTACGACGAGGACTCGCTGTCGGACGAGACGCGGGAGAGGCTGGCGCGCAACGCCGACCTGCTCAAGAGCTCGGCGCAGCTCACGGTCACCATCGAGGGGCACGCGGACGAGCGCGGCACCAATGAATACAACCTGGCGCTGGGCGACCGGCGGGCCAACGCGGTGCGCGACTACCTGACCTCGCTGGGCGTCGACGGCAACCGCCTCCGCACCCTGAGCTACGGCGAGGAGCGGCCGGTCTGCACGAATGTCGACGAGAGCTGCTGGTCGCAGAACCGCCGCGCCCACATGGTCATCACGGGCCGGGCGAACGTCGGCTGAGCCATGCTGCGCGCGCGTTTCCTCCTTGCCGGATGCCTCGCGGCGGCCCTTGCCGCCGCGGGGTGCGTCACGCCGCAGGACATCGAGGGGCTGAACTCGCAGCTCTCCGAGATCCAGCGGCAGATGCTTCAGCTCCAGAAGCAGGCCCAACTGGCCCCCAGCAAACAGGAAGTGGAGAACCTGGAGGCCTCGGTCAGCCAGCAGATGGCTTCGCTGCTCAAGACCGAGGCGGACATGCAGGTGAAACTCCAGGACCTCTCCAGCCAGATCGACGAGCTGCAGGCCAAGCTGGAGGACACCAACTACCGCCTGGCCCAGCTCTCCCAGCAGATCGCGACGACTAACCAGGAGCTGAAGACCTTCCGGACTCTCCCTCCGGCGCAGATACCCCAGACCGGGGACCCGGGAACGCAGCCGCAGCAGCCCGCCACGCCGCCGGGGGGAGGGGGAGCCGACCCGCAGACTCTCTACAACTCGGCCTACAACGACTACCTTAAGGGGAGCTACGACCTCGCCCTGCGGGAGTTCCAGGAGTACCTGGACAACTTCCCCACCACCGACCTCGCGGACAACGCGACATACTGGATCGGCGAGTGCTACTACCGGCAGCGGCGCTACCGCCAGGCCGTGGAGCAGTTCGACACCGTGCTGAGCCGCTATCCGCGGAGCGACAAGGCGGCGAGCGCCACCCTCAAGAAGGGCTACTCCTATATCGAGCTGGGAGAGCGCTCGCAGGGCGTGACACAGCTCCGGCAGGTAATCCGGCAGTACCCGACGAGCGACGAGGCCAATCTGGCCAAGCAGCGGCTGCGCGAGCTCGGGGTTGACGCCGGCTAGCCCAGAATGCTATAAAGTTCCGCCGCACTTCGGTGCGGCTTCGTTTTGAATCCCCTGACCAGTCGGGAAGCGAGAGAGTACCAGAATATGGCGAATACCAAGTCTGCCGAGAAGAGAAACCGTCAGAACATCAATCAGCGGGAGCGCAACCGCGCCCACCGCTCGCGCCTGCGCACCGCGATCAAGCGCCTCCGCGCCGCCTTGACGAGCGGCGACGCCGCCCAGGCCCGGGAGCTGCTGCCCCAGACGCTGAGCGTGATCGACAAGATCGCACAGAAGAAGGTCATCCACGCGAACGCCGCCGCGCGCTACAAGTCCCGCCTGGCCAAGAGAGTCGCCGATCTCCAGGGGTAGGCGCCCCTCCATTTCGTATCCCGAGATCCGTTTTCCCCCCTCTCCCGGTTGGGGGGAGGGCGATGGGAGAGGGGGGCCCGGGGGGTGAGGATCAGAACCCTTCCAGCAGGTCGCTGACCACTGTCTCCGCGAAGCGTTCCGAAGCCCGCTCGATGGCCTGATCCTCGAAATCGACGAAGCCCGAGGAGGCGTCGATCGGGTAGGTCTCGCGGAAGTTGTAGTTGTCGTTGCTCCACAACACCTGGTCGCTGCCGACCCGCTTGAAGGCGAGCTGGGCCGTGATCGAGATCTCGTACTCGGTCGCACGCCCTTCGGGGTCGAAGGTGACCGGGGTCGTGGCGAAGCCGACCACGGCGCCGGAGATCTCGGCGTCGGCCCCCTCGGCGTTAGCCACCACCGCAAAGCGCTGCCGGGTCACCAGCTCCTCGGCGATCGACCGCGTCAGGAACTGCTCGACCTGCGAACGGGGAGTGCGGTTCTCGAGCGGCCGAAGGTAGACCTCCTTGACATCGGCGGGGATGTTGCTGCCCCGCCCCACCAGGGCATAGCCGCAGCCGCTCAGGGCCGCGATGAGAGCGCCCAGGATGCCTAGAGCAAGGGCGGCGCGGGAAACGGGCTTCAGGGTCATGCGGACCTCCGGGTCACCAGATTGATCAACCGGCCCGGGACGAGGACAGCCTTGGCCACCTCGCGCCCGGCCACGTGCTCCTGCACCTTGAGGCTGGAGAGGGCGGCTATCCGGGCCTCCCGCTCGTTCGCGTCGGCGTCCACCTCGACGCGGTCGCGCAGCTTGCCGTCCACCTGGACCACGAGTTGGATGCGCGCCCGGCGGAGCTTGCTCTCATCGTACTCCGGCCAGGAGGTTTCGAGCAGCGTCTCGACATGGTCGCGGCGCTCCCACAGCTCCTCGGTGATGTGCGGCGCCATGGGGTACAGGAGCTGGAGCAGGGTGTCGAACGTCTCCTCGCAACGCAGGCGGGAGGCGGTCTTCTCCTCGATGGCGCGGAACAGGGCGTTGGACAGCTCCATCAGCGCGGCCACGGCCGTATTGAAGTGGAAGCGCTGGAAGCTGTGCGTCACCCGCTGGATGGCGGCGTGGCGATCGCGCTCCAGCTCGGTGTCCAAAGGTGCAGTGGGAGGGGCCTCCGACAGGCGCTCGCCGATCCTCCACACACGCTGCAGGAAGCGGTGGGCGCCGGCCACAGCCTCGTCGCTCCACTCCGCCTCCTTCTCCGGCGGACCGATGAACAGGGTGTAGACCCGCTCGGTGTCCGCTCCCATGATCTCGATCAGCTCGTCCGGCGAGACCGTGTTCCCCTTGGACTTGGACATCTTCTCCACCCGGCCGGACTTCTCCGAGTAGCGGGTGATCATCCCCTGGTTGAACAGGTTCTCGAACGGCTCTTCGATTCCCACCATGCCGAAGTCGTGCAGCACCCGACAGACAAAGCGGGCGTAAAGCAGGTGCAGGATCGCGTGCTCGATGCCGCCGATGTACTGGTCCACAGGCATCCACCGGTTCGCGGCGTCGGGATCAAACATCCGGGTGGAGTCGCGCGCCGACAGGTAGCGCAGGTAGTACCAGGAGCTGTCCACGAAGGTGTCCATGGTATCGGTCTCGCGCCGGGCGGGCTTGCCGCAGCGCGGGCAGGCGGTCTCCACGAATGCCTGGTTGCGCGACAGCGGGTTCCCCTCGCGGCCGGTGAATTCGACATCGTACGGCAGCCCCACGGGGAGCTGGTCGTCCGGCACAGGCACGACGCCGCACGTCTCGCAGTAGACCACCGGGATGGGCGTGCCCCAGTAGCGCTGGCGCGAGATCAACCAGTCGCGCAGGCGGTAGGTCACCCGCGAGCGGCCGAACCCCTTCTCCATGATCCACTCGACGAAACGGCGGATCGTGTCCGGTCCGTCGCGCAGCCCGTCGAAGGGGGGCGCGTTGCGGACCTCCCCGCGATGCAGCACCGGCTCGGCCAGAGACTCCTCATCGATCTCCTCATCCTCGGGGTGGTAGACCAGGCGCACCGGCAGCCCTTCCTGGCGGGCGAAGACGAGATCGCGGGCGTCGTGCGCGGGCACGGCCATGATCGCGCCCGTGCCGTAGTCGGGCAGCACGTAGTCGGCGATCCAGACCGGGATCTCCTCGCCGGTCGCGGGGTTGACGGCTGTCTTTCCGGTGTCCCGGCCCTCCTTCTGCATCCCCTCTCCTTCCCGCTGGATGCGCGGCGTGTTGCGCGCCTTCTCGATCCAGGCCTCCAGCTCCTCCCGCTCCGGATGGCCGGCGATCAGCTTTGCGGCCAGCGGGTGCTCGGGCGCCAGCACCAGGAAGGTGGCGCCGTGGACCGTGTCCGGCCGGGTGGTGAACACGGCGACCGTCTCGCCGAGAGACGGGACCGGGAAATCGATCTCGGCCCCTTCGGAGCGCCCGATCCAGTTGCGCTGCATCACCTTGACCTTCTCCGGCCACCCTTCCAGGCCGTCGAGCCCGGCGAGCAAGCGGTCGGCGTAGTCGGTGATGCGGAAGAACCACTGCTCGAGGTCGCGCTGGACCACGGACGTGCCGCAGCGTTCGCAGACGCCCTCAATCACCTGCTCGTTGGCGAGCACGGTGCGACAGCTCGGGCACCAGTTGACCGGGGCCTTCTTTTTGTAGGCCAACCCCTTCTCTAGCATGCGGAGGAAGAGCCACTGGTTCCAGCGGTAGTACTCGGGCGTGCAGGAGGCGATCTCCTTACTCCAGTCGTAGAGGATCCCCCAGCGGCGGAACTGCTCCTTCATGACCTTGATATTGCCGAAGGTCCAGTCGCGAGGGTGGACGCCGCGCTGGATGGCGGCGTTCTCAGCCGGCAGGCCGAAAGCGTCCCAGCCCATGGGATTGAGCGCCCGGTGGCCGTTCATGCGGAGATAACGGAACAGGGCATCGCCCAGGATGTAGTTGCGGCCGTGACCGACGTGGAGGCGGTCCCCCGACGGATAGGGGAACATCATCAGCATGTAGTACTTACCCTGTCCGTGACGGAGGTCGACCTCGGCTACCCGCTGGCGCTCCCACCGGTCCTGCCATTTGGCCTCGACGGCCTTGTGATCGTACTGGCTGCTCATCGCTTCTCCGCTCCCCCGCCGGCCGGAGGGGTGAGCCCCACTGCTTACAGGGGAATAGACCGTCCGGTCAAGTCAGGCTACCGGGAAAAGTGTGCTGCTTCAGAAGACCGTCCAGCAGACCGTTGACGAAGCGCCCTGACTGCTCGGAGCCGAACTTTTTCGCCAGCTCGATGGCCTCGTCGAGCACCACGAGCTTGGGCGTATCCCGCTCGTAGAGCATCTCGTAGACCGCCAGACGCAGGATGTTGCGGTCCACGGCGGGCATCCGCTCCAGCCGCCAGTTGTCCGCCTGGCCGCGGATCAGTGCGTCGATCTTCTCCTGGTTCTCGATCGTACCGCGCACGAGCTCCTGCGCGAATCCGAAGGCCTCCTCGACCCGCTTCCGGCTCCGCTCGAGCTCGATCCGCTCCTCGGGCGTGAGAGGGCCTTTGCGCTTCCTGGGGGGAGCCCCCGCCTCGCGGGCAAGGTACTCCGAGAGGTCAAAGGTGTTGAAAATGTGCAGTAACGGGCTGCCGCCCAGATCGCTCTGGTAGAGCATCTGAACCGCCATTTCCCGAGCCGTCCGCCGTTTTCCTGCCGTTCCTGCCGTCATTGCCTTGCCTCGAAAAAACCTCAAGGGATCGAATCAGAACCGAACGAGGGCCGCTCTCAGCAAGGAACGGCCGACCGACCGGCAATGATAGCCGCGCTGCAAGTCCGTCGCCAGGGGATTCAGCCGCGCAGGCGGGCGAAGAGGCCGACCATTTCCAGGGCAGCGAGCGCCGCCTCCCACCCCTTGTTGCCGGCCTTGCCGCCGGCGCGCTCCTGCGCCTGCTCGGAAGTATCGCAAGTGAGGACGCCGAACCCTACAGGTAGCCGGTGGCGCTTCGCCAGGCTCGCCAGACCGCGGCTGCACGCCGAGCAGATGTAGTCGAAGTGCGGGGTCTCGCCCCGGATGACCACCCCGATCGCGATCAGCGCGTCCACCTGGCCGGAAACCGCGAGCTCCTCGGCTGCCTGCGGGATCTCCCAGGCGCCGGGCACCCGCACGAGGTGGATATTCCCCGGCTCGACCCCGTGCCGCCGCAGGCAGTCGATAGCACCCGCCACCAGAGGCTCTACCACCCGGGAGTTAAAGCGGGACGCCACGATCCCGAACCGCTTCCCGGCGCCGTTCAGCCCACCCTCTGTTTCGCGGATCTCGCTCATGACAGGACCCTCAGGGCGGCGGAGTATAGCTCGGCGATGGCGCTGCGCGCCATCTGCCGGAGGAACAGCCCGTATGCCGGAGCGAAAAAAGCCTTCATCAGAATGTCGATCGCGATGCCGCTCGCGGCGAACCCCATGAGGCGGTACTCGTCGCGACCGAACGGCCAGATCTTGCGGACTAGGAGCGGGCGCGCGAACAGCGATCCGAAGAGCACGAAGGCGAAGACGCGGATCACCGACCAGGGGACCCATGCGGCCAGCGAGCCGAGGAACGGGTGCCCGCTCGCCACGGCGTAGCTTCCCACGAAATAGCTCATGTAGGCCACCAGGAATGCGCCGAGCACCAGCCCCAGGTAGCCGCCGCTCGCCCAGGTGAGCAGCAGGAAAATTGCGAAGTGCAGAAGGTGCTGGGGCAGGAAGGCGCGCCAGTCGTTCTCCCTCCCCTCGCCGGTGGCGATCCACGAGAACATCTCCTGCCGGTAGGGCTCGCCGTTGACGATCCCCGTCCGGGCCGCGTCCGGCAGCCAGAAAACCAGCAGGATCACTCCGGCGCTGAGCAGCAGGGCCCAGAGGAGCCCGAGTTGCCAAGCGCTCAGATATCGCCCCTCCCGCACCCGTCGCGAGAAGGAAGGATAGAGTGTGAGCGGTGCCACGAACGGGAAGATCCAGCCTCCCCCAGGCACGGTGGTCAATAGGGGGAGCAGCGGAGTGAGCAGCAGAAGGAATCTCAAAGCGCGCCTCCGACGGGTCCGAGATGGATTTCCTCCACGAGCGTGGAGGGATCAGCGTCCAGGGCGCTCTCGATCGCCCGCGCCACCTCTAGAGGAGGGACCATCAGAGAACGGTTCCAATCGCCGGGCAGATCGTCCCAGATCGGAGTATCTGTAGCCCCGGGATAGACGGCGGTGATCCGCACGCCGCTCCCCCGCAGCTCCTCGCGCAGCGCCGCCACCATCCCCCGCAGCCCCCACTTGCTGGCGCAGTAACCCGACCAGCCGGGAAACCCCTGGCGGGCCGCCGTGGACAGCAGCGGGAAGATCCAGCCGCTCCCCCGCCTCTTCATCCCGGGGAGCAGAGCTCGGAGGAGCAGGAACGTGCCCGTCAGATTGGTGTCGACCATCGCCTGGAAGCCGTCCGGCGGGATCTCCTCCAGCGGAGCGATCGAGGCGACCCCCGCGGCTGGGATGACAATGGCCGGCGGGCCCCAGCGTTCCTGGATGCGAGCGCACGCCTGGTCGACCGCCCCGGGATCGCGCACGTCGCAGGCGATCGCACTCCCTTCCCCGCCCGCGGTCTCCAGAGTCTCCTCCAGAAGGCCGGTGCGCCGGCCGAGCAGGGCCAGGGGATGGCCGCGGCGTGCGAGCATCCGTGCGACCGCACGGCCGATCCCGGACCCGCCGCCGCTCACCACGGCCACGCCGCCAGGCTCACTCATCATCGCCGAGAGCATATCAGGCAGTCACGCGGCCGTGGCTCCGCGGAGGCGCTCGATTTCCTTGTCTACCACCTTGAGCTCGGCGCGCTACTTCATGGCGGCGATGTCGGCGCCAGCGTCCCAGAAGTGCATCCCCTGAGACGCTTCTCCGCCCCCGCTCCGCCGAGCCGTTCGGCGAGCGGGGTTCTGTTTAATCCCTGGATAGCCGGTGAAGCTGCGAGGCACAACCATCCTCGCCCCGATGCCAAAACCTTCTGCTGCGTGTATTTACGAAATTGGTCGGGACGCCGGGATTTGAACCCGGGACCCCCTGAACCCCATTCAGGTGTCCTACATTATCTTCATTTCTCTTGATTGCTTTCCGGCAATACAAATACAGGCTGGTATTAGGGTTATCCTCTCCTGGCACGATTTGGATTGCTCTGCCTTAGTACCATTTGCTATCCTTTTCCCGTACGACTTGTGTACGACATCCGCGCGATTCAGCGTACGACAATGCCAAGGAGACGACCTCATGCCGACGGTCAAAACCATCACTCTTGCGGTAGTCCGCGAAGCCTTCAAGAACCCGCCGGCCGCCCGCGGCAGCTCCTACTACCTCAAGGAAGAGGGCGGTCGGGACAGCATCCCTGGCTGTTATCTCCGAGTC
>DASVEF010000217.1:0-58685 GCA_036380715.1 Thermoanaerobaculia bacterium | reverse complement strand
GACTCGGAGAACGGCAGGATCCAGGTCTTCCGGGAGAACCCGCAGGTGGCCCGGCTCTACGCGTCGAGATCGCGGTGATGCGACGGCTCGGGATTCTGGCCGTGGCGATGCTTGCGGCCGTGGAGAGCGGCGGTGCGTCCGTCGTGGAGGTCGATCCCGGCGATCCGAAGTGCGCCACGGACGGCGCCGTCCCCCGCTGCAGCCTGCGGGCGGCGCTCGACGCCGCCAACGCGGCCGGCGGTGGCCTGATCCGTCTGGCTCCAAGGAGCGTCCACTCGCTGACCGGTGTGGCCGCCGTCAACGGACTGGAGGGCGGGAGCGGTCTGCCGAGCGTGACCGCGGAGGTGACCATCGAAGGCAGCGGCGCCATCGTGGAACGCAGCACGGCGCCTGGAACCCCACCCTTCCGCATTTTCCACGTGGCTCCCCAGGGAAGGCTGACGTTGCGCGACCTGACGGTCCGTCACGGTCTCACCGAGGGCTACACCGACGGCGGAGGGCTGTGGAACACGGGGGCGCTCGTGCTCGAGCGGGTGACGGTCACGGGCAACACCGCCGGGGATGACGGCGGCGGTATCCGCAACGACGGCGTCCTGCGGATGGTCGGCAGCTTCGTCACCGCCAACCGGGCGGACGGTGAGGGAGGGACCGGCGGAGGGGTGTACAACCTGCCGGTCGCGGGCGCGGGGGAGGTCGACATCTCCGATACGGTGCTGCGCGACAACCGGGCTGGAGACCGGGGCGGAGCGATCTGGAACAGCGGCACGGTCCGCTTGGAGGGAGCGATCCTCGAAGGCAACTCCGCCCGGGTCGGAGGGGGCGCGATCCGCAACGTCGGCTCGATGAGGCTCACCCGCTGCCGGATCGTGGGCAATCTTTCCGAAGGCCGGGCCGGCGGCGTCAGCGCCCTGGGTCCCGTGGAAGCCTGGGACACGACAGTCGCCGGGAATTCGGCGCCTTCCGATCCGGACTACGAAGGCGACTTCAAGATGGGGGGAGTGCCGGCCGGAAGGACGCCGGTTTCACCTTCCACAAATGGCTGGCCTGCGACCGCTGGCTGGAGCCCGTGGCCGAGCGGGTCCACCGCTGAGAGCCGCTGAGCTCCTCTCGGACAGGAAATTCGGACCGGGAACGCCCGATTCCTCCGCAAAAGAGGAATTATCGGACAGAAATAGGAATTGGCGGACGAAAAGGGGAATTGGCGGACCAAAAATTTCTTTTCCTCAGTCGGAATGCAAAAAATCAACCGAAATCAGGAAAATTCGGACCTGGAAAGCCGGGTACCCCCTTCAAAAAAGAATTCCCGGACAGATTTCAGGAATTGGTGGACAGAAAAAGGAATTGGCGGACCAGAAAGGCCCTTGGAACCGTCCAAAATCTCTTTTTCCGACGGAAATGAGGAAAATTCGGACCGAAAACCTTTTGGGCGCCCATACCAGGGAAAAACCGGACAGACCCGAGGAATTCTCGGACCAAATCCGGAAAATTCGGACCGCTAGTCCTCCAGGGGCTCCACTATCCCCAAAATCTCGCGCACGACGCCCCGGATCGTCCGGCGAGATCTTCGCGCTGGCCGGAACGCCGTTTCGCGCGGCCCGAGGATTTGCCGGGAGCGCCGTCCACTCGGCTGCGCCATGGCGCTACCTTGAAGGGGGGGCGCGAGCCGATCCTGGCGGACGGCTTCCGACGCCCCGGAAAGGAGCGGACATGAGCCGCACACGTCGCATCGCCGTCCTCTTCCTGCTCGCGCTGGCAATCGCCCTGCCTTCCCTGGCGTTGCCGGCCCCGGAGCGGGCGGAAGGAAAAGGCCTCCTTGCAGCCCTCTGGGAGCGCCTGGCGCCGGTCCTCGGGCTGTTCGAGCGGAGCCGATCCAGCGCGGACCCGGATGGAGGCTCGCCCACCACGGGAGAGACTCCATCCGCCTCTTCGGCGGATGACGGGGACTCGCGGTCCGGCGCAGACCCGGACGGCTAGGCCAAAGCCTCATCTCATCTCCTTTTTCGGCGCCGGTCCTCTGCCGGCGTCTTTTTTGTCCCCAAAACACGTCCTGCGGCAACTATACTATATCGGGAGGAGAGAACAGCCATGGCCGACGATCACGTGTCGCGGGAGCTGCTGCAGAGGTTCTTCCGGTCGGAGCTGTCGCGGCGGGACACCCAGGAGGTGGTCCGCCACCTGATGCGCCGCTGCGGCGAGTGCCAGGAGAGGGCGATCCAGGTGGGTGCGGAAGAGGGCTACGCCTACTCGGCAGGAGACTTCCAGAGCGCCCTCTTCCCCGACGATCCCGAGCGCTACCGCGAGACCTTCCTGCGGGTGCTCGGCTCCGTGGACGAGAGCCGCGCGGAGCTGGCGCGGGAGAGGCTGCGCGGGATCGGCCTCTGGCACGTCCTGGAGAAGCACGACCAGGACCGGCGGCTGGCCATGATCCGGAACGACTCCCGGATGCACAACTGGGGGCTCTACGACCGGCTCCTGGAGACCAGCCGGCAGATGAGCTTCCGCGCCCCGGCCTACGCCGTCGAGATCGCTCACCTCGCCCTCGCCGTGGTCGAGACCCTGGACTCCGCCCGGTACAGCGAGACGCGGCTCGCCGACCTCCGCGCCGGAGCGCTCGGGGTACTCGGCAACGCCAAGCGCCTGGCCTCCGACTTCGCCAGCGCGGAGAACGCCTTCCGTTACGCCGAAGAGGAGCTGGCGCAGGGGACCGGCGATCCCCTGGAAGAGGCCGGCCTGCTCTCCCTGCGCGCCAGTCTGCACAAGGACCTCGGAGAGTTCGAGCGCGCCATGGACGTCCTGGACCAGGCCGCCGCCATCTACCGGAGCGTCAACGACGCGCACATGGAGGGGCGGATCCTGCTCAAGCAGGCCGATGCGATTGGCTACACAGACCCACGGAGGGCGGTCGAGCTGGCGCAGGACGGGCTCGCGCGGATCGACTCCCTGCGAGAGCCGCGCCTGGAGTGGTGCGGCCGGCACAACCTGGCCCATTTCCTCAACGACGCCGGACGCACCCGGGAAGCGCTGGCCATGCTGGAGATCTCCCGGCCGCTGTACGCGCAGTTCGAGGATCCGTGGACGCAGACCCGTCTCCACTGGCTGGAAGGCAAGATCGCCCGCAGCCTCGGAGACCTCGCGGAAGCCGAAGAGGTCTTCAAGCGCCTGTGATTCGACCTCCAGGACCCGGTCTACGCTCACGAGCTGACCCTGGTGTCGCTCGACCTCATGGAAGTCTACGTGGCGCGGGGGAAGCACGAAGAAGCGTCGGAGCTGGTCGAGGAATTCGCTCCGCTCCTCAAGGGCTGGGGCCTGCACGCCGAAGGGCTCGCCATGTGGCTGCTGATGCAGCGGGCCGTGCAAGAGCGCCGGGCTGAAGCGGTGACCTTCCGGAGCATGGCGGAATACCTGCACCGTGCGTGGCGCCGGCCCCTGGAAGGCCGGCCGTGAAAAAGGGGACTTGCATGACCGACCAGCACCTCATCATCGAGGAGGAGCTCCGAGAGCTGGCGTGGGAAGGGCGCATCAACATCGATCGTATGCTCAAGTTGGCCGACGCCATGCCCCCCGGCGAAGACCGTGAGCGGTTCTTGCAGGCTGCTGAGACCTTGAAAGCTTTCTGTGCGCAGCTCCGGCACATCGCCGCGAGCCTGCCGGTCGACGAAGAAGACATCCCGCCGGAGAAGATCACCCTCGCCCTGGCCAGGTTACGTCCCCAACTCGAGCGCGCCGTGCGGGACTACCTCGCCATCGCGATCCAGGAGTTGCGCGAGATCGCGGAAACGCCGAGCTGAGGAGAGCGAAGCGGAGTGCCAGGAGGTAACGCGGGGGGACTTTGTGAATGGCCGATTGATGTTGAAGAATCCGAGGCTTCCCGACTTGAAGCCCGTTGAAGTCGAAGCCCTCGCGGACTCCGGTGCCTTGCATCTTTGCATCCCCGCGCACGTCCAGATTCAGTTGGAGCTGGAGGCGATCGATTCCAAGGAAGTAACCCTCGCCGATGGGACAAGGAAGCTTGTTCCGTACGTTGGCCCGCTTGAGCTGAGGTTCAAGAACCGCGTTGGATTTGCCGGCGCCCTGGTCATGGGGGATCAGGTGTTGCTCGGGGCCATTCCGATGGAAGACATGGATCTTGTCATCATCCCGAGGACGCGGACTTTGGATGTGAATCCAAGCAGCCCGAACATCGGGACTTCACTTGCAAAGTGAGTCCTTGACAAGCGACGACTGACGCCGAGGCGCCGCAGAGCGAGGGAATCGGCGCGGAGGCTTGAATCCTGCGTCCCTTGGGAACGCCGGCGTCCTCACGCACGTCCTCAAGTTCCTGTACCTTGGGCATGAGTGGTAGCATCGCCGAACAAACGCCTCCAATGGACGGCTAGCGCCGCACGCTGAGGTGCAGCAACGTTAGGCGTCGCTCAGAACACCATGCTTACTCCAACAGCCCCGCCGGATTCGAAGTGGCCATTCAGACTCATAGGGCCGATCGGCTACGCCTTGGACTTTGTCGCGGAGGAAATCAAGATCGCAGGTGTCTTCCGCCGCGGTCTTGACATCTTCGAAAGTTTTAGGCCTCTTCTCGTCTACGCGTTACCCGTGCTGACGCAGGGCAAGGACGAAGAGGCGCTCCACACTTTTCGCAGCGTCCTGGCCGACCTATCGGGCACTGAACAATGGGTGCGAGACGAGCGCAACCAGGACTACGCTACCCTCCATCGTCACAGCTTTGTCGCCATGTGGTCAGCCCTTGAGGTCGCGCTCGAGGACACAGTCGTGGAGATCCTGAAGAACGATCCTTTGTCGACATCCACTGTGGTCAACCTCGGCGCACGTATCCCCAACGACTACAGCTTCCCTCCATCAGAGGAGCAAGCCAGAGCCATCTACTCTCGCACTGAACGCGTCGTCCGCTCGAAGCACGCCTCCTTCAGCGACAGCTTGCGGGCTCTTTCGTCAGCATTCGGCTTCGGCATCGAGATGCCGCCTGACCTGGCCGCGCATCTAGACGAACTGAACGAAGTCCGAAACGCCTTTCTTCATCGAGCCGGCGTCATCGACGACCGGGCAATCTCCAGAGCGCCGACGCTCGCGCCTTACCGCGACGCACAGTTCCGCATGTCCAACGCCTACTACATGCGCGCTTACGACTCGATCTCGAAGACCATCCTCCTTCTACTCACCGCAATCGGAGCATGCGTCAAACATCTAGCCGGCGCCGCCTAACTCATAACCCGTTAAGCGTCAGAAGAACCGACACACAATGGATTGAGATGTCAGGAATCGGTTTACTGAATGAGAGGCCGCTCCATGCATCACTGAAACAGTGGTACGCACGGCCGGGAGATCGATTTGAAGTCGCGGTTGACGGGTTCGTGATTGATATCGTTCGAGACGATCTGTTGATAGAGATCCAAACCGGCAATTTCGCATCCATCAAGTCAAAGCTTGCCAACCTGGCGCGCTCACACCAGGTGCGATTGATTTACCCGATAGCCCAAGAGAAATGGATTGTCCGGTTGGCGACCGATGATCGCGGTCGAGCCATTCGCCGCAAGTCACCCAAGAGAGGACGGTTGGAGGATCTTTTTTGGGAAATGGTGAGTATCCCGCAGTTGTTGTCAAACCGTAACTTTTCGCTTGAAGTATTGATGATAAGAGAAGAAGAGGTGAGGCGGTACGAGGGGGGGAGAAAATGGCGCAGGAGAGGATGGGTTCTTGAAGGACGTCGATTGCTGGAGGTCCTGGACCGGCGGTTGTTTGGGGAGTCGGCGGACTGGCTAGGGTTTCTTCCGGAGGGACTGGAGTCATTCACTACGAAAGATCTTGCGACTGGGATGAACGCTGGCAGGGAGTTGGCTCAGAAGATGGCGTATTGTCTACGAAAAGGGAGTGTGATCGAGTTGATCGGCAGGCAGGGGCGGGCCAATCTGTATAGAGTTGCTGGCGCCTAGCCGGCCGTTGCAGCGGACCGGCTGCGCCGGCTAGCGCTCACTCGATCGTTATGGCCGCTTCCGCCACTCCGGCGGTCACCGCCGCGCCTTGCCAGCGCTGGCCATCCGGCGTTTCCACCTGAATGATCCAGCTTCCGGCTGGTATCCCTTCGACGATTGCCTTGCCCCCGGCGAGCGGCCACTGCTGGACGACGTTTCCGCCGGGGCCGAGCGTCCAAAACGGTTGTTGATCCTGGCCCAGCAGGCGGACCGTTCCGATCAGGTCTGAGGAGAGGAGCGCCGGGACGCGCACGTTCAGCCGGCCGGCAGGCTGCAAGGTTATGGCGACGGGTTCTTCCGAGGGGACCACCAGGCTCGCCGTGGCCAGGGCTCCGCCGTCGGCGCGGAGGAGCAGGGTCCAGGAGCCGGAGGGCAGGGAAGACAGCTCGATCTCCCCCGACGGGGCCGCCTGGCGCGTCTCGGAGAGCGTCGTTCCGCCGGCCGCGTCGCGCACCTGCAGATGCACGCGCGACGGGACCTCGCCCGAGGCGAGGCGGACTCGGATCTTGGCTCCCGGCGCCGGGTGGAGCCGGAGCTCCAGGTTGTCGAGCGTCTGCCCGGCGGCGACCTGGATCTCCTGCTCGGCGATGAGGAATCCCTTGGCGTTGGCCTGAAGGCGGTACCGGTTCGGCTGCACCCGGTAGACCGCGAAACGGCCGTCGCTCTTGGTGCCCGTGGTGACCAGGTATTCCGGCCCTTCCACCGGCCGCAGCGAGAGCAGGGCGTCCGCAACCGGCTCGCCGTCAGACGCGCTCACGACCAGGCCGCCGATCGTGGCGCCCTGGAGACGGATGACCAGTTCCCGGTCGTGCTGGAGGTCGACCTGGTCATTGTGCACGAGCAGGTTCCGGGCGTGGCGCAGCCCGACGCGATAGGTTTCGGGCGCGAGGTCGTCGAAGCGGACCCGCCCCTCGTAGTCGGTTGTGGCGGTGCGCTCGGCCGTGGTCCGCTGTCCGCGCACGGAGACCAGGGCGTCGGGGAGCGGCTCCTCGTCATAGAGCACCTGGACGGTCAGCGCCAGGCGCTTCTCGAACTCCAGGTCGCGCGTCACCTCGCGGTCGGACCGCCGGATGGCGATGCGGGTCCTAGCCTGCCGCTGGTCATCCCAGAGCCGGGCCGTCACCGTCCAGTCGCCGGGCGCGAGGGAACGGATCTCGTAGCGGCCCCGGCCGTCGGTCCAGGCGGCCACCGTCTCTCCGCTGTCGCCGCGGGCCTCGACCTCCACCTGCGGCAGGTCTTCCGGAGAGAGCCCGAGGATTTTTCCGGAGAGCGCGGCCCCTTTGTCGAGCGTGACTTCGAGGTTGGAGACGGGTTCGCCGGCGACCGCGAGCGTCCCCGGGCGCTCGGTGTCGGTGAATCCGTCGGCTCCGGCCTTCAACCGGTATTTGCCCGCGAGCACCGGGGAGAGGCGGAAGCGGCCGTCCTCGCCGGTGACGTCCCGATACTGCCTCGGCTCAAAGCGGTTCTCGGGAGCCAGCTCGACCTTGGCGCCCGGCACAGGCTTTCCGGCTTCGTCGACCACGCGTCCCGCGACCTCGACCCCGGGCTCGAACGTCACGTCCAAAACGTTGACTCCCGGCTGGATCTCGAACGGCTTCGCCACCCGGCCGTGGCTTGGATGGAGGAAGAGCACCTCCTGCCGGCCGAGCTCCGCCCCTTCGAGCCAGTACAGGCCGTCATCGTTCGTGGAGGTCGCGGCTCCGCTGACGCCGACGCGGACCGCGGGCACCGGCTCGCCGGCCGCGGTGATGACGCGCCCCTGGAGGAGAGCCCCCCGTTCGAGCACCAGCCGGAGCTCTCCGGCGGTCGCCGGCCGGGGCAGCTCGACCTCGACACCTTCGAGAGGAACGAAGGCCTGCGCGCTGACGCCGACCCGTGCCGTTCCGGCGGGGAGCCCCCGGAGCTCGAAGCGCCCTTCGCCATCCGCCCGCGTGTTCTGGAGGATCGGCTCTCCCACCGGGCGGTCCGGCTCCTCGGGCAGGAACGCCTGCCAGTACAGATCGATGCGCGCCCCGGGCACCGGCTCGCCGGCCTCGTCGACGACCCGGCCCCGCAGGGCCGCCTCGGGCTCCAGGCGGATCACGACCGGCTTCGCCGTGGGAGGACGGACCGCACGGACCTGGGCGACCAGATAACCGGGAGCCCGGACGGCCACATGGACCGGAGTCCCCCGGGCCAGATCCTCGATGGAGAAGCGACCGTCCGCCGCCACGGTCGCGGCGGGCTTGCGTCCTTTGAGCGCCCGCTCCATCTCCTGGGGACTGGCCGGCCGATCCAGGAGGAAGATCTCGCCGCCGGGGACGGCCTGGCCGCGAGGGTCGATCACGCGGCCGGTCAAGGGAGCCCCGGGACGAAGAGTCACGACGCCCAGGTCCGCGGGTCCGGTGCCGTTGGGGACGCGCAGCGCCGGGAAGACCGCGGGCGCATATCCCTTCCGGCGGACCGACAGCTCCACCTCGGCGGCAGGCAGCTCGGGGAGCGAGAAGACACCCTGGGCATCGCTCTGGACAGGAGGACTGTCCGTCTCCTCCGCAGATCCATCGTCTTGGGACCCGGGACGGAGAGCCGGGCGCACGATCGCCTCGGCTCCTGGGATCGGGCGGCCGGCGGGGTCCTGGACCTTCCCGCGGGCGGTCCGGGCCGGGGCCAGCACGAGGGTCAGGTCGCGCGGCTTTGCTGCGGGATCGCCCACCGTGGCGCTCTGGGCCGCAAGGAAGGCTCCGGCCCGGGAAGCCCGGATCTCATAGCTCTGCTCGGGACGTACGTGAGGGAGCTCGAAGCGGCCCTGCGGATCGGTCACGGCCCGGTCCGCCACGGGATCGGACGGCGAAAAGGCCCGATCTCCCAGAGCGCTCTGATGGATGGCGAGCACCGCCGCGCCGGCCACAGGGCGACCCTGCGGGTCCACCACCTTGCCGCGGAGCCTGCCGGCGCGCTCCAGAGCGAGGGTTCCGATCTTGCGGCTCACGAGCTGGGGCCGGGTGATCACAACCTTCTTGAGCAAAAAGCCCGGCGCGAGGATCTCGAGAACGAACCGCCGGCGCCCGGGAGCCTCCACCCGGAAGCGCCCTTCGGCATCCGCGCGGACCGCGGCGCTCGCATCCTCAGAAACTCGCACGAGCGCGTTCGGAATCGGCTTCCGGCCGCTCGCATCGACCACCTGTCCGGAGAGGATCAGCGGCTCGGCCGGCGTTTCCTGGGGGACCATTGCCACGGGCTGGGTGAGCGCAACGCCAGCCGTAACCAGGGAGAGGGAAAGGACAGCGAGGAAACGGATCCCGAGAAAAGCGATACGTCCCATGCGTCGAATCTCATGCAAGGAGCGCCGGAGGGCATCGCAGGTGCAAAGCCCTCCGGAAAATTCCGGCAAGCCCGCGGCTCAGAGCTCGCAATTCAGCTCGGTCTCGGCATCGCAAAAGTCCGTGCCGGCGGCGCCGTCGGCGCGGTCGGTCCCGGCCTGGCCGGTGAGGCTGTCGTTATCCGCTCCGCCATACAGATCGTCATCCCCGTTGCCGCCGATGATGATGTCATTCCCTCGGTATCCCACGAGAGTATCGATGTCGTCTCCACCATCGACCAGATCCGCTCCCTCCTCGCCATCCCCGTAGTCGCCATAGATCCCGGAAGGACCGGTGAAGAGCTCGTCGTCGCCGATACCTCCCCAGAGCAGGTCGGGGTCCCCTTCGCCATAGAGGCAATCGTTGGACCCGTAGCCGTAGAGCTGGTCCGTGCCATCACCCCCGTAAATGCAGTCCACTCCTGAGCCACCGGTCAGGATGTCATTCCCGGAAGTCCCGGTGATCGTGTTGTCGCAGGTGCAAGTGGCCCAGGCCGCCGGCGCGAGGGCGAGGGCTCCAGCGAGAATGAATAAAGACGACAGGAACAGGCGAGAGCGCTTCATTGCCATCCTCCTTTGGTAGACGCTGACTTGTTGCCAGTAACCCTACCACAGGTGAAGGGCAGATATAGCCGCGAGGCTATGCGGTGACAGCTCCTGTGAGGCTGTTTATTTGCGGGGCCGGCCGCGGTGACTCGTTCGCCGGAGAGCGGGCTCGTCTCTCCGTGAGGACACCGCCGTAGCCAGTGCGGGACGGCGAGGCGGGCGGTCGCTCACCCGTTCCTGGGCTGAGGCCGTGGCACGGCTCCTGCGAGTCTCCGGACCGACCAGGACAGCCGCCCGGCCGACGGCCAAGGAGGACGCGTGATCCCGATGTCTCCGTTGCGCCCGCATCAACCCGGTATCCACCTCTGTGTACGGATTGCCGCGGTCCTCATGCTGCTCCTTTGCGGAGCGGCGGGAATCGCCGAGCCCCCTCCGTCCTCTCCTCCGATGTCCGCCGGTGCTTCCTCCGAGATCTCGGTCACCGTGGTCGAGATCCCGGTCGAGGTGATGCGCGGCAACGAGCCAGTCGAAGGGCTCCAGGCGGCCGACTTCGAGGTTCTGGAGAACGGCCATCCTCTGCCCATCGTCTCCTGCGAGACGATCGAGCTCCGGGCCTCCCAGGGTGCGGAGCCGGCGCGGGGGGACCAGAGCGCGCCAGCGCCGGCATTCCCGCCGCAAGCCGCCCGCCGTCACGTGTTCCTCTTCTTCGATTTCGCTCTCAGTCGCCCCGACCGGCAGATAGAGGGGATCGCCGCGGCGCGCCGCATGGTGGCGGGCTCCCTCGATTCCAGCGACCTGGTGGGCGTGGGGATCTACCTGCCCAAGGGTGAGCTTCCGCTCCTCCTCCCCTTTACCACCGATCGCGCCGCCGTGGACCGCACTCTTGCCGCGCTCTCGGGCGCGATGACGGGGAAAGCACCGGTCCTCGCCGCGGGCGAGGACGGCCCGCTGCGCGTGCTCGGCGCCGACGCCCGCAAGCTGCTCGCTCAGCGCAACCGGACGCGGGAGGTCAACTTCGCCGCGCAGATGATCGCGGAGCACGGGGACTCGGTGGTCGAGGCGCTCGGAGATGCCGCGAGGGTGGAGGCGGGCAACGTCGAGGCCCGCCAGCGCGGCCACGTCATGGCCATGGCCGAGGCGCTGGCGGGGCTGGCGGACTACCTGCGCCCGATCGAAGGGCGGAAATACCTGGCCCTCTTCAGCGAGGGGTTCTCCGGCGAGATGGTCCATCGGCCCACCGAGGGAATCACCGACGCCAACCTGGGGAGCAGCGCCCTGCTGGCCAAGCTCAACGAGATCCTCGGCTCGCTGAGGCGGCTGGGCTGGGTGATCCATGCCGCGAATCTGGGGACCCTGCGAGGTGGCGGCTTGAACGGAGACGGCCTCTTCATCCTCGCCAATCAGACCGGGGGCGTGCTGGTGGAAGGGGGAAACGACCTCGCTCCGGGGCTCGGCCGCGCGATGAGCCGCAGCGCCTATTCCTATCTCCTCACCGTGCAGGTGGACGTGCCGCCCGACGGCTCTTATCACCCCCTGGAGGTGCGGCTCCGCAAGTCGGCCCGCGGCACCAAGCTCCGCCACCGCGGCGGCTACTTCGCACCCCGTCCGGTGCGCCGGCCGCCGTGAGGGGGTGTCTCAGGCTTGTCAGCTTGTTGGGTAGATTCTAGAATATAGTCCAGATTCTAGAATCAGGAGATTCTTCATGGCACTGAGCATCAAGAACGACACGGCAGAGAAATTGGCCAGGCAGGTGGCGAACGAGACAGGCGAAAGCCTCACCGAGGCCATTATCCATTCTCTGGAAGAGCGTCTCGAACGACTCAAGGGCCGGCGGTCCGCTCCAGACCTGGTGGAAACCCTGATGGCCATCAGCCAGCGCTGCAGCTCTCTCCCTGATCTCGACACCCGGACCGCCAACGAGATCCTGGGCTATGACGAAGTCGGCGCTTTCCGCTGATGGTCATCGACTCCTCGGCCTTGTTGGCGATCTTGCTCCGAGAGCCGGAAGCGGAGCGGTTCGCTCAGGCGATCGCAGTTGACCCGAAGAGGCTGGTGAGCGCGGTTTCGGCGCTTGAGACGGCGATCGTGATCCACACGCGCAAGGGGCCTGCGGGTGTTCGCGAGCTCGATTTGCTCATCCACGCCGCCGCTCTCACGGTTGTCCATTTCGACTCCGACCAGGTCCTGCTCGCCCGCGCAGCCTACGAGACGTATGGAAAAGGACGTCATTCCGCTGCCCTCAACCTGGGGGATTGCTGCAGCTATGCTCTGGCGCGTACCTCGGGCCAGCCCCTCCTGTTCAAAGGGAACGACTTTTCTCAGACCGATGTGCCGGCTGTCCTGACAACGAGTGAGCTCCAGTAGGCGAGAACCCGCCCTCCCCTCGTTGACAGCCCGCACCGGCCCGCCCGAGAATGTCTTCAGGGAATCCTGAAGGAGGGGCCGCCGGAGATGGACAAGCCCATCGTCTTCATCAGCTCGACCTCGGACCTGTCCGAGGAGCGGAAGGCCCTGCTCGCCAATCTGGGATCGCTCTACGAGCCCTATCTCTATGAGGAGGAGCGGGCGCGGCGGGGCAGCCCGGAGGAGCGGTGCCGCGAGATGATCGAGAGCTCCCATGTGTTCGTGGGCGTCCTCGGCGCCACGTACGGCACGCCTTTCCCCAGCGATCCGCAGCGCTCCATCGTGGAATGGGAGATCGACACGGCCCGCCAGTGCGAGGACGTGGAGATCATGGCCTTCCTCAAGAAGCTGCCGCCCGGGGCCGAGGTCGACCCGCGCCAGAAGCAGCTTCTCGACCGGGTCACCGCTTTCGAGAGCGGGCTCTGGTGCAAGGTCTTCGAGTCGACGGACAGTCTGGTCCAGCTCGTCCGCAGCTCGCTGGAGGGCTGGCTCGTCGAGTTCTGGGGCCGGATGCAGCGGCGGCAGCTCCAGGGAGCGCTCAGCCTCCACAGGATCCTGGCCGCGGTCGCGGCCGTGTTGGTCCTGGGGCTCGTCGTGCTCGCCGTAATCGCAGGCTCCGCGTCGCCCACGAAGCTGGCCATCGCGAGCGGCGCGGTCGCGGCGCTCGTCCTGCTCTGTCTCATCCTTTTCCTTGCCGAGACTGGAGGTCGCCATGGCCATTCTGGATAGCGGTTCCGCCCCGTCCTCCCGAATCGAGAGCGCCGTGGAGCGCGAGCTGGCGCGCCGCCGCCGACTGCTCCGCCTTTACGTGCTTTTGCTGTTCATCCCGCTGGGCGTCGCGGCCTGGTTCCTTTTCTCCGCGGGCTCTGAGATGAGAACGCAGGAGGTGCTCGACGATCGCCTTGATCAGGTCCAGGAGCGCTACGAGCAGATCGCGCCGAAGCTCGATCAGGTGGAGACCTTCGACAAGGCGCTGCCGGTCGTCCAGCAGGCGGCGGAGCAGCTCCAGGCTCAGGAGAAACAGGTCGAGACCTTGCAGCGGCAGGTCCAGGCGGTCTCCTCGAACGTCCAGGAGATCGCGCCGGTGGTCCAGGAGATCCAGGCCAACCAGGCCTCGCTCATGCGGAACGTGGAACCTTCGGGCGAAGTGAAAGAGCTTTCGGCCCGGCTCGCGGCCATGGAGAGGAACCTGGAGGGCTATCAGCAGATCTCCGCCCAGCTCGCGCGGCAGGAGCAGCGGCTCGCCGGGATCGAAAGGCAGCAACGGCAGGTGACCATCGATCTCAAGGAGGTCGAAGCCAGGGTCGAGAAGCAGCCCGCCACCCCCGGCTACAACCTGCTGGACATCCAGAAACTGAACGAGCGGATCCGCGTCCTCGAACAGGGGACGGGGAATCTCAGGAAAGATCTCTACAAGATTCAGACGGACGTCAAAGAGCAGAAGCCGCCGGGGTAAGGGTCAAGCCGACGAGCGGTTTCGCTCGGCTTCCGAGCCTTTCACCAGCTCCCGGATTTCGTCCATCCGGGTCTCGGCGTCCGCTTCGCCGATCTCCATAAGCCGTTCCAGGTAGTCCGGCTGGAACATCAGCATGGAGAGGAAGTCGGAGGTGCTGCTCTCCTGGGCGCCAAGGGCGCGGGCGAGGCGGCGGAAGTTCTCGGGGAGGCACGGCTCGTAGGCGACCGCGAGCTTGCCGAGGTCGACGGAGGGCCGCACGATCAGGATGTCCACGGGCCGGTAGCCCTCCCGCTCCTCGGGCGGGAGCTTCTCGATCAACTGGTTCATGCTCTCGAGACGCCGCACGTCCTCGTCCAGGACGTCGAGGAAGACGGCGTTCAGGAGCTGCGAAAGGATCTGCGCCGCGGGGGGGTAGCCGGCGATCTGCGGGCGGTCGGCTTCCTCGGGGCTCGGCTCGTAGCGCGGGGAGATGGCGAGGATGCGGCTGGCGCCGAGGCGGAGGGCGGGGGAGAGCGGAGCCGAGAGGCGGACTCCGCCGTCGCCGTACCAGGCGCCGCCCAGGCGCACCGCCGGGAAGATCAGCGGCAGGGAGGACGACGCCATGACGTGCTCCACCGTGATCCGGGTGTGGAAGCTGCGAAGGTGCGGCTGGGTCCAGGGGACGATGTCCTTGCCCTGCACCCAGGTGATGGTCTGGCCGGTGGCGTAGTTGAGGGCCGTCAGGGCGATCGCCTTGATGTGGCCGCGCTCCAGGTTGCGCTCGATGCCAATGAGCTCGCCGTCGACCGTGGCCGCGACCCGCTGGATGGTGCGCCGCAGGGGCTCCGTGTCCACAAACCCCCGTATCTCATGGCCTATCAGCCCGTCGCCGGAGGCGATGCGGGTGGCCAGGCGTACCCAGCGGATCATGTCGCGCGACAGCGACGGCGGGTCCACCTGGAAGATGTTCTCGACGTACAGTCCTCCCCAGAGCTTGGAGAGCTCGACCGCCGACTCCGCCATCGGGTCAGGGTGCGAGGCGAGAAAGGCGGCGTTGATCGCGCCCGCCGAGACGCCTGTAACGATGGGGAAATTCATCTCCGGCAGATGGCGCGCCAAGCCGCGCAGCACGCCCACCTGGTAGGCGGAGCGGGCGCCGCCTCCGGACAGGACGATCCCCAGGTCACCCGTCGGGCTCAACCGGTCGTCTCCCCGTGCTCTGGCCGCTGCCTGGTCCCCCGTGGCATGATCGTACGGACCTCCTATACGCACCACTCTACGGGAGGAGGGGGAAAATGAAAACCATCCTCACGCTGGTGGCGTTCCTCGTCGTCCTGATCGCCGCGGTCCTGGCCTTCATCTACTCGGGGGTCTATGACGTCGCGGCCAGCAGCCCGGACACCGGTCTGATCGGATGGGCCCTGGAGACCACCCAGGAGCGGTCGGTCCACCGGCGCGCGGAGGAGGTCCAGGCTCCGGACCTCTCCGATCCGGAGATGGTGCGCCTGGGCCTCATCCACTACCACGAGATGTGCGTCACCTGTCACGGCGCGCCTGGCATGCCCGCCTCGGAGATCGGCCAGGGTCTCAATCCGTTCCCGCCCGAGCTGGCCAGTGAATCGGAGGAAGAGGAGGCCGGCGAGCTGTTCTGGGTCGTGAAGAACGGCATCAAGATGACCGGCATGCCTGCCTTCGGCGTCACCCATGCGGACGAGGAGATCTGGGCCATCGTCGCCTTCCTCCAGAGGATGCCGAAGATGTCGCCGGAGGAGTACCAGGCGATGGTGCAGGAGGTGGGGCTGGGCCCTCACCCCCCCGGCCCCCCTCTCCCGTCACCGGGAGAGGGGGGAGGAGAATAAGAATGGGTCTTCGATTCCAACAGGCAATTCCCTTTGCAGGCGCTCCCCCTCTCCCGGTGACGGGAGAGGGGGTTGGGGGGTGAGGGCCCTTCGGATATGCTTCGCCCGTTATGGAGCTGGGCGACTTCGAGCTGATCAAAGTCAGCGATGGCACGTTCCGCCTCGACGGCGGGGCCATGTTCGGAGTGGTGCCGCGGGTGCTCTGGGAACAGGCCAAGCCGCCGGACGACCGCAACCGCATCCGGATGGGCACCAACTGCCTGCTGGTGGCGCGCGGCAGCGACCTCCTGCTGATCGACACCGGGATCGGCGACAAGCATGAGCCGAAGTTCATCGACAGCTACGGCCTGGAAGCCGGGGCGACCCGGCTGCCGGAGTCCATCCGCCAGGCCGGCTATGAGCTGGAGGACGTCACGCACGTCCTGCTGTCTCACCTCCATTTCGATCACTGCGGCTGGAACACGCGGAGGGAAGGGGCCGGGCTGGCGCCGACCTTCTCCAGGGCGCGTTATTGGCTGCAGCGCGGCGAGGTGGAGCATGCCCGCCACCCCAACGAGCGCGACCGGGCGAGCTACTTTCCGGTGAACTGGGAGCCGCTCTTCGAGGCCGGGGTGGTGGAGCTGTTCGATGACGAGGCGGAGCCGATCCCCGGCGTCAAGGCCGTGCGGACGCCCGGCCACAACAACGACATGTGCATCGTCCTGATCGACGGAGGAGGGATCAACAAGGCGGTCTTCTGGGCCGACCTGGTGCCGACCTCGGCGCACGTCCCCTATCCGTGGATCATGAGCTACGACCTGTATCCGTTGACGACTCTCGAGAACAAGAAGCGGTGGCTGCCGCGGGCGGCCGCGGAAGGGTGGCTCTGCGTGTTCGAGCACGATCCCGAGGTCCCCTTCGGGCGGCTCGTCGAAGACAAGCCCGGCCGCTTCCGCGCCCAACCGGTGACGGTCCCGACCGAGGCCCCCGCGACGGCCTGAGCGAGAGCGAGCAAGGTGGGAGATCCCATGGCCAGAGAAGAATTCGACCTGATCATCATCGGCAGCGGTCCGGGCGGCTACGTCGCGGGCATCCGCGCCGGCCAGTTGGGCCTGAAGACGGCGGTGGTGGAAAGGGACCCCAAGTTCGGCGGCACCTGCACGCACCGCGGGTGCATCCCCACCAAGGCGCTGCTCCACACGGCGGCGGTGCTGGACGAGATCCACGAGGCGAAGGACTTCGGCATCGAGGTGGCGGCGCCGAAGCTGGACATCGTCAAGGCGCAGGACCGCAAGCAGAAAGTGGTCGACTCCAACGCCAAGGGGATCGAGTTCCTGTTCAAGAAGAACAAGGTGACCGGCATCCTCCGCGGCACCGGCCGCATGACCGGCCCGAACGAGGTCGAGGTCGAGGGGCCGGACGGCAAGAAGACCTACGGCGCCCGCTTCGTCATGATCGCCACGGGCTCGGTGCCGCGGGACGTCCCCATCGCGCCGGTGGACGGCGAGCGCATCCTCAACTCGGACCACATCCTGGAGCTCAAGCAGGTGCCCAAGTCGCTGGCGGTGCTCGGCGCGGGCGCCGTGGGCACGGAGTTCGCCTCGATCTACCGCTCGTTCGGTTCCGAGGTCACGCTGATCGAGATGCTGCCGCGCGTCCTGCCGATCGAGGACGAGGAGGTCTCGGCCGAGCTCCAGAAGGCGCTGCGCAAGCGGGGCATCGAGGTCATGACCGGCACCAAGCTGCAGAGCGTCGAGAGGACCGACAACGGCGTGCGGCTGAAGCTCGAAGGGGGCAAGAAGGACACCGTCGAGGCCGAGATGCTGCTGGTCGCCATCGGCCGCCGGCCGGTGACGGAGAACCTCGGCCTGGAGGCGCTGGGCGTCGAGCTGGAGCGCGGCTACGTCAAGGTGAACCCCACCATGCAGACCGCGGTGCCGCACATTTACGCCATCGGCGACGTGATCAACACTCCGTGGCTCGCGCACGTGGCCTCGGCCGAGGGCATCCTCGCGGTCGAGCACATGGCCGGGCGCAAGGTGAAGCCGCTCAACTACGACCGGGTCCCCTCCTGCACCTATTGCGAGCCCGAGGTGGCGAGCGTCGGCCTGACCGAGGCCAAGGCCAAGGAGCGCGGCTACGACGTGGGGATCGGCAAGTTCCCGCTGTCGGCGCTCGGCAAGGCGAGGATCCTCGGCAAGACCGCGGGCTTCGTGAAAATCGTGCGCGACAAGAAATACGACGAGGTGCTGGGCATCCACATCATCGGCGCCCACGCCACGGACCTCATCGCCGAGGCGTGCGTGACGCTGCAGATGGAGGGGACCAACGAGGAGCTGATGCACACCATGCACGCGCACCCGACCCTGTCGGAGGCCGTGATGGAGGCCGCCCACGCCGCCCAGGGAGAGCCGATTCATATTTGAGGGGTGGCTCGCAGCCTGGGGTTGAAACCCCAGGCTGGACTGTGTCGCCCTTGCGGGCGAGTTGAGAGGGGGGAGCGCCCCTGTGGCGCAACAACCCAGCCTGGGGTTTCAACCCCAGGCGCGAGGAGCTGAATGCCCAAGATGAGCAAGAGCTGGGGCCCCCTGCATCCCCAGGCGCAACCGGAGACCGAAAAGCTGGCGAAGACCGGACTGCCGCGGGAGCGCCAGCTCGAGCTCTACCGCTTCATGAAGCTCAACCGGATGACCGAGGACCGGCTGGGCAATCTCTACCGTCAGGGCAAGGTCGTCGGCGGGCTCTACTCCAGCCGCGGGCAGGAGGCGACCTCGGTGGGGAGCGCCTACGCGCTCGACCCGCAGGACGTCATCGGGCCGCTGATCCGCAATCTCGGCTCCATGCTGGTGCGCGGCGTCAAGCCGCGCGAGGTCATGATGCAGTACATGGCGCGGAGCGACAGCCCGACCGGCGGCAAGGACGGCAACACCCACTTCGGCGACCTGTCGCGCGGCATCGTGGCGCCGATCTCCATGCTGGGCGCGGTGATCCCGGTCATGGCCGGCGTGGCCCTCGCCGGCCGGATGCTGAAGAAGGACCTGGTCGCCTTGACCTACATCGGCGACGGCGGCACCTCGACGGGCGACTTCCACGAGGGTCTGAACCTCGCCGCGGTGCTCAACGTCCCTTTCGTGCTGATCGCCGAGCACAACGGCTGGGCCTACTCGACGCCGACCTCGCGGCAGATGCGGATCAAGAACATCGCCACCCGCGCCGCGGCCTACGGCATCCCCGGGGAGACGGTGGACGGCAACGACGTGCTGGCGGTCTATGAGGCCACGAGGCGGGCGGTGGAACGGGCGCGCGCCGGCGGCGGTCCGACTCTGATCGAGGCCAAGACCTTCCGCATGAAGGGTCATGCCGAGCACGACGACGCCGGCTACGTCCCCAAAGAACATTTCGAAGAGTGGAAGAAGAAAGACCCGCTCGACCGCTTCGAGCGCTACCTGCTCGGCCACGGCCTGGCCACCGAGGAAGAGCTGCGGGGGATCGTGGCCGAGATCGACGAGGAGCTGAACCGCGAGGTCGACTCCGCGCTGGCCTCGCCCATGCCGCCGCCGGAGCGGGCCTTCGAGGGGGTTTATGAGGAGGGGCCAGAGAGGATGACCGGATGAGCCAGGTCACCTACCTCGAAGCCATCCGCCAGGCGCTCTGGCAGGAGATGGAGCGCGACGAGCGGGTCTTCATGCTGGGCCAGGACATCGGCACCTACGGCGGAGCCTTCCGGGTGACGGCCGGGATGCTGGAGCGCTTCGGTTCCGAGCGGATCATCGACACTCCGATCAGCGAGTCCGCCATGGTGGGCTGCGCCGTGGGCGCGGCCATGATGGGCCTCCTGCCGGTCGTCGAGATGCAGTTCATCGACTTCATCTCGTGCGCCTTCAACCAGATCATCAACTTCGCCGCGCCCAGCCGCTACCGCTGGGGGCAGAAAGTGCCGCTGGTCATCCGCGGCCCCGCGGGCGGCGGCGTGCGCGGGTCGGCCTACCACAGCCAGAACCCGGAGTCCTACTTCCAGCACACGCCGGGGCTGAAGATCCTGGCGCCGGGCACCGTCTCGGACGCCTTCGGGCTGCTCAAGTCGGCGATCCGCGATCCCAACCCGGTGCTGTACTTCGAGCACAAGTTCCTCTACCGGCGGCTCAAGGACGACCTGCCGGAGGGCGAGGCGCTGGTGCCGATCGGCAAGGCGCGGCTGGCGCGCGAGGGGCGCGACCTTTCGGTGATCACCTACGGTGCTATGCTTCACACGGCGCTGGAGGCCGCCGGGCGCCTCGAAGCCGACGGGATCGACCTCGAAGTCCTCGATCTGCGCACCCTCAAGCCTCTGGACCAGGACGCCATCCTCGCTTCGGTGCGGAAGACGAGCCGGGCGCTCATTCTCACGGAAGAGCAGACGACCGGCTCGGTGGCGGGAGAGGTGGCCGCGCGGATCTCGGAGCACGCCTTCGCGTGGCTGGACGGGCCGGTGGCGCGGCTCTGCTGTCCGGACACCCCGGTCCCCTACAGCCCGACGCTCGAGGATGCCTATCTGCCCAACGTGGACAAGCTCGTCGCCAAGGTGCGGGAGCTGGCCAGCTTCTGATACGAATCGAAGGAACCGGACGGGAGAGTAGAGCTTATGGCGACTGAAGTGGTGATGCCCCAGATGGGGGAGTCGATTGCCGAGGGAACGATCACCCGGTGGCTGGTCAAGGTCGGCGACAAGGTCGAGCGCGACCAGCCCCTGTTCGAGATTTCGACCGACAAGGTCGACGCCGAGATCCCCAGCCCGGCCTCGGGCACCCTGGTCGAGATCCGCAACCAGGAGGGGGAGACGGTGCCGGTCAACCAGGTGGTGGCGGTGATCGGCGAGGCGGGCGAGCAGCCCGGCGCCGAGGCCCCCGCTCCGGCCGCCGAGCCGCCCAAGCCCGCCGCGGAGATGGAAGCGGCCACCGGAGATACGGAGCAGGTGAAGCAGGAGGAGAAGGCCCGCGAGGGCGAAGCGCCCAAGGTGGCCTCCCCCGAGCCCGTCCCGCAGCCGGCCGCGGAGCGGCAGCCCGTGCCCGAGACCCCGCCTCAGCCGGCCCCGGCCGAGGAGGCGGCTCCCTCCTCCGAAGAGGAGCGGCTCCGCAAGTTCTCCAGCCCGTTGGTGCGCAGCATCGCCGAGAAGGAAGGGGTGAACCTGGCGGAGGTCCAGGGCACCGGCGCCCACGGCCGGGTGACCAAGGACGACATCATGGGCTACCTGGAGAAGCGCAAGGCCGCTCCGGCACCCGCGCCCGCTCCGGCTCCAGCACCCGCTCCAGCCCCCGCGGCCAAGCCCGCGGCTCCGGCTCCGACCCCCGCTCCGGCTCCGGCCGCCGCGGCGGCCCCGGCCCAGCGGCCGGCCGGCGGATTCTCCGTGCCCGCCTACCACGAGGGGGAGAACGTCGAGATCGAGCCGATGTCCAAGATCCGGCAGATCACGGCGGCGCACATGGTCTACTCCAAGGCCACCTCGGCGCACGTCACGACCGTCTTCCACATCGACTTCTCGAAGGTGCACCGCGCCCGCCTGCGCGCCAAGGACGGCTTCCTGAAGAAGGAAGGGACCAAGCTCACCTACATGCCCTTCATCTTCAAGGCCGTGGCCACCGCCCTCAAGGCTCACAAGACCGTCAACGCGTCCATCGACGGCACGAACATCGTCTACAAGAAAGACATCAACATCGGCATGGCGGTGGACATCCCGGGCCGCGGCCTGCTCGTGCCGGTCATCCGGAACGCCGACCAGCTCAGCCTCGTGGGGCTCGCCAAGACCGCCAACGATCTCGCCGACCGCGCGCGCAGCAAGAAGCTCAGGCCGGAAGAGACGCAGGGCGGCACCTTCACCATCACCAATCCGGGCGTCTTCGGCAGCCTTTTCGGCACCCCGGTCATCAACCAGCCGCAGGTGGCGATCCTGGGCATCGGCGCCATCGAGAAGCGGCCGATTGTGGTCGAGGACGAGGACGGCAACGACGCGATCGTCATCAAGACCATGTCCTACTTCGGCATCTCCTACGACCACCGCCTGGTCGACGGCGCCGACGCCGACCGCTTCATGATCGACGTCAAGAAGGTCCTCGAGGAGGACACCTGGACCGAGCTCGAAGCGTACGTCTGAGGCGCAACACCCTTTCCGATTCCAGGCGAGCCCAGGGCGACCCGGGCTCGCTTTTTGAGTGCAGCTCACTTGATGGATTGAGGACGTTCGACCACGAAAGGAGAGACGAACATGACGAAATCCACGAAGCGAGCTGCGGTGGTCTGTACCCTGTTGGTGGTGGCGGCCCTGGGGATCGCGGACGTCGCGTCCGCCTGCACGCAGATGTGCGTCCGGGTGAGCCAGTTCTGCCGGCAGTGCCAGGACGTGGGGGAATACACCGGGGCCACCTGCGACGGCGGCTCTCCCTGCGGCTGCTTCTACACCCAGAACACCTGCGGCCTCGGGCTGGCGGGCATTCAGGCGCAGGCCGACCAGGCAGCCTCCGAAGGCCCTGTCTGCGAGCCGCTCCCGTTCGCCGAGGAGGCTGAGATCGAGTCTCCGGTCGTGATGAACTGAGCCACTCCGGTGAAAGCCCGTCCCCCTGGGACCGCCGGCGTCCTCGCCGGCATCACGCCGGCGGTCCCAGGGGGCGCAGGACCAACCGACTGCTGCTCCGAGGGAGCTTTCGAGACACTCTCTTAGTTCTACTTTGTCAGACCAGCCAGGAGAGGAGGGACGGGGCTGGCTCACGAGGCCTCGTGCGTTCTCGCCGTCCGCTCGTGAGTCGCCGACGTGGCCTCGTAGGTCGTCGCTGTGGCCTCGTGAGCGCCGCCGTGACCTCGTGCGTGCCTGCCGTGACCTCGTGCGTACCCGCCGTGGCCTCGTGAGCGCCGCCGTGGCCTCGTGCGTCGCCGCCGTGACCTCGTGCGTGCCTGCCGTGGCCTCGTGAGCGCCGCCGTGACCTCGTACGTGCCTGCCATGGCCTCGTGCGCCCCCGCCGTGGCCTCGTGGGCCGCGCACGCCGGCTCGGTGGGAGCCGCCGACCGGCTCCTGGGACGGGACGAAGGCATCTGCTGCCACCCCCCTCCACGGGCTCAATCTGACAAAGTAGAATTAGCGAACAACCCGAATTTCCATGTCGTCGATCGGAAGATCTTTCCAGATCTTGTCGACGGTGACAGCCGGCAGCCCGAGCTCGGCGGCGAGGGCCAGGCAGGCCCGATCTCCCAGAGAAAGGCCGAGGTGCTTTGTAGTCGCCCGGAGGAAAGCGGTCCGTTCGGCTCGAGGTGCGGTGAAGGGGACAACTTGCAGGCCGAGCGCCTCCAAATCCTGCCTCAGCCCATTGATCTCCACTTGACGATCCAACGCCTTCTGGATGACCTCCGACCAGTTGACGCTGGAAATCACCGCATTCCCCAAGAGGTCTTGAACGACTTCTCCCCCGGGTTCCTCCTGCAGCATCGCAAGGACGGCCGAGGCATCGAGCACCCAGCCTCGGTCCTCAGATTCTTCCGTGCTCACGACGTTCCCTCTCGCTTTGCCTCGGAGCGCCGTTCGGCGATAAGCTCGTCCGCAAGACTCACCCCTGCCGGCACGCGAGCGAAACGACGGCGCAGCCGCTGGAGGACCGCCTCACGCTTCTCCAGGACCAGACGCTGGTCTTCCACGAGAGCGAGAAGCACGTCTCCAGGGGAGATCCCCATCTCGCGGCGGATTTCAGACGGAATCACTACGCGACCTTGGGGGCCTACCGTGACGGCTGTTGAATTGGGCAGCTTCTCCATGGCTCTATTGTGCCACAGTCCGTCTCGTGTGGCACGTTTAGGGGTGGCGTGCCATAAAGAGCAGATGGCCGGGGCTCGTCGTGTCTTGACGCGACCGGAGGGCTGGGCTAGTCTCGTCTGGAGGAGTTCAAGATGGCTTTGCTCCCAAAACACGAAGGTTTGCTCACCGCCGAGGAGTTCGCGCGTCTCCCCGACCTTGGACCGTGCGAGCTGGTGAATGGGAAGATCGTCCGCTTGACGCATACCAGGCCCACTCATGGAATCGTCGAGATTCGGATGGGAGCTTCGCTCCTAGCCTGGGCTGACAAGACCGGCCGAGGCCTGGTCATGGGAGGAGAGGTGGGGCTCTGGGTCCGGCGCAACCCGGACACGGTTCGCGGTGCGGATGTCCTTTTCATCTCGCACGAGCGGTATGCCCGCCGTGACCCGAAAGGTGTCCTCGACGTCGCCCCCGAGCTGGTCGTGGAAATTCTGTCTCCCGACGACCGCCGGGGGCATGTGGAAGAGAAGCTGGCGGAGTATCTGGAGATGGGCGTCGATCTCGTCTGGATCGTAGATCCTGAATTTCGATACGTCCTGGCCTATCGCTCCCAGTTCGACGTCGAGCGGTTCGAGAAGGGTGATGTCCTGACCGACGAGGAGATCCTGCCCGGGTTTTTCCTCTCAGTCTCGGACCTCTTCCGGGATTAGCCTGCCTCGTCCAACTTCTGGAGATCTCACCCCACATCTGGAGATCTTGGGGGCCGATGCTGGAGAAGTTGTGGCGGTGTTGCCAGATCTCGGCCGACTTCCGCAGACGTCAGTACGACATTTGCCTGAAGAGCTTAGGATATCCCAATGAGCATCGACCCCATTGTCGAGGAATTGGATCGCCTGCGGGCTGAGCAGATGGAGAGCTACCACTTTGACTTCGAGGCCTTCTACCAAGACCTCAAAGAGCAGGAGAAGCTCTCACAGCAGCCAATACAGGCACCGCCAGCATCACGATCTACCGAGCGCGTGGATTCGACAGCCCGCAACAACAGCCGTCAGTGAACGTCCTGGCAGCAGCAGCGGCTTTGGACCTAGAAGAGCCGTCAGGCGTCCTGAGGTCTTGAGCTGGGCGCCGACAATTCGCTGCCACTGGCCTCAATCAGGCTGGCAGTCAGGCCTACAAAGTGTATTTTTTCATAGAAGCTGAAGAGCCAGACAGAAGAATCTGGGTTATCATTGAGCAGGAAGTACCGATACCCGAAGGCTCCCCTTCCTTTCATTATCAGTGGTTGACCCTGAAGGACGGCTAAGGTCTCTTGCAGCATCTGTAACCCTTCTCGATCCGACTGTATGCCCTCCAGGCATAAGGCTTTGATATTAACGCCTTCGGGAAGACGTCTGCCTCGATGGTGAAAGAAAAGACCCTTGACAATCCGGTTAGCCGTACGATTTAGGCGATTCAGATCGGCTTCGTAAGCGAGCATTCTGCCTAGATGAATACCGGCTGGAGTCTGAAAATTCATGAATTTCACTCCCGTTAGAAATGCACGCCGAAATCCCTCTTTCATAGGGTTATGAAGGCTTCGCATTGCCGCAGCCAGCGGCTCTCTCACATCAGGATGACCCCCTGTATCCCATCGCATGGCCGTGACGAGGCGCAAGTATTCGTCGTCCTTCTCAAAGCTTGCATTGCACCCCTTGCAGCTTGGAACTGTAATTAAGTCACTGGGTCGCGGTGGTGGGAACAAATTCTTAGGAGGCACATGGTCTGCGGTTAACGGACCCATGCGGCCGCAGTACACACACTCACCAACGATACCTCTTCGACGCTTTCTGCTCACAAGCTCTTCCTACGACACGAGTGGCTATAGACTGCTTACGGACAACCCGACTCCATGTCATCGACCTGGAGCTGGGTCCAGTCCTTGTCGTCATGATAGCGTGCCACTCTCTGCTCTCCCTCACCCCGCCAGCCGGGCGTAGATGTCGACGTACTCCTTCCCCTGCACATCCCAGGAGAAATCTTTTGCCATCCCACGCTGCATCAGCCCCTCCCAGGCGGCGCGATCGGCATAGGTGTCGAGGGCGGTCTCCAGCGCCCAGCGGAGGCCTTCGGCGGTGAAGTGGTCGAAGACGAAGCCGGTGCCGTGGCCCGCGGCGTTAAAGGGCTCGACGGTGTCGGCGAGGCCGCCGGTGCGGTGGACCACGGGCGGAGTGCCGTAGCGCAGGCTGTACATCTGGTTGAGGCCGCAGGGCTCGAATTTGGAGGGCATCAGGAAGAGGTCGGCGCCGGCTTCGATCCAGTGCGCGAGCTTTTCGTTGAAGCCCCGGTAGAACCAGGCCTTGCCGGGAAATCTCTGCGCCAGGCCCTGAAAGAAGCTCTCGTACCGGTCCTCGCCGCTCCCCAGCGCCACCAGCCGGACGTCGCGCCGGCTGAGCAGGTAGGGGAGCACGTCGAAGCAGAGGTCGAATCCTTTCTGCCAGGTCAGGCGGGAGACGAGGCCGATCACCGGAGCGTCCGTGTCGCCCAGGCCGGTCTCGCGCAGGAGGGCGCGCTTCATCTCCCGCTTGCCGGTCAGGTCCGACGCTGAATAGTGATGGGGGATGGAGGGGTCGTTCTCCGGATTCCAGGTGCCGTAGTCGACGCCATTGACGATGCCGGCCAGGCGCGGGCCGCGGGCGCGCAGCAGCCAGTCCAGGCCGAAGCCGTGCTCGGGGCTCTGGATCTCGGCGGCGAAGGTGCGGCTCACCGCCGTGATGAAGTCGGCGTGAAGGAGGCCGGATTTGAGGAAGTTGACGCGACCGGCCATCAGGTCGGCCGTGTCGAGCCAGAAGGCGTGCTGCGAGAGGCCCAGATCGTCGAGGGCGCCGGAATCGACGATCCCTTGAAAAGCCACGTTGTGCAGCGTCAGCACCGTGCGCGTGCGGTCGAACAGGCGGTCCCAGGCGTAGTGGGCCTTGAGGAGGAGCGGCGCCAGGGCGGTGTGCCAGTCATGGCAGTGGACGACGTCCGGCGACCAGCTCATCCGCTGGCAGCACTCGAAGGCGGCCCGGGTGAGCAGGGCGAAGCGCAGCCCGTCGTAGGCGTCGCCGTGATAGATCCCCTCGTGCGCGAAGAGCGGCGGACAGGCGATGAAATAGACGTCAACGTCGCTGTCCGGCAGCTTGGAGGTGACCACGGAGACGGTGAAGTGCCGGGAGCCCATGGAGACCGGGATGTCGCGCAGCTCGTCGATCGCGGTGAAGCGCTCCGGCCGGCGGGTGATCTGGTTGTAGAAGGGGAGGAAGATCCGCACGTCGTGGCCCGTCCGGCCGAGGAAGCGGGAGAGGCCGGCGGCCACGTCGCCGAGCCCGCCGGTCTTGGCGAACGGGGCGACCTCGGCGGCGATCTGGCAGATCCGGAAGGAGCGCACGCTCAGACCACCGTTCCCGGCGGGATCACGGCGTTCTTGTGGACGATGATGATGCCGTCGCGGATCGAGTACTGGTCGTTGTCGGCGTGCTGCACCCCCTCGGCGTTGATCAGCTTGCAGCCGTCGCCGATGCGGGCGTTGAAGTCGACGATGACATTTTGCAGGTGGCAGTCGCGGCCGATCCCCATGGCGAGCTGGCTGCTGCCAGAGGGGAGGGCCTCCCAGGTGTTGGCCCCCATGACGATCGAGCGCTCGATCACCGAGCCGGAATTCACCACGGCGCGGATGCCGATGATCGAGTGGGCGATGTGGCTGCCGGACAGGATGCTCCCCTCGCTCAGGATCGAATAGAGGACGGAGCAGTCGTTGACCTTGGTCCCCGGCAGGAACCTTGGATGGGTGAAGATCCGCTTTTCCGGGTCGTAGAGGTTGAGCGGCGGCAGCGGCAGCGTGAGGTCCAGGTTTGCCTGGTGGAAGCTCGGGATCGTGCCGATGTCGGTCCAGTAGCCGTTGTGCGGAAAAGCGTAGACGCGGTACCGGCCGAGAGCCTGCGGAATGACCTCGCGCCCGAAGTCGAGGGTGCTGGTGCCGATCAGCAGCTCGGACATCACCTCGGTACGGAACATGTAGATGCCCATGCTCGCGAGGTAGGAGCCCGGCGGCGCGGGGAATCCGAGGGCGGTCTGGGTCTGCTCGTCGAGGGCGATGGCGTCGAGCTGCGCGGCCTCTTTCGGCTTCTCGACGAACTCGACGATGCGGCCGGAAGGATCGAGGCGGAGGATGCCGAACGCCGGAGCCTCGTCCCGGGTCACCGGCTTGACGGCGACGGTCAGGTCGGCGTTGCGCTCGCGGTGCGCCTTCACGAGCTCTTCGATGTCCATCAGGTAGAGCTGGTCGCCCGAGAGGATCAGGGTCTCCGGCGGCTCGTCCTCCAGCAGCCGCGGCAGGCACTGGCGCACGGCGTCGGCGGTGCCCTGGTACCAGTCCTTGCGCTCGGCGGTCAGCTCGGCGGCCAGGATGTTGACGTAGCCGTCGCTGAAGGCGCTGAAGCGGTAGGTTTGGGCGATGTGGCGGTGCAGGCTCGCGCTGTTGAACTGGGTGATGACGAAGATGCGGAAGATCCCGGCGTGCAGGCTGTTGCTGATCGGGATGTCGATGAGGCGGAACTTGCCCCCGACCGGCACCGCCGGCTTGGCCCGGTGGCGGGTCAGGGGCCACAACCGGCTCCCCTGCCCACCGCCGAGGATGGCTGTGACCACCTTCTCCATGGCCGCCCTCCCTCCTGAAGCAGGCGTATCCTACCGCAGCCTATAGAATGTGTTCCATGTCCGACCTCCGCCGCCCCCTCTGCTGCGACTTCCGCGGCCGTGTCCCCTACTGGGAAGCCGTCGAGCTGCAGTGCTCCGTCCGCGACGCCCTGAAGCGGGGGGAGGGGCCGGAGCACCTGCTGCTGCTGGAGCACCCGCACGTCTACACCCTGGGGCGCAACGCCGGCGCGGCGGACATCCTGGCCGGGCCGGAGTGGCTCGCGGCGCGCGGCGTCGAGGTCGCGGAGTGCGACCGCGGAGGCCAGGTCACCTACCACGGGCCGGGCCAGCTCGTGGGCTATCCCATCGTCAACCTGAGCCCGGACCGCCGCGACGTCCGGCGCTACGTGCGCGACCTCCAGGAGGTGCTGATCCGGACGCTGGCGGACTACGGCGTCTCCGCCGAGGTGCGCGACGGGCAGTCGTTCATCGGAGTCTGGGCGGGCGAGGACAAGATCGCCTCGATCGGCGTCCACCTCTCGCGCTGGATCACCACGCACGGCTTCGCGCTCAACGTGACGACCGACCTGTCCTACTTCGCCGGCATCATCCCCTGCGGCCTCAAGGGGATCGGCATGACCTCCATCGAGCGGCTGACCGGCCGGGCTCCCGATCTCGCGGAGGTGGCGGCGGTCTGCGCGGGTCATTTCGCGGAGATTTTCGAGCGCGACCTGGTCCCGGCGAACCTGCGGGCGGGCGCCTCCGGCGCGGCGGGGTGACGGCGGGATGACCACCGTCACCATCGGCCTCAATGCGGTGATCGTGGCGGTGACGGAGGAGATCCCGCGCATCCTCACCGTGCGGTCCCGCTCCACGGAGGCGGGCGCTTCCGAGGACGCCCTCCCCTTCGGCCCTCTCGATCCCGAGGCGGACCGCACGCTCGACCGGGGCCTGCGGCGCTGGGTCGAGGAGCAGACCGGGCTTTCCCTGGGATACGTCGAGCAGCTCTACACCTTCGGCGACCGCGACCGCGATCCGCGGGCGCGCCAGCGCGGCCTGCGCGTGGTCTCCGTGGCCTACCTCGCTCTGGTGCGCGAGGTGTCCGTGGGCCTGGAGGCGCGCTGGCGCGACTGGTACGAGTTCTTCCCCTGGGAGGACTGGCGGGCCGGCCGGCCGGAGGTGATCGACCGCGCGATCGCTCCCGCGCTGGAGGCCTGGATCGCCGCCGCTCCCGATGCCCACACGCGCCAGGAGCGGCGCGAGCGGACCGACATCGCCTTCGGCCTGGGAGGAGCTTCCTGGGACGGCGAGCGGGTCCTGGAGCGGTACGAGCTGCTGTACGAAGCCTCCCTGGTCCCGGAGGCCTGGCGCGACCGCGCCGAGAGGCAGCCCGGGGAGGAGTCCCTCGCGAGCCCCCTGCCCGGGCGGCCCATGGCCTTCGACCACCGGCGCATCCTGGCGACCGCCCTCGGCCGCCTGCGCGGCAAGATCAAGTACCGCCCGGTCGTCTTCGAGCTGCTGCCGCCGGTCTTCACCCTGCTCCAGCTCCAGCGCGTCGTGGAGGCGCTCGCCGGCGTGCGCCTGCACAAGCAGAACTTCCGCCGGCTGGTCGAGAACGCCGGGCTCGTGGAGGGGACCGGGCGGCAGGACGTCCAGACCGGCGGCCGGCCCGCGGAGCTCTTCGTCTTCCGCCGCGAGGTGCTGAGGGAACGGCCGGCGCCGGGGGTGGGATTGCCGCACGTGCGGCGGTAGGCCCTCACCCCCGGCCCCTCTCCCAGAGGGAGAGGGGTGGAATCTAGGCAAAAGCAATCAGCGAAAACAGGGGTTCTTTGCGGGAGAGGGGCCGGGGGTGAGGGCGGAATTGACGAGCCATATGCTCAGTTATAGTATAAGCAGCGGCCGGCGTGGTGCCGGCCCTTCTTTGTGGACCCGATATGCTCAACATGAGCATAGCAGGAGGGGATGAGATGAGCTACCTGGAAACCGCGGGATCTCCCGTGCCGGTATACACGCCTGAGGTTGCGCGCGTCACCGCTCCGATCTACGACCGGGTGCGCTCCGTCATCCCCGACTTCGAGTGGCCGGTCCACGCCCCCTATGTGGCGGCGATCAACGAGCTGAAGAGGCAGCGCAACGCGGTGATCCTGGCGCACAACTACCAGACGCCGGAGATCTTCCACGGCGTGGCCGACTTCACCGGGGACTCGCTGGCCCTGGCCCAGCACGGCGCCAGGACCGACGCGGACGTGATCGTCCTCGCCGGCGTCCATTTCATGGCCGAGACGGCGAAGATCCTGTCGCCGGAGAAGACGGTCCTCATCCCGGATCCCCAGGCCGGCTGCTCGCTGGCCGAGTCGATCACGGCGCAGGACATCCGCCTGCTGCGCCAGCGCTATCCCGGGGTGCCGGTGGTCACCTATGTAAACACCTCGGCGGAGGTGAAAGCCGAGTCGGACATCTGCTGCACGTCCGCCAATGCCGTGGCGGTGGTGGAATCGCTCGGGGTGGACCGGGTGATCTTCCTGCCGGACGAGTACCTGGGCAAGTACGTGGCGTCGCAGACCGACGTTGAAGTCATCCTCTGGAAGGGGCACTGCGAGGTTCACGAGCGCTTCACGGGCGAGCAGCTCCGCGCCTACCGGACGGGGCAGCCGGACCTCCAGATCCTGGCCCATCCGGAGTGCCCGCCGGACGTGCTGGCGGAGGCCGATTTCGTGGGCTCCACCGCGGCGATGATCCGCCGCGTGGGCGAGACCCGGCCGCGCCGGGTGGTCATGGTCACCGAGTGCTCGATGAGCGACAACGTGGCGGTCGAGTACCCGGACGTCGAGTTTGTCCGGCCTTGTAATCTTTGCCCACACATGAAGCGGATCGTTCTTCCCAAGATCCTCTGGTCGCTCCAGACGATGCAGCACGAGGTCCAGGTGGACCCCGAGGTGGGGGAGCGGGCGCGCCGGGCCGTCGAGCGGATGCTCGCGGTCGGCCGCCGGGAGGGCAAGTAAGGTGAACGAGACTCTGCGCGGCCGTTTCGACGGGGTGTCACGGTCCGAGGTCCTGGTGATCGGGACCGGCGCGGCGGGGTTGACGGCGGCGCTCGGCTGCGCTCCCCGGCGGGTGACGGTGCTCACCAAGACCACGCTGGTCAGCGGGTCGAGCCCGTGGGCGCAGGGGGGCGTGGCCGTGGCCCTGGGCAAGGACGACGCGCCCGCCCTGCACGCGGCGGACACCCTGACCGCCGGCGCCGGACTGAACGACGCCGGGATGGTCGACCTCCTGACCTGCGAGGGGCCGGAGCGCGTGGCCGCGCTGCTCGACCTGGGCGCCCGCTTCGACCGCGACGCCGCCGGCCGCCTGGCGCTCGGCATGGAGGCTGCGCACAGCCGGCGCCGCATCCTGCACGCCAAGGACGCGACCGGGGCGGAGATCGTGCGCACGCTCATCGAGGCGGTGCGGCGCGCCCCCGAGGTGCGGGTCGAGGAAAAGGCCTTCGCGGTCGACCTCGTGATCGAGGACGGCCGGGTGACCGGAGCGCTGGCCATCCACGACGACGGCCGGCGCATGCTCCACCTGGCCCCGGCGGTCGTGCTCGCGACCGGCGGCCCCGGGCAGCTCTACCTGCACACGACCAACCCGCGCGAGGCCACCGGCGACGGTCTGGCCATGGCGGCGCGGGCCGGCGCCCGGCTGGTGGACCTGGAGCTCGTCCAGTTCCATCCCACCGCCCTGGCCGCGGGCCGCGATCCCATGCCGCTGCTCACCGAGGCGCTGCGCGGCGAGGGGGCGGTGCTGATCGACGGCCAGGGTCGCCGCTTCATGCTCGGCGAGCACCCGGACGCCGAGCTCGCGCCGCGCGACGTGGTGGCGCGGGCGATATGGCGCCAGCTCATGAACGGGGAGCGGGTTTTCCTGGACGCGCGGCAGGCGGTGGGGGAGAGCTTCCCGGAGCGCTTCCCGAAAGTCTTCGAGCTCTGCCGTGAGAGCGGCCTCGATCCGCGGGCGGAGCCGATCCCGGTAGCTCCGGCGGCGCACTACCACATGGGCGGGATCGCCGTGGACGCGCGAGGTCGCACCTCGCTCCCGGGCCTCTGGGCTTGCGGCGAGGTGGCCTCCACGGGCGTGCACGGAGCGAACCGCCTGGCGAGCAACTCGCTGCTGGAGGCTCTGGTCTTCGGAGCCCGCGTCGCCGAAGATCTGCGGATGTCTTCCCCCTCTCCCGGTGACGGGAGAGGGGGCCAGGGGGTGAGGGTCCGCCGGATGGCCGCGGGCTTCGACCGCGGGTTGCGCGCGCCAGGGGACGAGACCCTCATCGCCGGAGTGCGGAAGCTGATGTGGGAGAAGGTCGGGCTGGCGCGCGACGAGGCGGGATTGACGGCCGCGGCGGCGGAGCTGGAGAGGCTCGCCAGACAGCATCCGGGAGCCGCGGGAGAGGTGCGCAACCTCCTCGGGGTGGCCCGGCTGGTCACGGCCGCGGCCCTGGCCCGGCGCGAGAGCCGCGGCGGGCACTACCGCTCCGACTTCCCGCGCACCGACCCCGACTGGCAGCGCCGGCTCTTCCTGACCGCCGCTGCCGACGGCTCGGCCGTGTTCGAGCGCGAGGAGACCGTGGCATCCTTGGCGTGGGCGGGAGCGGGCTCGCGGTGAGCGCGGAGAAGACCCCGACTACCTTGGCCTCTCTCTATCCCCTCCTCTACGAGCCGGTCATCCGGAGGGCTCTGGAGGAGGACCTGGGACGGGCCGGTGATCTGACCAGCGATTCGATCCTGCCGCCGGATCTGCAGGCCGAAGCCCGGGTGGTCGCCCGCAAGGCGGGCCGGATCGCTGGCCTCGACGCGTCCCTCTCGGCCTTCCGCCTGCTCGATCCCTCCGTGGCGATCGACCTTCACCTCCGGGACGGCGAAGACGCCGCGGCGGGCCAGGCGCTCGCGACCGTTCGGGGCGCCGCGCGCTCGCTCCTCTCGGCCGAACGCACCGCGCTCAACCTGCTCGGCCGGCTCTGCGGCATCGCGACCCTCACCCGCGACCTGGTCGCGGTGGTCGCCCCGCACGGCGCCCAGGTGGTCTGCACCCGCAAGACCACGCCGGGCCTGCGGGCGCTGGAGAAGTACGCGGTCCGCGCTGGAGGCGGCGGCAACCACCGCTTCGGGCTGCACGACGCGGTCCTGATCAAGGACAACCACATCGCCCTCGCGGGCGGCATCGCCACGGCGGTCGAGCGGGCCCGCCGCGGAGTGGGACATCTGGTCAAAATCGAGGTCGAGGTCGACTCCCTGGACCAGCTCCGCGAGGCGCTCGACCTGGGCGTCGACGTGGTGCTGCTGGACAACATGGACCTCGACACCCTGCGCGAGGCGGTCCGCATGGCCAAGGGCCGCGCCCTGACCGAAGCCTCGGGAGGCATCCGTCCCGACACCGCCGAGGCTATCGCCGCCACCGGCGTGGACCTCCTCTCCGTGGGCTGGCTCACCCACAGCGCGCCGGCGCTGGATGTGGCTCTGGATATCGTCTGAGCCCCGTCCCCTCTCCCGTCACCGGGAGAGGGGGAAGAACGGCAATTTTGGAGGGGTGGTGGCGCCCCTCTCCCGGCGACGGGAGAGGGGACGGGGGTGAGGGGCGGGGAGGGGGCCTACAGCCCGAAGTTGCAGAGGTCGTCCGCCCGCACAGCCTGGTGCCCGACGCTGAAGCGACCCCCTTCGCCCTTCATGAGGACGCTGACCCAGCCCTGGGCGTGCGACTCGTCGCGGTGCCAGAGGTCGATCATCAACCAGCCGGCGGTGCCGGTGACGGGGAGCGCCGGGCTGCCGACCTTCACCTTCTGGGTCGACACCGGGAACGCGTTGCTGTTCGGGAAGGCGGACGGATTCTCCTCCTCGTCGAACGCGACGAGCTGGTACTCGCCGAGAGGCGCCCACGAGGGGTTCCGTCCGCACTCCGAGAGCGCCCCGCCGCTCTGCCGGTTGTCGCGCCAGACCACCATCGAAGTCTCGCCGAAGAACGCTCCGCCCTTGATGAAGCGGGCGTAGTAGAGGCTGCTCAGGGGAGCGCGGTTGTCCCGCGAGTCGAACTCGTTGTAACGGCCATAGAAGGTGTAGTCTCCCGGGCCGAACGCGTCGGCGTCCGCGACGATGTGCACGGCCGACTGGCTGTCGGCCTGGCCCCGGCGGCGGTTCATGTAGAAGTAGTCGCCCCAGAGCACGTTGGAGTTGCTCGCCAGGCCGGTGCCGCCGTCCGCGAAATAGGCCGGGTCCGCGGGGGTGTTGCGGGTAGCGCCCAGGGTCCGCGCGCTGCAGCGGTTGACGGCGTCCACGGTGATGTAGCCCGTTGCCAGGTTCCTGCCGCTTTTGCCGCTGCCCGCGCAACGTCCGGCCTCGACCGGCTGGCCCGTGTGGGCGGCCCGCAGGTACTGCCGCTCGGTGGCGTTGAGCCTGGGGACTCCCGCCGTTTCGCAGCCGGAGCTCTTCGGCTGGGCTGCCGGAGAGGAGAGCGCGCCGACGTGGCTGACCCGCGTGCCCGTGACCGGCAGCGAGCCGTTGGCGAACAGGTCGCGGAGGTTCAGCGTCTGTACGTCATAGCCGGTCAGATAGATGTCGAAGGCCAGAGTGGGAACGCCCCAGTCGGTCCACAGGACCACCCGGGCGGCGGTCGATCGCGAGCCGCCGTTGTTGACCGAGATCAGGGTGGTGGCGCCGTCGGCGTCGTCCAGCTCGACTTCGAAGTAGGGGATGAGGAGAGTGGCCGCAGGTTGGTCGGCCACGCGGCACGACCCGGAAAGGTCGCCGGCGAGGGCCGGCCCGCCCGCCAGAAGCAAACCGAGCAGGGCCGTCTGGAGAGCCTGACGGCCCTTTCGAGGGATGAGCCCAACTACGGTTACACTAGCGAACATGGCTGAGACTCTAATTCAGATCGGTCGTTCTACGGTGACCTCATCGAGCCGCAGTGAAGGCCGGCCCGAGTGGCTGCGAATACGATTGTCAACTCCCGCTGCCTATCACCAGGTCCGCAACCTGGTTGATCGCCTGGGACTGCACACGGTGTGCCAGGAAGCCCGATGCCCAAATATCTATGAATGCTGGGGCGAGCACGGAACCGCGACTTTCATGATCCTCGGCGACGTCTGCACGCGCCGCTGTGGTTTCTGCGCCGTCACCTCCGGGCGTCCCCAGCCGGGCGTCGATCCCCTCGAGCCCGAGCACGTCGCCGAGGCGGTCGCGGTGATGGGGCTGAAGCACGCCGTCATCACCTCGGTCGATCGCGACGACCTGCCGGACGGCGGGGCGGGCCACTTCGCCCGCGTCATCGAAGCCGTCCACCGGAAGAACGTCGGAACCGCGGTCGAAGTCCTCACTCCGGACTTCCGCGGCGTGCCGGACGCCCTGGACCGGGTGCTCGGGGAGGCCCCTGAGGTCTTCTCCCACAACATGGAGACCGTCCCCCGTCTCTATAGGCAGGCGCGGCCGGGCAGTCGTTACGACCGCAGCCTCGGTCTCCTCGCCGAAGCGTCGAGGCGCCGCGACGCCGGGGGGTATGCCGGCCGCATCAAGACCGGCATCATGCTGGGGATCGGCGAGACTCCGGACGAGGTCTACGCCACGCTGCGCGACATCCGCGACGCCGGGGTGGAGATCATGACCCTCGGCCAGTACTTGCAGCCCACGTCCAAGCACCTCCCCGTGGACCGCTGGGTCCATCCGGACGAGTTCGCGGCCTATCGGGACTACGCGCTCTCCCTCGGCTTCGACCATTGCGAATCCGGGCCGCTCGTGCGCAGCAGCTACCACGCCCACGAGCACGTGCGGCAGGCAGGGGACATAGGCGCTAACTTGCGGTGAGCGACGCAGAAATCAAAGGACGAAAAGGACGGCAAGGACGCCAAGGACGCGGGGTGAATGACATGTTTCTCGTCCTTGAAGTCCTTGGTGTCCCTTTCGTCCTTGATTTCTGCAGCAAAATTAGCGCTGGCCAGGGGGCGAGGGCTCATTGGACTGGCAGGGGTGGTGTGGTAATCTGAACGCAAGACCATGGGCGATTCCCACCCTTCTCACCGGGATCTGGAGAGGCTCGTGCTGGGCGATCTCGATCCGCGGGAGAGCCGGCGCCTGCTCACGCACCTGGTGCGGGGCTGCGGCCGCTGCCAGGAAATCACGGCGGAGCTCTGGAAGATCGGCTCGGGAGAGCCGGTCTCGGGGCGGCTCTCCAGCCGGTTCGAGCAGGCCGAGGCCGTGGACCGAGTCCTCGCCCGGGTCCGCCAGGCCCACGCGGATCTGGAGACGGAGCGGGCCGGAGCGCGCCGGCTCTTCGCGGAGCTGGACAGCGGATCGCACGGGCAACGCCTTCTCCAGGTCCAGGCCCGGATCCAGGAAGACCCCCGGCTCAATACCCGCGGCTTTTGCGACGTCCTGCTCCAGGAGAGCCAGGAGCGGCGTTCGGGTGAGCCCCGCCAAGCCGAAGAGCTCGCGCGTCTTGCGGTCGAGGCGTCCCTGCGGATCGCTCCCGCGGAGAGCCAGCCGCAGCCCCTGCTCGAGGATCTGAGGTCGCGGGCCTGGGGCGCGGTCGCCGACGCCCGCTGCATCGCGGCGGACTTCCAGGGCGCCGAGGAGGCTCTCCGGCAGGCCGAGGCGCACCGGGTCCGCGGCACCGGCGAGCCGCTGGAGAAGGCGCGGCTGCTCGACGTGGAAGCCGGGCTGCGCGGCGCGCAGGGGCGCAGCCACGAGGCCGCCCGGCTGCTCCGCCGCACCATCGCCATCTATCGCCGCGCGGGGCAGCCCGACCTCGTCGAGCGCGCCCTCGTCCATGAGCGCCTTCTCCGGTCGGGCCGCGGCCTCGCCTCGCTGCTGGACCTCGCCGCGCTCCTGGTGGCCGGGAAGGCCTCCCGGATGTGGAGCGCTACCCTGGCGCTGGCTCGCGGGATCTCTCGGACGGCGGGACGCTGACCCACCAGAGCCCGGCCACGATCAGGACCAGCCCGACCCCTTCGACCCAGCCGAACCGCTCGCCGAGGAACGTGGCCGCGAGCGCCGCCGTCACCAGCGGCTGCACGGTGTTGTAGGCGGACACCAGGCTGGGGGAGGAGCGGCGGACCGCCCAGGTGTTGGCGGCGTAGGCGAACACCGTGCCGATGGCAGCGATGTAGGCGATCCCCCACCAGGCCCGCGCCGGGACCGCGGCGTAGTCCACCACCGCGAGCCACGGCAGGCTGACCAGCAGCACCCCTCCCCCTCCGAAGAGAAACGACCAGGCGATCAGCGTGCGCCAGGGGATGCGCTCCAGGAGAGGCCGCTGGAGGACCAGGAACAGGGCATAGCACAGGCAGTTCACCAGGATCAGGAGGTTGCCGAGGGCGGTCGCCGGGCTGGCCGAGAAGCGGAGCGGGTTGACCATCACAAGAGCGCCCGCGACCGAGAGGAGGATGCCGGCCAGCCGCCGCGGGCCGACCCGTTCGATGCCCAGCAGGCTGGCCGCGGCCACGGCGAACACGGGGAGCGAAGGCATGAGGATCGCGGCGTTGGTGGCCGTGGTGTGCCGCAGCCCCACGATGAAGAGGATCTGGTTGGCGAACACCCCGAGCCCGCCGAGCAGGGCCAGCCGCGGCAGGTCGCGGCGCTCCGGGATGAAGCGGTCTCGCCGCCAGGCCATGAGCACCAGGACCGGCGTGGCGAGCGCCACCCGCAGGCCCACCACGGCCAGCGGCGGCAGCCAGGTCAGAGCGGCCTTCGCCACCACGTGGAAGCCGCCGAAGGCGAGCTGCACGAGCAGCAGCGCCGCATGGACCCGCAGGCTGGCTCCGGAGTCGGGGGGCGAATCCTTCATCGCGGCGAAGGATATGCCGATTTGCGCGCCTCCCTGTCACCCGATACAATCCAGGCGCCTCGGGGCCGCGGAGCACCGCCGTCCCCCCCAGGCCTCCCATCAAGATGAACGACACGACGCCGGAGCTCCGTATCCGTCCGCTCGATGAGCTGGACATCAGTGCCATCGTCGCCATCGACGAGAAGATCAGCGGCCAGTACCGCCCGGAAGTTTGGGAGCGGCGCATCGGTTATTACCTGCGGCGGGATCCGGAGGCCTCGGTCGTCGCCGAGGCCGGCGGCCGGGTCGTCGGCTTCATGCTCGGCGAGGTCCGCTCGGGCGAGTTCGGTCTCGAGGAGCCGACGGGCTGGATCGAGGTGCTGGGGGTCGACCCTGTCTACCGGGGCAAGTCGGCCGGCCGCAGGATGGCCGAAGCCATGCTGGATCACTTCCGCGCCCAGGGTGCGCACACCGTCCGCACCCTGGTGGACGGAGACAGAGAAGAGCTTCACGGGTTCTTCAGCTCGCTCGGGTTCGAGCCGGCGAGCCTGAGGCCCTTCGTCCGGTCGCTCTGAGGAGCCGGGCCGGAGCCTTGCAGGAGAGGAGAGAGATGAGCGTCAGGACCACCACTCTGCCGAAGAAGTTCCACGATGCCGTCACCAAGTGGCGAGATGCTTATCTGCCCGACTACGACTTCCTGATGGAGAACTGGGAGAAGCACTTCCCCAACGAGCCCCGCTTCGAGCTCTGCGCCTACCGCCAGCTCGGCATGTGCACCGAGATCGAGTGCGGCGACATGAAGGGGAAGCCCAAGTTCACCCGGGCGTCCGACATGCTCCCCGAGCAGGCCCACCACCTCTTCGGCGCCATCCGCGCCCAGGCCTCCACCGAGTTCGGCTCCATCCAGCAGCACCGGCTCACCCTGGCCCGCGCCCAGGACGAGGAGGAGCAGTTCTGGATCCTCCGCATGATGGCGGAGGAGCTGCGCCACGGCTACCAGATGCTCCACCTCCTGGTCGAGGACGACTGGAGCTCCGTGTCCGAGGAGAGCCGCGCCGACCTCGTCGAGGACATCCTGTCGATGAACACCGGCTCCCACATCCTGGGGGCGTTCAACATCGACTTCGACTCGTTCGTGGACAACGTGGTCTTCTGCGCCCTGATCGACCGCGTCGGCAAGTACCAGCTCCAGATGCAGAAGATCAGCGCCTACCAACCCATGGCGGAGAGCATGCCGCAGATGCTGCGCGAGGAGGCGTTCCACCTGGCCGCGGGCGTCGTGCCCATGCGGCGCTGGGTCAACAGCGCGGCGCGCGGCGAGACGTTCATCACCATGCAGGACCTCCAGAAGGCGATCAACAAGTGGATGCCGCGCGCCCTGGAGATGTTCGGCGACGAGCGCGGCGGCGGCACCAACGTGCGCTACGGCCTGAAGCCGTTCAAGAACTCCGAGGCGCAGCGGCAGTACGTCGAAGAGGTCGAGAAGCTGGTCCGCGACCTCAACCTGCGCTACCTCCGCGCCCGCGTCGAGCGCCTCTCGCACGGCGAGGCGGACTCCGCGCTGGACCGCATTCTGGCCGGCGAGGTGGTCGAGGGGATCGGCCGCGAGGACCTGCTCCACCTTCCGCACCCCGAGTTCTTCCGGCGCCGCGGCGTCCCGGCCTTCAAGATGGCCGGCTGGGACGGCGAGGCCTTCCAGGACCTCCCGTCCTACCTGCGGCACCTGGTCCAGACCCTGCCGGAGTCCTACCGCGCGAGCCGCGACTTCAAGGACTACGTCGAGCTCATGACCCAGGTGCACGAGGGCCGGCTCGAGATCAAGGAGGCCGCGGGCAGGATGCCCAGCCTGCGGCGCGTGGGCGGCGCCTGCCCGTGCTCCAAGTCGGTCCGCTGGGTGGTGGACGATCCGCTCGCCGCCGCGCCGGCCGCCGGCTCACCACAGACCGCCTGATCCCTACAACCAGACATCCTCAAGGCGCCCGGGGCAAAGATGAGCGTGTTCAATCGCCTTCTGGTCACCTCCATGCCCCTGGTGCCGAAATTTATCGTCGGCCGGGTGGCCTCCCGCTATGTGGCCGGCGAGACGCTCGACGACGCGGTCCGGGTGGTGCGCGACCTGAACGGCCAGGGGGCCATGGCCACCGTCGACGTCCTCGGCGAGGAGGTGAGCGAGCGCGACAAGGCCCTGGCCGCCGTCGAGGAGTACGTGCGCGTCTTCCAGGTCATCGACGCCCAGCGCCTCGACTCCAACGTCTCCATCAAGCTGACCCTGCTCGGCCTCAAGATCGACGAGAGCTTCTGCCGCGACAACGTGGAGCGGATCGTCTCCGCGGCCAAGCAGTACGGCAACTTCGTCCGCATCGACATGGAGGACCACACCACCACCGACGCGACGCTGCGGATCTACCACGACCTGCACGCCCGCTACGGCAACCTGGGCGTCGTCCTCCAGGCCTATATGCGCCGCACCCTGCGGGACATCGCGGAGCTGCCCCGGCAGGGGGCGAGCGTGCGGTTGTGCAAGGGGATTTACGTCGAGCCCCGGCGGATCGCCTGGAAGGGGTACGACACGGTGCGGGCGAATTTCGTCCACGCGCTGGAGAAGCTCATCGCCAACGGCGTCTACCCGGCGATCGCCACCCACGACGAGTACCTGGTCTGCCGGGCCGTGGGCCTGATCGACCGCAATGGCCTCCAGCGCGGCCAGTACGAGTTCCAGATGCTCCTGGGCGTCGACGAGGAGCTGCGCCGCATCCTGATCGCGGCCGGCCACCGTCTGCGCGTCTATGTCCCCTATGGCCGCGACTGGTATCCCTACTCGATCCGCAGGCTGCGCGAGAACCCCGAGGTCGCCCGCCACGTCCTGCGGGCGATGCTGGCGCGGCGGTGACCCCTCACCCCCCGACCCCCTCTCCCACCCCCTCACGCCCGACCGGGAGAGGGGGAGAAAGGCTCAGCAGAGGAGGGTCAACAAAATCTGGCTTCGGAGCTTCCCCCTCTCCCGGAGGTTGGGAGGGGATGGGAGAGGGGGCCAGGGGGTGAGGCGCCGTTTGACGCCTTTTTTGCCGGGTGGTACGATCCGCCCCGTTTCCGCCGACGGAGGATGGCCGGAGCACCACTGCCATGGATGAGCGGCACTCTCGCGACCCCTTCGGCACGACGGATGCCGACACGGGCGAGCTCTCGTCCCAGGAGAGCGGGCTGACGCAGACGTTCCAGAGCGCCTCCCGCGACCGGGGGGAGCCTCTCTCCGCCGCGCCCTCCGAAGCCGACATCATCCTGATCGCCCATCCGGAGAGCCAGCGTCTGGGCTCCCGCTACCGGCTCTCTCCGGGAACGACCCTGGAGGTCGGCCGCTCCGCCTCGGTCCGCATCAGCCTGCCGGAGGTCCTCTCCCTGTCGCGCAAGCACGCGCGGCTGCGCTACATGGGCCCGGCGGTGACCATCGAGGACCTGGGGAGCACGAACGGCACCTACGTCAACGGCCAGGCGATCCACGGGCGGACCGTCCTGCGCAGCGGCGACCGCTTCCAGACCGCGGCGGTCCACTTCAAGTTCCTCCACGAGCAGGACGTCGAGAACGCCTACCACCTGGCCATCTACGAGCTGGTGGCGCGCGACGGCCTGACCGAGATCTACAACAAGCGGAAGTACGAGGAAGAGGTGCAGCGCGAGCTCGCGCGCGCCATCCGGCACGAGCGCCCTCTGTCGCTCATCATCTTCGACCTCGACGAGTTCAAGCAGATCAACGACACCTACGGCCACCTGTGCGGCGACTTCGTCCTCAAGCAGGTGGCCTCGCTGGCGCGCGAGATGGTGCGGCCCGAGCAGATGCTCGCCCGGGTGGGCGGGGACGAGTTCGTGATCCTGTCGCCGGAGACCACCTCCCGGGGCGCCGAAGCCCTGGCGTCCAAGCTCCGCGACCGCATCATCGGCCTCGACCACCACTACGGCGACCTGAAGATCTCGATCACCTGCTCCTTCGGCATCGCCGAGCTTAGGCAGGGCATGAGCACTCCACAGGACCTCTACGAAGCCGCGGACAAGGGCCTCCTCCTGGCCAAGCGCAGCGGACGCAACCGGGTGGCGGTCTATACGCCGGAGTAGGCCCTCACCCCCGGCCCCTCTCCCAGAGGGAGAGGGGAGAACCTCAACAGAAACAGCGCGTTGTTTTTTTGCTGAATTTCACCCCTCTCCCTCTGGGAGAGGGGTTGGGGGTGAGGGCCCGCGGGCTACGGCGTCGCGCTCGCCATCGCCTCTTGGCCGAGCAGGTGCTGGCGCATGAACTCGATCAGGGACACCCGCAGATAATCCGCGTTGTTCTTCTTCTGGAAGCCGTGGCCTTCGTCCTTGGCCACGATGTACCAGACGGGCGCGCCGTTCCCTTCGACGGCCTTGACGATCTGGTCGGACTCCGAGAGTGGGACGCGCGGGTCGTTGGCCCCCTGCGCCACCAGCAGCGGCCGCGTGATGCGGCTCGCCTGCCGGGCGGGCGCAATCTTCTCCAGGAACGTCCGCATCTCGGGGATCCGCTCGTCGCCGTACTCCACCCGCCGCAGGTCGCGCCGGTACTCGCTGGTGTTCTCGAGGAAGGTCACGAAGTTGCTGATCCCGACCGATTCATAGGCGCAGCGGATGCGGTTGCCGTAGTGCACGAGCGAGGCGAGCACCATGTAGCCGCCGTAGGAGCCGCCGCCCACCATCACGCGCGACGCGTCGAGATCGGGCTGGCTCGCGATCCACTGCAGCAGCGCTCCGATGTCCTTGACCGAATCCTCGCGCTTCTCCCAGTTGTCCATCTTGAGAAAGGTCTTGCCATAGCCGCTGGAGCCGCGCACGTTGGGGAAGATCAGGACCACGCCCATCTCGCCGACGAAGTAGTTGGTGCTGCCCAGGAAATTCGGCCGGGCCTGCCCCTCGGGGCCGCCGTGGATGTTGATGTAGACCGGGCGCGGCCCCTGGAAGCGGCCCGCGGGCGGCCGGTAGACGTAGGCCGGTATCGTCCGCTTGACGCCGGGCGAGGCCTCGTCGAAGGTGGGATAGCGGATGAGCTGGGGCAGCGCGAACTGCTCCGTGTTGAGGCCGCCGGCCTCGCTGGCGGTCCAGCGCTCCAGCTTCCGGGTGTCCGCGTCGTAGCTGTAGACGTCGGAGGGCGACCTCGCCCAGCTCATCGAGAAACCGATCTCGTGCGAGCCGGGGCGGAACTCCATCCCGCCCACTGTGCCGGCGGGCAGCTCGGGCACGGGGAGGGCGGCGCCCGTCTGGGCGTCGATCACGTGCAGCTTGCTGAACCCGTCCTCGTTGACGAAGAAGGCGAGCAGCTTGCCGTCCTCGGAGAGGTCGGCGACCTCCACGTCCCAGGGGATGTCGCCCGACAGCACGGTGCTCTTGCCGCTGTCGACGTCGAGCCGGACCAGGCGGAGGAACTCGCCGTCGCGGTCGGTCAGCGTATAGATGGAGCGGTCGTCCCGGGACCAGAGCGCGCCCTGGTAGGCGACCGGGGGATCGCCCTTCTTGCCGCGCGGCGTGATGGTATGCAGCTTGCCGCTCGCGACGTCGACCCAGTGCAGGTAGCTCTCGTTGGCCGAAATGCCCTCCTCCAGGAGGAGGCGCTTGTTGTCGTGGCTCCAGTCGAGCGGGAACCAGGAGCCCTGGAGCTCGACCACGCGCCGCTCGCTCCCCTCCGCGGCCGGGTCCTCCACGTAGAGGTCGGAGTCGCGACCGTTGCGCGAGTTGTTGACGTAGGCCAGAAGCTTGCCGTCGCGCGACCAGTTGGGTCCGAGGTTGCGGCTCTTGCCGTCGGTGAACCGGCGCGCGCGCCCGCTCTTGCGGTCGAGGAGGAAGAACTGGATGTTCTCCGCGCCCCCCTCGTTGAGGGCGAAGACCAACTGGCTTGGATCGCTGGGCCGCGCCGTGCCGCCGCCGACCGGATCGTTGTGGAAGGTGAGCTGGGTGCGGGCGCCCATCGGCATGGCAACCTCGTGGAGCTGCACGCTCTGGGCGAAGCGGGTGCCGATGATCATCCGGCGTTCGCGCGGGTGCCACTCCACGAACGTGGCGGTCCGGATGTTCTCGTAGGGGAGGAGGTCCTCGACCCGCTGCCGCGGGATCGGCGGCACGTTCTTGGCCACGATGTTCTCGGGGATCGGGACCATCTGCTGGTCTTGCGCGGCCGCGCTGGCGAGGCCGCCGGTCAGCGCGAGCAGGAGACCGGCGAGGATCGTGGAGAAGGCTTTTCTGTTCATCAGGGATCTCCGTGCGTTCGAACCGCGATCTTGGGGCTACAATGCCTGAATGAGCGAATCACTCCGGGTCTTCTACAACTGTGACCGCTGCCCCGCGTACTGCTGCTCCTATCCTCGCATCCCGGTGGAGACCTCGGACATCGAGCGCCTGGCCCAGTACTTCGGTCTCAGTACGGAAGCGGCCGCGCGGAAGTTTACCAAGAAAGGCGAAGACCCTGGAGAGGTGGTCCTCCGCCATCTTCCCGACTCCATCTACGGCACCGCCTGCCGTTTCCTCGACCGCGAGACGCGCCGCTGCACCATCTACGAAGTCCGGCCCGAGATCTGCCGCTCCTACCCCGGCCGCCCCCGCTGCGGCTACTTCGACTTCCTGAGCTTCGAGAGACGGGCGCAGGAAGATCCCGAGTTCGTTCCGTCGACCTGGAACGGACCGAAGAGGTAGGGCGGGGCGGAAGGCTCAACCACCTTCCCTGTTTACAGCAAGTCTATGGCTAGACCGGGTAGGCAGCGCTTCCCCGGGAAGAAGCTCGACTGATATGCTTCCGCTCCGACGTCCCGTCCAAGGACGACGTTTCCGGAACGAACGCAACTCCGCGTGCTGCGCGAGATCCACATCCGCAACCTGGCCGTCCTCGCCGAGGCTTCGGTCGGCTTTGGTCCGGGGCTGAACATCCTCTCCGGGGAGACCGGCGCGGGCAAGTCGATCGTGGTCGACTCGCTGTCGCTGCTGGCCGGGGCGCGGGCGAGCGGGGAGATGATCCGCAGCGGTGCCGAGACGCTGACGGTCAGCGGCGTGTTCGAGCCCTCCGGGTCGGAGTGGCAAAGGGTGCTCGACGAGGCGGGGCTGGAGGTGGACGGCGACGAGCTGCTGGTCCGCCGCGAGATCGCCCGCAGCGGGCGCAACCGCGTCTTCGTCAACGACCAGCCGACCACGCTGCGGCTCCTCTCCGACCTCGCCCCGTATCTCCTCCGCATCCACGGCCAGCGCGACGAGCTGGGGCTGATCGAGCCCGACCTCCAGAAGAGCCTGCTCGACAGGAGCGGCGGCCCGGAGTCCGAGCCGCTCCTGGACCGCGTGGCCGCCACGCACGACCGCTATACGCAGCTCGCCGAGCGGCTGGAGCGCCTGTCCGGCGACGACCGGACGCGCCGCGAGCGGCTCGACCTCCTCCGTTTCCAGACGGGCGAGATCGACGCGGCCAGGATGCGCGCCGGCGAGGAGACCGAGCTGCGCACCGAGCGCGAGGTCCTGCGCCACGCCGAGGCCATCGTCCGCGCCCTCGGGACCTGTTTTTCGCTGCTCTCCGAGGACGAGGGCTCGGCCCTGGAGCGCGCCAGCAAGGCCCAGAGCCTCCTCGCGGACGTCGAAGCCTGGGAGCCGCAGGCCGCGGCCTGGGCCGGCGAGCTGGAGGAGGTCCGCATCCGCCTCGCCGAGCTGTCCTCGTCCGTCCGCCGCCGGCTCGACAACCTGGAGGCGGACCCGGCGCGCCTCGACGCCATTGAGGAACGGCTGGCCCTCCTCGAGCGCCTGTTCCGCAAACATGGCGGAGACAGCGCCGCCATCCTGGAGCGCCGCAAGGAGATGGAGGCCGAGCTCGCCGAGCTCGAAGGGGACGCCGAGAACCGCGACGAGCTGGAGCTGAAGGTCGCCGCCGCCCTGGAGGAGTACCGGCAGGCCGCCCTGGAGCTCTCCCGGAAGCGGTCCGAGTGGGGGCAGGCCCTGGTCCAGCGGGTCGAGAGCGAGCTGGGCGACCTGGGGCTCGGCCGCGCGCGCTTGGCCGTCCGCCTGGAGCGCCGCCGGCGCTCTGACAGCCCGCTGATCGTGGACGGCGAGGCCGTCGACTTCGGCCGCGACGGCGTCGATCAGGTCGTTCTCCTCTTCGCTCCCAATCCCGGGGAGGAGCCGCGCCCGCTGGCGCGCATCGCCTCGGGCGGCGAGCTGTCCCGCATCCACCTCGCCCTGCAGCTCTCCTCGCGGGCCGAGGAGGCGCGGCCGACCCTGGTCTTCGACGAGGTCGACACCGGCATCGGCGGCGCCGAGGCCGCGGCGCTCGGCCGCAAGCTCCAGCGCCTGGCGCGGGCCGGGGTCAAGAAGGGGCAGCCCGGGCAGATCCTGGCCGTCACCCACCTCCCCCAGGTCGCCAGCCACGCCGACGTCCACTTCAAGGTGAGCAAGCACGTGGCCGGGGAGCGCACCAGTGTGCGGGTCGAGGAGCTGGACACCGACGCCCGGGTCGAGGAGGTCGCGCGCATGCTCGCCGGCAAGAAGGTGACCCAGCTCTCGCTCTCCCACGCCCGCGAGCTGATCGACGGGGCGGCCAAGGGGCGATGAGGTTCCGCCCCGGCGATCCGGTCGCCCCTCTCCGGGCCCTCCTCGCGCGCGGCGGCGTGCTCGCCATCCCCACGGAATCGAGCTACGGCCTGGGGGCCGACCCCCGGAACCCGGACGGGGTCGAGGCCGTCTATCGCATCAAGGGGCGCGAGCGCGGCAAGCCGCTTCCGGTCGTCGTCGCCGGCCTCGCCCAACTGGCGGATTTGGGAATCGATCCCGACCTTCCTATACTGAAGCCTCTCTCGGCGTGCTGGCCCGGGCCCCTCTCCGTGGTCCTGCCGATCGCGCGGCCGCTGCCGGCCGCGGCGGGAGGCTCGACCCTGGCGGTCCGCATCCCGGGGCACGCCGGTCTGCGGCGCCTGCTCGCCGAGCTCGGGCACGGGCTCACCGCGACCAGCGCCAACCGCAGCGGCGGCGAGCCGGTCCTGGACCCCGAGGCGGCGGCCGAGCTGCTGGCCGGCGAGGACGCGGCCGTGGTGGACGGCGGAGTCCTCCCGGGCGGGCTTCCGTCGACTTTGTTGGAATTCCGGGCGTCGGGTCCGGTGGTTCTACGGACAGGGGGTTTCCCTGTCGAACGGCTACGCGACCTGGAGAACGAAGTATGAAGCGACAACTCATGGCTCTGATCCTGCTCTTCACGGCCCTGGCGGTCCCCGCCCTGGCCGCCGATTCCGCGTCCTCGACGAATTCCGCCGCCGCGTCCGGTCCGGCGCCCATGCCGACCATCGCGGTCGAGGAGATCAAGCCCGGGCAGCGCGGCTACGGCCTGTCCGTGTTCGCGGGCAGCGAGCCGGAGCGCTTCGAAGTCGAGGTCGTGGGCGTGATGCGCAACAACCTCGGCCCGAACACCAGCTACATCCTCGGCCGCCTCACCGGCAAGGGGCTGGAGCGCATCGGCGTGGCCAACGGCATGAGCGGCAGCCCGGTCTTCATCGACGGCAAGCTGGCCGGCGCCGTGGCGTTCAGTTGGCCGTTCTCGCACGAGGCGATCGCCGGCATCACGCCGATCGACGCCATGCGCCAGCTCTCCGGGCTGGGGGGGATGGTTCCGGCGACGCCGCCGCCGCCGGTCGAGCTCAAGAGCCTGCTCGCCGGCCAGATCCCGAAGGACCTGCTGGAGCGCGAGCTGTCGCGGCTGCGGCCGACGTTCGCCGGCGGCGCCCTGCCCATGGTGCAGTGGGCCACGTCCGGGTTCGGCGAGAGGTCCCAGGGGGTGCTGCAGCGCGCCCTGGGCAGCACGACGCCGGCCGGCAAGGCGCTCCCCGGGGCCGCGTCCAAGAGCCTCACGCTCGGCGGCGCCGTGGGCGCGGTCCTGGTGGACGGCGACTTCCAGCTCGCCGCGATCGGCACCGTCACCGACCGCTACGGCGACCAGGTGCTCGCCTTCGGGCACCCCTTCCTGGGCCTCGGACCCATCAAGGTGCCGATGGCTACGGCCGAGGTGGTGACCGTCCTCTCCAACCAGTACTCGTCTTTCAAGATCGCCAACGTCGGCGAGACGGTCGGCGCCTTCGAGCAGGACCGCAAGGCCGGCATCCAGGGGCGGATCGGCCAGTCGGCCCCGATGGTGCCGATGAAGCTGCGCATCCGTATGGGCGACCAGGAGCCGCGCGAGTTCAACATGCGGCTGGCGGAGGTCCCGCAGTTCACTCCCATGCTCGTCGGCAGCAGCGTGCTGGCCGGGCTGGAGGCGGCCAGCTACGTCTCGGGCACGCAGAGCCTCGACATGACCGCCCGCTTCCGCCTCAAGGGGCACGGTGACCTCGAGCTGCGGCAGAGCTTCGACGGCGACAACGCCGGCACCGATGTCGCGACCTTCATCCTCGCCGTCGCCGGCTACCTGGTGCAGAACCCGCTGGAGCAGGTGAGCTTCGAGTCGGTCGACGTCGAGCTGTCGCAGGCGCCGCAGCCGCTCGCGGCCTCGCTGGTCGGCGCCCACGCCGACCGCACGGTGGTCCACCCCGGCGAGCGGATCAACCTGAATCTCGACCTGGTCGCGTACCGCGGCGAAAAGTTCCGCCGCTCGCTGACGCTCGACCTGCCCGAGGACCTGCCGGCCGGCCGCTACGCGCTGGTCGTCGGCGACGGCGCGAGCATCGACGCCACCCGGCTGGCCATCGAGCCGTCCGATCCGGTCACCTTCGAGCAGGCGCTGCGGCTGCTCCGCTCGTTCCACTCCCGGCGCGACCTGATGGTGCTGGGAGTCCACGCCGGCTCGGGGCTCTCCGTGGCCGGGGAGGTGATGCCTCACCTGCCCGGCTCGGTCCGCTCGCTGTGGAGCGCCGCGGCTTCGGGCAGCGCTTCGCCGCTGCGCTCCACGATCGCCCAGGAATACCGGGAGGAGATGGAGGTGCCGGTGGACGGCCTGGTGAAGGTCGACCTGGAGGTGCGCCGCCGCGAGCCGGTCACCGGTAAAGAGGGCGGCAAGGAGGGCGGCGAGGCGGGCTCCGAGGGGCAGGCCGCGCCGGCCACGTCGGCGGTCGCCGCGGGCAAGACTTCGTCCAAGGGAGGAAAGGGAGGTCGATGAGAGCACGTCCGAGCTGGGCCTTCGCCGTCTTCATCTGCTTTTTTCTGTTTCTGGGGGGATTCAGCCCGGCGCCCGCCACCCAGGTCCGCATCTTCCAGACGCAGAGCCAAGCGGGGTTCCTCGCCGGCACCCTCGAAGGCGTGGGCGTCGATTCGCTCGGCCGGCTGGAGCTCGCCCCCCGGGCCGAGCGGCTGACCGCGCTCTCCGAGCCGTTCCTGCTCGCCGCCGCCGTCCATCCGGACGGCTGGGTGGTGGGCACGGGCAACGCCGGCAAGATCCTCAAGATCGACCGCAAGGGCGGCGTGACCGAGCTGTTCACCGCGCCCGAGCCGGAGGTCTTCGCGGTCTGGGCCGATCCGGACGGCACGGTCTTCGCCGGCACTTCGCCGCGCGGCAAGGTCTACCGCATCGCTCCGGGGAAGACCCCCAAGGGAGAGGTTTTCTTCGATCCCGGCGAGACCTACATCTGGAGCCTGGCGCGGGCCAGGGACGGCGCGCTCCTGGTGGCCACGGGGACCCAGGGCAAGCTGTTCCGGGTGCGCGGCGCCGGCGGTGATCCGAGCCGGGGGACGGGCGAGGTCCTCTACGACAGCGACGACACCCACGTCCGTGCGCTGGAGGTGCTCCAGGGCGGCGACGTGCTGATGGGCACGGCCGGGGAGGGGCTGATCCTCCGCCTCGGCCCCAACGGCCAGGTCCGCACCCTCTACGACGCGGCCGAGCCCGAGGTGGTGGCCCTGACCTCCGCTCCGGACGGCACCTGCTACGCCGCGATCATCGCCTCGGAGGCGAGCCTGGTCGATCCCGTCAAGGACGCCGCGGCGGCCGCGGCCAAGCCGGGCGAGCCTCAGGTCACGGTCACCGTGGTCGAAGAGGGGGCGCCGGATGTGACCACCAGCCGCGGCAGGACCGGATCGTCCTCCGGACCGCGCAGCGAGGTGCTGAGCGTCTCGCCGGCCGGCATCGTAGAGAGGCTCTGGAGCTTCCCGGACGACACGGTCTACGACCTGCTCTGGCGCGACGGCCGCCTCTGGGTCGCCACCGGCCTCGAAGGCAAGCTCTACAGCTACGCCGACACCCAGATGCTGCTGGAGAAGGACCTCGACGAGCGGCAGATCATGGCCCTGCTGCCCGGCGATCCCGGGCCCGCCTTCGCCACCACCAACGCCGCGGCCTTCTTCCGCATCACCGAAGGGACGGAGACGAGCGGCACCTATACGAGCGCGGCGCTCGACGCCGGTCAGGTCGCCCGCTTCGGCACCTTTCGCTGGGAGGGGGAGTCGCCGGGCCGGGAGGCGCTGCGCTTCTCCTTCCGCAGCGGCGTCAGCGCCGAGCCGGACCGCACCTGGTCTCCCTGGTCCCCCTGGAGCGGGGCGAAGGCGGAGGACGGCAACGAGATCTCCATCGAGGGCCTGCCGCTCGGCCGCTACATCCAGTGGCGCGCCGAGCTGCGCTCCGCCGGCGGCAGGTCGCCGCGGATCTACGGCACCGAGCTGTCGTACCGGCAGGAGAACCTCAAGCCGCGGATCGACATGCTGATGCCCCTGGAGCCCGGCCAGATCCTGGTGCCCGCCAACTTCAACCCGTCGAACCAGGTCTACGAGCCCGCGAGCCCGAACCGCGAGGGGATCTTCACCTCGGTGGGGGACCCCGCCGAAGACGACAGCGGGCGCACCAAGCCGCTGTGGAAGAAAGGCTTCCGCACGCTGCGCTGGGGCGCTTCCGACCCCAACGACGACTCGTTGGTCTACGAGCTGTCCTTCCGGCCGGCGGAGCCCGCCGGCGGAGAGTGGATGAAGGTGGTCGACGAGTTGAAGGAGAGCTACTACAGCTTCGACGCCACGGTCCTGCCGGACGGCGTCTACCGCTTCCGCCTGCGCGCCACGGACCGCCCCTCGAACGAGCCGGAGAGCGCACAGATGGCCGAGCGCGTCAGCGATCCGGTGGTGATCGACCACACGCCGCCGGTCCTCGGCGAGACGAAGCGCGAGGGGGAGCGCCTGCGCGTCGCCGTCCGCGACGCGGCGAGCCCGCTCCGCGAGGCGGTCTACAGCGTCGGAGCCGGCGAGTGGAAGCCGGTCGAGGCGATGGACGGCCTCCTCGACGGCCGCAGCGAGACCCTGCTGATCGAGCCTGGTAATCCCCAGCCCCAGAAGCCCCAGAAGCCCCAGACTCCGGAGAATCCGGGCGGCCTGCTCCTTTTGCGCGTCACCGATGCGGCATACAATGTGATCACCTTCGACCTCTCGCGGAGCCGATGACCAAACGGATCGCCGTCTACCCCGGGTCTTTCGACCCTCTCCATAACGGTCACCTCGACATCATCGAGCGGTGCCGGCCGCTCTTTGACGAGATGGTGGTGGCCGTGCTGCGCAATGAAGAGAAGCAGCCGCTGTTCAGCGTCGACGAGCGGGTGGACACGATCCGGGAGCTGCTCGCGGGACGCCCTGAATGCAGGGTGGAGAGCTTCTCCGGCCTGCTGGTCGACTTCATGGACAGGATGGGCGCCCGCGCGGTGATCCGCGGCCTGCGCGCCGTCTCCGACTTCGAATACGAGTTCCAGATGGCGCTGATGAACCGCCGCCTGAACCCCCGGGTGGAGACGGTCTTCATGATGCCCAAGGAAGACTACAGCTATCTCTCCAGCCGCCTGGTCAAGGAGGTCTTCCGCCTCGGCGGCGACCTGACCGGCCTGGTGCCGACGCCGGTCCTGACCCGCCTCCACGACCGCCTGCGCCCCTCGAAGCCCGTCGTCGCATGAGCCTCGACCTCTTCCTGCTTCGCATGCCGAAGGTGGAGCTGCACGTGCACCTGGAGGGCTCCATGCGGCCGGCGGTGCTGCTGGAGCTGGCGCGTCGCAACGGCGTCGAGCTGCCGGCGCAGGACGAAGCCGGCCTCAAGAAGTGGTTCCGCTTCCCTGACTTCGAGCACTTCGTCCAGGTCTACCTGACCTGCTCGCGGGCGCTGCGGAAGCCCGAGGACTTCCAGCTCCTGGCCGGCGACTTCCTGGCCGAGCAGGCCTACCAGAACGTCGTCTACAGCGAGGTCCACTTCACGATCGCGACCCACCTGGCCAACGGCGCCAACGGCGGCGAGGTCCTGGACGCCCTCGGCGAGGCCGTGGCCGAGGCGGAGCGGAATTTCGGCGTCACCATGCGCCTGATCCCCGACGTCGTGCGCAACGTGGGACCCCAGGTCGCGGACCGGACTCTGGAGTGGGCGCTCGCCGGCCGGGGCCGCGGCGTCGTGGCCCTGGGGCTCTCCGGCAGCGAGGACCGTTTCCCGAACGAGCCTTTCCGGGAGCACTTCGAAACCGCGCGCCGCGAAGGGCTGCGCCGGGTCGCCCATGCCGGCGAGAACGCCGGGCCGGAGTCGATCCGCTCCGTGCTCGCGGTCTGCGGCGCCGAGCGCATCGGCCACGGCGTGCGAGCGGTCGAAGACCCCTCGCTGGTCGAAGAGCTGCGCGACCGGGGCATCCCCCTGGAAGTCTGTCCCACCTCGAACCTCTGCCTCGGCATCGTTCCCGATATGGCGAGCCATCCCTTCGACCGTCTCTACCGGAGCGGCTGCCAGGTGACAGTCCATTCGGACGACCCCGCCTTCTTCAGCACCAATCTCACCCGCGAGTACCTGCGCCTGCACCAGGCGTTCGGCTATAGCGCCGCCGAGCTGGCCGGGCTCTCCCTGGCGGCCCTGCGCCACTCCTTCCTCCCCGAGGACGAGCGCGCGAGCCTGGAAGAGCGGTTCCGCGAGCAGCTCGACACGCTCGGCCGCGAGCTGCTCGGCGCCCCGGTCGAAGCCGCCGCGAGCTGATCCTCACCCCTCGGCCCTGTTTCAGGGTCTATAGAAGCAAGACATCAAGGTCTGCGAGGGACCATGGACGAGGAGCATCTGATGAGCACGGCACTGGACAGGATGCCGGACGAGATGCGCAGGTGTTTCCTCCTGCGCTTCGCCCAGGGCTTCGAAGAGGGAGAGGTCGCGATGCTGATGAAGATCCCGGTCGAGACGGTCCGCGAGCATCTGCGCGAGGTGCGGCAGAGATTGAGCCTGGAATGCCTCTGAGCCATCTCGCCCTGCTGGCGCGGAGGCTCCGCTCCCTGCTGCGCCGCCGCCGGCCGCCCGCCCGCGAGCACCCCTCGATGGCGGAGCTGGCCGCGTACGAGGCGGATGAGCTGCCGCGGGAGAAGGAGCAGGAGATCCAGGAGCACTTCCTCGACTGCCGGGAGTGCCCCGAGATGCTGCTCGATATGAAGAGCTTCGTCTCCCCCGGCGACGGTGGAGGCCCGGGGCTCCCGGACAGCCGGGTGGATTCGGCCTGGGAGGCGCTGCGCTCCCGCCTGGAAGACGAGGCGCGCGTCCGCAGCTTCGAGGTCCCGGCCGGCGTGGAGAGATTCCTCCTGGTCTTCGGCCCCCGGTCCGGGGAGCTCCGGCTCCGCTACCGGCTGGAGATCCTGGCCTCTCACGGAGGCCCGGTGTGGGCGGTCGACGAGCTGGGGAGGAACGACGCGGGCGATCTCGTCCTCGGCCTCGCCGGCCACCTTCTGCCCGAGGGCGAATACCTCGTCCGTCTCCTCGGCATCAACGGCGGCGGGGCAAAGCTGCTGGAAGAGCACCCGATCCGGCTGTCGTACCGGTGAGGGCCCTCACCCCCTGGCCCCCTCTCCCATTCCCTCCCGCCCAACCGGGAGAGGGGGAAGAACACGGATGCTCAGCTTTTCTCCCCTCTCCCGGCGGAAGGGGAGGGGGTGGGAGAGGGGCCGGGGGTGAGGGGTTCACTCTCCCACCGCCCACATCTCCATCCCCGGCTGTCTCGCCAGGACGAGCATCCTGTGGAGGCGCCGCAGAAACTCCCCCAAACCCGCCCATCCGAATTCCTCGCCGACCCGGATGTCTCCCGTCCCTTCCAACCCCACGTAAGCCGGGGGCTCGGGGACCTGCCGGCGCTCGACCTGAGGGGCCAGCGCCTCGACGTCCCGCTTCAGGGCCTCGCGCGCGGGCTCGTCGAAAAGGGTTTTGCCGGCGGAATCGAGACCGCAGAGGGCCTCCAGGGCGGGAAAACCGCTCAGACCCGCGAGATAGTCGAGCAGCTCCTCGTCGAGCACCGTCGAGGCCTCCGCGATCCACGTCCCGTTCTTGTCCGCGATCTCCAGAGACAGCATGGGTGGGCATTCTAACGCCCGCATTGGCAGCGGGGCCGGAGACGTGACAATCTATTCCTCTTCAGGCGCCCAGGCGCCGCAGTCGGACGCGAGGAGGCAATGCGAGATGAGCAACGAGCAGGCGTCTCCGCTCAACTGGTACACGGGCGGAGCTGAGGATCCGGATGTCGGGGAGACCCAGGAGTGGCTGACCGCCTTCGAGCAGATCGTCGAGATCGAGGGGAAAGACCGGGCCTGCTTTCTCCTGAAAAAGCTCCTGGAGAAGGGGTATGAGAAGGACATCGTCCTCCCCTTCACCGGCAACACGCCGTACATCAACACCATCCCGGCCAGCAAGGAGCCCCCCTACGGCGGCGACCGGGGGATCGAGCGGCGGATCAAGAGCATCGTGCGCTGGAACGCCATGGCCATGGTGGTGAAAGCGAACAAGAAGTTCGCCGGGCTGGGCGGCCACATCTCGACCTTCGCCTCGTCGGCCACCCTCTACCAGGTCGGCATCCACCACTTCTTCCGTGGGCGCGGGGAGAGCGGCTTCGACGGCGACATGCTCTATATCCAGGGGCACGGCTCTCCCGGGATCTACGCCTACTCTTTCCTCGAAGGGCGGATCAAGCTCGAGCAGATGGAGGCCTTCCGGCGCGAGCTGGCGCAGGGCGGCGGCCTCGCCTCTTATCCCCATCCCTGGCTGATGCCGGACTACTGGGAATTCCCGACCGTCTCCATGGGCCTGGCGCCGATCAGCGCCATCTACCAGGCCAAGTTCAACCGCTACCTGCGCAACCGCGGCCTGCGCGATCCCCAGAACCGCAAGATCTGGGCGTTCCTCGGCGACGGCGAGACTGACGAGCCGGAGACCCTGGGCGCGATCACCCTCGCCTCCCGCGAGCGGCTCGACAACCTGATCTTCGTCATCAACTGCAACCTGCAGCGGCTCGACGGCCCGGTGCGCGGCAACGGCAAGATCATCCAGGAGCTGGAGACCGCCTTCCGCGGCGCCGGCTGGAACGTCGTCAAGGTGATCTGGGGGGCCGATTGGGACCCGCTCATCGAGGCGGACAACACCGGCCTGCTGGTCCGGCGCATGAACGAGACGCTCGACGGCGAATACCAGAAGTACACCGTCGAGGGGGGCGCCTACGTCCGCCAGCACTTCTTCGGCAAGTATCCCGAGCTGCTGGAGCTGGTCAAGAACTACAGCGACGAGCAGCTCCACGCGTTGCGCCGCGGCGGGCACGACCCGGTCAAGGTCTACGCCGCCTTCAAGGCCGCGGTCGAGCACGAAGGGTCGCCGACCGTGATCCTGGCCAAGACCGTCAAGGGGTACGGCCTGGGCGAGGCCGGCGAGGGGCGCAACGTCACCCATCAGCAGAAGAAGCTCGACGAGGAGGAGCTGCGCTTCTTCCGCGACCGCTTCGAGCTGCCGATCACCGATCAGCAGGTGGCCGAGGCCGCCTTCTACCACCCGGGGGAAAACAGCGAAGAGGTCCAGTACCTCAAGGAGTGCCGCAACCGCCTGGGCGGCCCCGTGCCGAGCCGCCGCGCGCGCACCGAGCCGCTGGCGGTGCCGAAGACCGGCGTCTGGGAACGCTTCTTCGAGGGAGTCGACCGCGAGGTATCGACCACCATGGTCTTCGTCCAGATGCTGACCCAGCTCATGAAGGACAAGGAGGTCGGCAAGCGGGTGGTGCCGATCGTGCCGGACGAGGCGCGCACGTTCGGCATGGAGTCGCTGTTCCGCCAGTTCGGCATCTACTCGCACGTGGGCCAGCTCTACGAGCCGGTGGACAAGTCCATGCTCCTGTACTACCGCGAGACCACAGATGGCCAGATCCTGGAGGAGGGGATCACCGAGGCCGGCTCCATGGCGTCCTTCATCGCCGCCGGCACCTCCTACGCCACCCACGGCATCGACGTCATCCCGTTCTTCATCTTCTACTCCATGTTCGGCTTCCAGCGGGTGGGCGACCTGATCTGGGCCGCCGCCGACCAGCGGGTGCGCGGCTTCCTCCTCGGCGCCACGGCCGGCCGCACGACCCTCAACGGCGAGGGGCTGCAGCACGAGGACGGCCACAGCCACGTGCTGGCGAGCGTGGTGCCGAACCTGCGGACCTACGATCCGGCCTACCACTACGAGATCGCGGTGATCATCCGCGACGGCCTCGAGCGGATGTACGAGAAGCGGGAGGACATCTTCTACTACATCACGCTCTACAACGAGAACTACCCGATGCGGCCGAAGCCGGGAGACGTGGATGAGGGGATCCTCAAGGGGCTCTACAGGCTCCAGGGGGCGCCGGAGGGGCCGGCGGAGCGCCCGCGCATCCACCTCCTCGGCAGCGGCACGATCCTCAACGAAGCGCTGCGGGCGCAGCAGATCCTCGCCGAGCGCTTCGGCGTGGCCGCCGACGTGTGGAGCGCCACCAGCTACAAGCAGCTCCGCTACGACGCCCTGGAAGCCGACCGCTGGAACATGCTCCACCCCGACCAGGAGCCGCGCAAGCCGTATGTGGTCTCGCTCTTCGAAGGGGACGAAGCGCCGGTCGTCGCGGTCAGCGACTACATGAAGATGGTGCCGGACCAGATCGCCCGCTGGCTGCCGGGCCGTCTCTTCTCCCTGGGGACCGACGGCTTCGGCCGTAGCGAGACCCGCGAGGCGCTGCGCCGCTTCTTCGAGGTCGACGCCGAATCCGTCACGATCGCCGCTCTGTACCAGCTCGCCCTGCGCGGCGCCGTGGACCGCGAGACGGTCCGGCGGGCCATCGGCGAGCTGGGGGTCGATCCCGAGAAGGCGTACGCGCTGGTCTCGTGACCCTGGCAGGGTCCCGCTTTTACGAAGCCGTTACAGAACGGCGGGCTGGAGTGGTGTAAACTCTCGCGCCGAACCGCTCCGCGGAAACAGACCTCACGAGGAGGAAAGAGACTGTGAACAGGAAGATCGTCATCGCCGTGCTTTCTCTGGCGCTCTCGCTGCCCGTCCTGGCGTCGGCCGCGCCCGTGGTCTACAAGGTGGACACCGCTCACAGCGGCGTCGGCTTCACCATCCGCCACTTCGTCTCCAACACCCCCGGCCGCTTCCGGGACTTCGACGGGACCATCAAGTACGACAAGCAGAACCCGGCGGCCTCCAGCGTCGAGTTCACGGTCCGTACGGACTCGATCGACACCGACAACGACGACCGCGACAAGCACCTCAAGTCGCCCGACTTCTTCGACGCCCCGAAGTTCCCCACCATGACCTTCACCAGCACCGCCGTGAAGGCCAAGGACGCGGACACCCTGGAGGTCACGGGCGACCTGACCATGCACGGCGTCACCAAGCGCGTCACCATCCCGGTCGAGGTTCTCGGGACGGCCAAGACCCCTCAAGGCGAGAAAGCCGGCTTCGAGACCAGCTTCACCGTCAACCGCAAGGAGTACGGGCTCGAATGGAACCGGGTGGTCGAAGGGACCTCCGTCCTCAGCGACGACGTCAAGGTGAACATCCAGATCGAGGCAAACCGCGAGGCGGCAGCCCCCGCGAAGTAGGAATCCTCACCCGGCCCCTCTCCTCTCGGCCTTCGGCCGCCCAGAGGAGAGGGGTCTCCGCCCCCATCTTCCAGGCTCCCCTCGACGCGTATTTCAGGAAGCACAGATGTTCAGGAAATGCCGCGAACCCCCTTGCGGTCCCGGGACGGATGTGCGTTACGATATTGGTTGACAAGGTCTAGCTTCTTGATGCCGGCTCCGCCCCCGGAGCCCATCCGACCTGTGGAAGATCGCGACATGGCTGTGCGTCCAAGCTTGCCCGATCCGACTGTGCAAGGGGAGGGCGGCGACGAACCTGCGGATCCATGGCGCGAGCCGTGGTTGACAGCGATGGATCCAGAGAGCTTCCGCCGGCTTTTCCACCAGCACTACCGCCTGGTGATCTCCTTCTTCCTCAAGAGAGGGATCTCTCCGGACGAGAGCGAGGAGCTCACCCAGGAAACGTTCCTGCGTGTCTATAAGAGCATGCCCGCGTTCCGGGGCGAGTCGCGCTTCGGCACCTGGCTCTTCCAGATCACGGCGAACGTGTACAAGAACTACTGCCGGACCCGCGCCACCCAGAAGCGGGACGCCCAGGAGGTCTCGCTGGAAGAACCTGGTTCGGGTGGTCCTGCGGACCCGGCCTGGGAGTCCGGAGACGCCGGTCCCCTCGACGGCGTGTTGGCCGAAGAGCGGTCGAAGAAGCTGCGCCGGGCCTTCGAAGAGCTGCCGCCCCAGATGCGCCGCTGTGTCATGCTGCGCGTCGACCAGGATCTGAAGTACCGGGAGATCGCCGTGCAGATGGACGTCTCGATCGACACGGTCAAGGCCCACCTCTTCCAGGCCCGGCAGATTCTGAAGAACAAGCTCGGAGACTACTTCGACGATCCCAGATTCTGACGGCGCGGGAGAGCGCGTGGACGAAAAGCCGCCTATGGAACCGATTCTGCGAGCGGAGGCCGAGGAGGCCCGGCGCGCGTTGCGCGACCATCCCACGCCCGAGCAACTGGTTGCCTACCGGGCGGCCGAGCTGCCCGGCGAGGAGATGGAGCGGATCAAGGACCACCTGGCCCTCTGCACGGAGTGCGGGCAGCTTCTCCTGGACCTGGTGAGGTTCGAGGAGTTCGAGCCCGCGGAAGAGCCCGCTGCGCTCGCCGGTGCAGAGGTGGAGGCCGCCTGGCAG
>DASVEF010000216.1:0-42028 GCA_036380715.1 Thermoanaerobaculia bacterium | reverse complement strand
GACGACGGCCTCTTCTTCACCGGCATGTCCTACGACAATACGGGCGACCTGGGGGCCTCGACCTGGCGCCATGTTTCGTTCGTCGAACGGCCGGTGCCGCTGACCGGCCAGGAGACCGGGCTGGGCGATTTCTCCTGGCTGCTGATGTCCGACGTCTGCAAGCACTGCCAGCGCGCCGGCTGTCTGGAGGCGTGCCCGACGGGAGCCATCCTGAGGACCGAATTCGACTCGGTCTACGTGCAGCCGGACATCTGCAACGGCTGCGGCTACTGTGTCGTGGCCTGCCCTTTCGGGGTGATCGATCGCAGGGAGGACGACGGACGGGCCTGGAAGTGCACCCTCTGCTACGACCGGCTCAAGGGGGACGTGACGCCCGCCTGCGCCAAGGCCTGTCCGACCGATTCGATCCTTTTCGGCGACCTCGACGAGCTGAAGGCCAGGGCGCGCGACCGGGTCGAGCGCCTGCACCGCCACGGCGTCACCGAGGCTTATCTCTACGGCGCCGACGCCGCCGACCAGCCCGGCACCGAAGGGCTCAACGCCTTCTTCCTGCTCGTCGACCGGCCGGAGGTCTACAACTTGCCGCCCGATCCCGTCGTGCCCACGAAGCACGCCGGGCCGGCTTGGGGAGCCATGGTCGCGGCGGCGCTGGCTATGGCCGTCGCGGCGATCGGGGCGGTGTTGTCGGTGAGGCCCTCACCCCCCGGCCCCCTCTCCCGGTCGCCCGGGAGAGGGGGAGAAAGACAATCACGATGAGCGACAGCGATGGCCGCCATATCGATCCCTCTCTGGGAACGCTCTCCGGGGAAGCCTCGTTGCAAGGACCGCTCGACCCTTCTCTTCCCTCTTTCCCCCTCTCCCGGCGACGGGAGAGGGGGCCAGGGGGTGAGGGCCCCTGGCGCGACCTGCCGAGCCGGTCTTTCGAGGGGGACGAGCCCACATACTACGACCGGCCGGTCCTCAAGGAGCCGGTCTGGATCTGGGCGGTGCCGGTCTACTTGTACGTCGGCGGGACCGCGGGCGCGGCAACGGTGCTGGGCGCCGCGGCCCAGGCGATCGACGGCGAGCGGCTGCGCGGACTGGTGCGGACCTGCCGCTGGGTCGCCGCCGTGGGCGGAGCGGCCGGCAGCGCTCTGCTGACCTACGATCTCGGACGGCCGGAGCGCTTCCTCAACATGCTGCGGGTCTTCCGTCCGACCTCGCCGATGAGCGTCGGCTCCTGGGTGCTGGCGGCCGCGGCCTCCTGCGCCATGGGCTCGGCCCTGCTGACGGACCGCCGCGGCTCCCTCGGCAAGACAGGGGACGTGGCCGGCTACTCGGCCGCCGTGCTCGGGATGCCGCTCGCGGGCTACACGGCGGTGCTCCTGGCTAATACCGCGGTGCCGGTGTGGAAGGCCACGCGGCGAAGCCTCCCTCCGCTCTTCATCGCCTCGTCGGTGTCGGGCCTGGCCTCGCTTCTCGGGCTCGCGCCTCTCGGTCCTCGCGAAGAGAAGATCGTCCACCGCTTCGGGACGATCGGCAAGGTGGCCGACCTCGCGGCCATGGCGATGGTCGAGCGCGACGCGGGCCGCGTCGAGCGGGTCGGCCGTCCCTTGCACGAAGGGCTCTCCGGCGTTCTCTGGAAGGCGGCCAGGGGATTGACCGCCGCGAGCCTCGCCGCCTCCCTCCTCCCCGGCCGCTCCCGGGTCAAGCGGACCGCCATGGCCCTGCTCGGCACCGCCGGCGCTCTCGCCCTCCGCTTCGCGGTCTTCCAAGCCGGCAAGGCCTCGGCTCGCGATCCGCGCGCCACCTTCCGCCAGCAACGCGAAACGTAATCGGAGCCGGGCTGCCGGCCAGGAGAAGCAGGCGAGCGAGCTGATCCGTCTGTTGAATGCTCAGCTCGCCGCCCTACCTCACAAACTCATTTGAATGTCTCTATTTTCTATCGCGGCATGTAGCGGAAGGTTTTACTTGCCACGACGCTCCTAAAAGAGAGACACTGAAGCACGGGCCTGTCACGGTTTCACACCCTGGCGACACCTTAAGATCAAATAGGCTCTCAGCAGGACGAAACGAATCGCGTCGTGATTTCGCAGGCGGCCCATCGCTGTCTGCTTCTTTGATGGAGGGATCTATCATGTTTCGTTCCATGTCTCGTTTGGTCGTAGCCGCCGCAGTCGTCCTCGCCCTCATGGCCTTCACCGTTCCCGCCCAAGCGCAATCTTTCACCATCGAAGTCTCCGCTCTCGACCTGAGCGATTCCTGGTTCGGCGCAGCGCTGGCCTGGCTCCATGGCCTCCTGGCCGAAGACACCGGGGCCGAGCGGCCGATGCAGAGCGCCGTCGCGGCATCCCGCGGCGGCTCAGATTCCGATTCTACCGTCACCCCGATGACAGGTTCCTGCATCGATCCCCAGGGAGGCGGCAAATGGTGCGGGATCTGATCCAGGAATGAATATCGGAGGGGGCGGCGTCCGCCGCCCCTTTTACGTCTCTGTCCCGTTTGGCAATAGCCAAAGCACTCTCCCAAGTAGAAAGCAGCATCACTCCCTTGCAGAGGCTGTGGTCACACGGCTCAGGGAGGTGCCGTCTACCGGCGTTCCAGCCGCGATCTGCGATGATGTTTTTTCAGGGTTTTTTGGAGGTCTGCCATGTTGACCGAGCATGCGACGGCGGAGGATTTTGAAGGCTTTCTGAAAAGCGCCTCCCGGCCGGGCAACGCAGCGGGAAACGCGCGGGTGATGCGCCACCTGCTGACCGGTTGCTCCCTGTGCTGGCATCGTCTCGACGATCTCGGCTGGGACGACAGCCGCCTGCAGCGCCTCTTCCAGCTTCCCGTCGATCGTGGGGAAGAGCAGGCCGCTCAGGGCTACGACTACAGCCCGGCCTTCGCCGCCGCGGAGCAGTCTCTGGAGGCTTTCTTCACGGAGAGCCAACGGGCCGAGAGCTCGCCGGAAGAGCTGATGGCGGAGCTGGCTCCGCTGCCGCTCGACGAGCAGGCGCGGTGGGTGAGCTCCTACAGCCGGTTCCACAACTCGCAGCTCGTCAAGCGGCTGATCGACGGCAGCCATGCGGCGCGCTACGAGAACCCGGGCCGGATGCTCCACCTTGCCAACCTCGCCCACCTCGCGGCCGAGAGCTGCACCGCGGCGTGCGCGGGCAGTGCTCTCCGGCTCGCCGACCTGCGCTCCCAGGCCGCGCGGCAGTACGGCAACGCGCTGCGCGTCTCCGGCCGCATGCGCGAGGCCGAGGAGGCGTTCGCCGACGCGCAGCGCTTCGGCTCGGAAGGGACCGGCGATCCGCCGCTGCGCGCTTCGCTCTGCGAGCAGATGGCGTCGCTGCGCATCTTTCAGCGCCGCTTCCAGGAGGCCGTCGAGCTGTCCGAGGAGGCCGGCCGCATCTACCGCGACCTCGGCGAGACTCACCTGCAAGCCAGCACGATGGTGCAGAAGGCCATCGCCCTCCTCTATGCGGGAGAGCCGGAGAGCGCGGTCCGCGTCCTCAACCGGGCCATCCCGCTGATCGACCACGACGGCGATCCGCACCTGCTGCTCGCGGCCTGCCACAACCTGATCCGCTGCTACATCGACCTCGCGCAACCCGAGCAGGCGCTGTCGATCTACTTCGAGGCGCGGAACCTCTACCGGGAGCTCAACGACAGCCTGATCGCGCTGCGCGCCGGCTGGCAGGAGGGCCAGCTCCTGCGCGACCTCGGGCATCTGCGCGCGGCCGAATCGGCGCTGCTCCGCGCCCGCCAGGGCTTCCTGGAGCGGGAGCTGTTCTACGAGGCGGCGGTGGTCTCGCTCGACGTCACGGCCGTCTACCTGAAGCTCGGCGAGGCGGAGAGCCTGCAGCGGACGGTGTCGGAGACGGTGCCGATCTTCACCGCCCTGGGGGTGGACCGCGAGGCCCTCGCCGCGCTGCTCCAGCTCCAGCAGGTGGCCCACCAGAGCCGGCAGGCGTTCGAGCTCATTCGCTTCCTGAGCTCGCGCCTCGAGCAGCTCCCGCACCGGCAGGTGCTGAGGTAGGGGTCTTCCCAGTGAGGCGGCGCGCGACCGCCGCCTTCACGACCCGGCGGCTCTCCTCGAAGCGGCGGTCGGCCGCTTTCCGCGACCGCTCCTCGCGGCCCGCCGGGTCGTAGGCGTGGAGCCGCGCGAAGAAGTCGCCCGGCGTGGCGTCCAGCGCCGGCAGGATTTCCAGAAGAGAATCGAAGCTCAGGTCCTGGCCGCCGAGCAGCCGTCCCAGCCGCCCCGGTTCCCAGCCGAGACGGCCCTCGATGGCTTCGACCGGCGCGCCGTCCTGGGTGATCAGCTCGCGAAGTAGCGCGGCGATCCGCCGCTCATCGGAATGTATTGGCATATCCACATGATAGCCTAACCTTCCCCTTCCCCAGTCTGGCATCCTTCTTGCCCAAACCCGCTGCGGCGGGAATATGGGAAAGCCGAAAGTGCGCGTGCTGAGTTGGGCGAAGATCCTGAGCGACGTGGTCTCCCACTGGAACAAGAACGGGGACGCGGCGCAGAGCGCGGCTCTCGCCTTCTACACGATCTTTTCCCTGGCGCCGGTCCTGGTGATCGTCATCGCGCTGGCCGGCGCGGTCTACGGCGAGGAGGCCGTGCGCGGCCAGATCGTCTCGGAATTCCAGGGTTTGATGGGCCGGGACGCGGCCCTGCTGGTGCAGGAGGTGCTGAAAACCGCCGCCCGCCCCGCCAGCGGCCGGATCGCGACGGTGGCGGGCATCTTTACCCTGCTCTTCGGCGCCACGGGGGTGTTCGCCCAGCTCCAGGACGCCCTCAACCGGATCTGGGGCGTGGCCCCCAAGCCCCAGGCAGTTTTTACAACCCTCCTCCGCAAGCGGCTTCTCTCCTTCGCCGTCCTTCTCGGAATCGGCTTCCTGCTCCTCGTCTCGCTGGTGCTGAGCGCAGGGCTCGCCGCGGCGAGCCGCTGGCTGGAGCGGTTCATCTCCGTCGAGGTCCTCCAGGTGACCAACTTCCTCGTCTCCTTCCTGGTGATCACCCTGCTCTTCGCCCTGATCTACCGGGTGCTCCCGGACGTCCGGCTCGACTGGCAGGACGTCTGGGGCGGAGCCCTGGTGACCTCGCTGCTGTTCGTCCTCGGCAAGACGCTGATCGGCTTTTATCTGGGGCGCACCGGCCTGGCTTCCGCCTACGGCGCGGCCGGCTCACTCGTGGTGGTCCTGCTCTGGGTCTACTACTCCGCCCTGATCTTCTTCCTTGGCGCGGAGATCACGCACATCCATTCGCGGCAGTACCGCACCGGGCGCGCCAAGGCGGAGGAGGGCGCCATGCGGGTCCCCCCGGAGCTCGCCGGCGCCACCGCGCCCGCTCCCGAGGATCTGGAAAAGGTGAAGGCCGCGGCGGGGGCAGGGAAGGGATGAATCCGTTCCTGAGGAACCGCGTCCCGGGAACCCTCACCCCCGGCCCCTCTCCCAGGGGGAGAGGGGCCGGGGGTGAGGGCCTGCAGCGGCGCTGCTTCGCCATCCTCGCGGCCATATTGCTGCTCCATGCTGTAACAGCGCGCGCCGACGAGCGGCTGCGCATCGAGATCGAAGGGCTCGACGACGACCTGCGGCGCAATGTCCTCGCCACGCTGGCTCTGGAGGAGGCGCGGCGGGACGATGACCTCGACGAGGAGCGCATCCGCCGCCTGCACACCCGGGGCGAGGACGACGTCGAGCTCGCCCTCCAGCCGTTCGGCTACTACCGTCCCGCCGTCCAGAGCGCCCTGGAGCGCGACGGCGACACCTGGGTCGCCCGCTACACGGTCGATCCGGGGCCGGCGCTCAAGGTCGACAGCCTGGACGTGCGGCTGGAGGGGCCGGGCTCGGACGACCCGGCTTTCCAGCAGCGGGTCCGCGACTTCCCGCTCCAGCGGGGCGAGACCGTCTACCACCCCGACTACGAGGCGGGCAAGCAGGCGCTCGTCGAATACGCCGCCGAAAACGGCTATCTGACGGCCGAGTTCAGCACCAGCGAGATCCGGGTCGACCTCGACACCTACACGTCGGCGGTGGTCGTCCACTTCGCGACCGGCCCGCGGTACCGCTTCGGCCCGGTCGTCTTCAACCAGGACTTCCTCGATCCGGACCTTCTGAGAGGGTATGTCACCTTCGAGCAGGGCGAGCCGCTGAACGTCGACGAGCTGCTGGAGATGCAGGCCGCGCTCAGCGACAGCCCCTACTTCCAGCGCGTCGAGGTGCTGAGCCCGCCGGAGCAGGCCCAGGGGCTGGAGGTGCCGATCATCGTCAACCTGGAGCCGAGCAAGCGCCAGCGGTGGAACGCCGGCGGCGGCTACGGCACGGACACGGGGCCGCGCGGCACGGGCGCTCTGGAGCTGCGCCGGATCAACCGCCAGGGCCACCGCGGGCGCTCCGAGGCCCGGGTCTCCCAGATCGAGAAGAGCTTCAGCGCCGCCTACGAGATCCCGGGCGCCTATCCGCGCACGGACGTGCTCACCTTCCAGGTGGGCTACGCCGACCTGCGGCCGGACACCAGCGAGAGCCAGAGCGCGCTGGTGGGGGTCGGCCTGACTCAGGCGCGGGGGGACTGGCGCGAGGCCTTCGCGCTCAACTTCCAGCGCGAGGACTTCATCGTCGGCCTCGACGAAGGCGAGGCCGAGCTGCTGATCCCGCAGGCGAGCTGGACCCGCGTGCGCGCCGACGACCGCATCTCCACCACCCGCGGCCACCGGCTGGAATTCTCGATCCGCGCGGCCGACGAATCGGTCGCCTCCAACGCCTCGTTCCTGCAGGCCCGGGCCGAGGGGAAGCTGATCCACAGCTTCGCCGACCGCTTCCGGCTGATCACCCGTCTCCAGGTGGGACAGACCGAGACCGACCAGTTCCGCGAGCTGCCGCCGACCATCCGCTTCTTCGCCGGCGGCGACCAGAGCGTGCGCGGCTACGGCTATCAGGACCTCGGAGAGCTCGACGAGGCCGGCAACGTGATCGGCGGCGAGGCCCTGGCCACCAGCAGCGTCGAGATCGAGTATCGCTTCCTCGAAAAGTGGCGGTTCCTGGAGAAGTGGGGAATCGCCGTGTTCTACGACGCGGGCAACGCCATGGAGTCGCTCTCCGGCGACCTGAAGACCGGCGCGGGCCTGGGCCTGCGCTGGGTCTCCCCCATTGGACCGATCCGCGCCGACGCCGCCATGGCTCTCGACGAGCCGGGTAGCCCGGTGCGCTTCCATCTCACGGTAGGACCTGATCTATGAGCCTGTTCCAGAATCGACCCCGCCTGCGGCGGTTCCTCCTGTGGGGCTCCGCCGCTCTCCTCGTCCTCGCCCTCGTCCTCGGAGCCTCGGTCTGGTTCCTGCTCGGCACCCAGGGGGGGACGGAATGGCTGTTCACCCGCCTCGGCGCGCTGATGCCAGGCGAATTGGAGGTCCGCGAGATCAAGGGACCGCTGCGCGGACCGCTGGAGATCCACGGCCTCGTCTACAAGCGCGACGGCCTCGACATGTACGTCGAGCGCGTCCAGCTCCAATGGAAGCTGCGCGACCTGCTGAACCGCCAGCTCGACATCGAGCGCCTCTACGCCGACGGCGTCCGGATCATCCCCACGCCGTCCAAGGAGAAGAAGGAGGAGCGCGGGCCGCTGCCGGACGTCAACCTCCGCTTCAATATCCTCGTCCGCGACGCCCAGGTGCGCGACCTGCGGATCGGCGCCGAGGCGGACCCGTTCGTCATCGACCGCATCGACCTGGCGACGACAGCGATCGGCAGCCGCTTCCGCATCGACCGCTTCGTGGTCCGCTCGGCGATGCTCGACGGCGACATCTCCGGGAAGTTCCAGCCGCAGGGGGATTACCCGGTGGATCTCCAGGTCCAGTGGACGGTCCGGCCGCCGGATATGGCGGCCTTCTCAGGCAGCGGTCCGGTGACCGGTACGCTGGAGCGCCTGCGGGTCGTCCAGACCTTGAAGTCCCCCACCCCCGCCCAGCTCGACACGATCCTCGTCCAGCCGCTCTACGACATGCAGTTCGACGGCAAGCTGGCGTTCCAGGGGTTCAATCCGCGGCTCGTCAAGGTGGACCTCCCCGACATGCCGGCGAGCGGCGAGGTCCGGCTGAAGGGGGAGATCGAGGCGTTCACCAGCACGGGCACGGTGCGCGGCCGAGTCGAGCAGGCGGGCGGTCCTGTGGCCGTGACCTACCGGCTCGCCCGCGACGGCGAGCGCTGGCAGATCGATCAGGCCGATGTCACGCTGCCGGGCACCCCGACCCGTCTCGACGCGCGGGGGCTGCTCACCCTCAAGGATGAAAAGAACGGAGGGCTCGACTTCCAGGGCCAGGTGGACTGGCGCAACCTGCGCTGGCCGCTGCGCGGCGGCGAGACGCTGGTGGCGAGCTCGCGCGGCAGCGCCTCCGTCTCGGGGAGCCCTGACGACTACCGCGCCGACGTCCAGGCGCAGGTCAGCCAGGCTCCCGGGGGGAAGATCCTGCCCGGCCGCTGGGTGATCGAGGGCCGGGGCGACCGCGACAGCTTCCGCTTCGCGCGTCTCCAGGGGAACCTGCTCGGCGGGCGCGTCGGCGGCCAGGGCGAGGTGGCGTGGACACCCCAGGTGCGGTGGAACGCGACCCTGCGCGGCGACGGCATCAACCCCCAGACCCTCTCGGCCGAATTCCCCGGCCGGCTGAGCCTGACCGCCACGTCGCGCGGCCGGCTCGAAGAGGCCGGCCCCTTCGGCGAGGTCCAGGTCTCCAGCCTGCGCGGCACCTTGCGGGGCCAGCCGGTGACGGGCATTGCGGGCCTGCGGCTCCAGGGCCGGCAGCAGCACCTGTCCCGCCTTGATCTCAAGTGGGGATCGGCGACCGTCAAGGCCGCCGGGCGGATCGCTCCGACGCTCGACCTCGGCTGGAACGTGAACGCGCCGAACCTGGGGATCGCGGTCCCGCAGGGCGGCGGCACTCTGGCGGCCACGGGACGGGTCTCCGGCCCGACCACGACGCCGCGCATCCAGATGGATGCTCAGGGAGAGGGGCTGCGCTTCGGCGAGACCAGCCTCCAGACGGCGGCGCTGAACGCGGACGTCAATTTCGCGCCGGGCGGCCAGGTCGTGCTCGACCTCCGCTCGAGCCAGGTGCAGTCCGGGGAGCGCCGGCTCAACGAGCTGACGGTCCAGGGGCGCGGCACGAGAGGGAATCACACGATCACGGCCATGGCCGTCAACGAGGAGGGCCGGCTGGACGTGGCGCTCGCCGGCGGCCTCACCGGGAATTTTCCTGGAGGGGGGTCCTGGAACGGCCAGATCCGCCGGCTCGATCTGCGGGCGGAGCGGATCGGCGACTGGCGCCTCCAGGGCGCGGCGCAGCTCGCGGCCTCCACGGAGGCCGTGCAGGTGCGCGGCTTCTGCTGGGGCTCCGGAGGCGCCCGGCTGTGCGCCGACGGCGGCTGGGCCAAGCCCGGCGCCTGGAACGTCGACTCCACCATCGCCAACTTCCCGCTCAACACCTTCAAGCCGTTCATGCCGCCTGACCTGGAGGTCACGGGCAACCTGAACGGCAAGGCGGTGGCGCGCGGCAACGGCGCCACCGTGGCCTTGCTGAACGTCGACCTGCGGCCCGGCCCTGGCCAGCTCCGCTTCCCGGGCAGCGAAGGGCGGATGGTGGCGTTCCGCTACGAGCAGGGGGTGGTCCGCGCGGTCGCCGGAGCCGGCGGCGCCGGGCAGGCCACGGCGGGGATCGTCCTGGTCGACGTGGGCTCGATCAACGCCAATATGCGTCTGCCGCGGCTCGCGCCGGGCGTCCCGCTCCAGAGCCAGCCGCTGGCGGGACGGATCGACGTGGCGCTCAGCAACCTGGCGTTCGTGGAAGGGTTCGTGCCCGACCTGGACAAGCCCAGCGGCTCGCTGACCGGCGGCTACCAGCTCTCCGGCACGATCGGCTCGCCGCGCTTCGTCGGCCGCGCCCAGCTTCAGAACGGCCAGGCCGACATCCCGCGCTTCGGGCTGGAGCTGCGGCAGATCCAGCTCGCCGCGGTCGGCGACGGCAGCGGCGCGCTGGCGATCGACGGCAGCGTCAAATCCGGCCCTGGCACCCTGACGCTCCGCGGCCGGGCCGGCGTGCCGAGCCCGGAGACGCCGGTCCGCCTCACTCTCCAGGGCAAGCGCTTCCAGGTCTCGGACACGGAAGAGGCCCGCGCCCTGGCCTCGCCGGACCTGACCTTCACCTCCCAGGGCGACAAGGCCGAGCTGACCGGCGAGGTGGTCATCCCCGAAGCGGACATCTCGATCCAGGAACGGAAGCAGGGGCCGGTCCAGGCTTCCAAGGACGTCGTCTTCGTCAACCAGGAGGCCGACGCCGATCCCGCGAGCAAGACGGCCCTGACCGCCCGCGTCCGCTTCGTGCTCGGCAAGGACATCGAGCTCGCGGCCTTCGGCCTCAAGGCCAAGCCCACGGGCTCGGTCCTGGTGGTCCAGCGGCCGGGCCAGGTCACCCGCGGCACCGGACAGCTCGAAGTCAAGGAGGGGACCTTCAAGGCCTACGGCCAGGATCTGACCATCGAGCGCGGCCGGGTGATCTTCGCCGGCCCGCTCAACAACGCGGCGGTCGACCTGCGGGCCTACCGCAAGGCCGACGACGGCACGGTCGCCGGCATCAACGCCAAGGGAACCCTCAAGGAGCCCGAGGTCACTCTCTGGTCGAACCCGACTATGACGCAGACCGAGCAGCTCTCCTACCTGCTGATGGGCCGGCCGCTGAACCGGGTCGAGCCGCAGGAAGGGGACCGCTTGGCCAACGCCGCCACCGCGCTGGGCATCCGGGGAGGCAACATGCTGGCCAAGAAGCTCGCCGCCCGCTTCGGCTTGGAAGAGGCGCGGATCGAGAGCGACGGCTCGCTCGACAAGGCCTCGCTGGTGGTCAGCAAGTATCTTTCGCCGAAGATGTATGTCTCCTTCGGCATGGGCCTCTTCGAGCCGGTCAACACCTTCCGTATCCGCTATCTGCTGAGCGACAAGTGGACGCTCCAGGCGGAGAGCGGCGACGAGACGGGAGCGGACATGCTGTACACGATCGAACGTGGAGGGAAGTAATACCCGCGAGACCTTCTGCATGGGGATGAGGGAGGCGAGGCCCTCCGAGACAGGGATTATAAGGAGAGGCGGGCCGAGTCGGAGATCGTCCGGGAGGCGCTCCGGAAACTCTTCGGAATCGAGGACTAAACAGACCTACTCGGATAGCTTCGTAGCAAGGTGCCGCATGAAGGCCCGGGTGGCATCCCAGACTCCCCGTGCGAGGTCTTCATCGTAGATCTTTTCCACGTGCATAGTTGGGTTCCGCCAAGCGTCCTTGACGGCCCGCAGGTTCGCCGTTGCCGTGGAAAAGAACGCCTCATCCGCTGTCCATTCTGGTGCGCGGTCCTTATAGGTTTTCTGTAGCTCCTGGTCGCATTTCCGAAGGATCATCTCCCAACTCGGATTCCTCTTGGGATCAAGGTTTGGATCGTTCAGCGACCTCCCTAGAGCGCGCAACCCTGTCTCCATGACCCGCATCAGGTGGAACACGGCAGCCGTGTTCCTGTTGAAGCTGAGGCACTTCCCGGCTTCCTCAATGTCATGATTGGCAGATCGGAAGCGGTTTTGCACTTCCGGCCCGAATGGTTCTGGGTAGAGATACTGGATCTTCCCAGCGGGCACCCAATAGGCCGTGACGGATTCAGCCTCATCCTTGACGCAGATCACAAGCTGACTGACGAGCGTTCTCAGGAAGTCGCGCGGGTGCTCCGGTAGCCACGAATCGAGAGCAGCGATGAGCCGGTTGGCACTCTTCTCCGAGGTTTTCAGCTCCATCTCTACGAGGAGATCACGGAGCGGAACGGCGAATCCCCGCAACTGCTCCACGGATTCCTTCGCCAGCCCCAGATTTTTATCCTGGAGGAACGCCTCCATATTTCCCATTGCCGTCATACCGCTTGCGAGGACGTGAAGTTTGACGTGCTTCATGATGTCCCACAGAATGAAGAAAGAGAAGAACAGACACCTGCCATCGAGAATGCGACCTGTAAGGATTCGCTCATGGAGAGGGATCATAGGCCCCCCATGAATGAGTCAAGCATATTATTGCTCTTTAAGGTGATCTACGGAAGATGACCAGGGCGTCGACCTCTTCGAAGCCAAGCGCTGCGTGTGCACCTCATTCTCGGGCAAAGCGTCTTAACCTCGGATTTATCGTTGCTATCCTTTCGTATGGGCTGATTGATCTGCTCAAGGTTAGCGATCCTTCCGCCTCGAACTCGCGGAGCAGGCACTTGATTACATTCTCATTACGCCCAAGAGCCTCCGCCAAGTCGTAACTTATAAGCAGATCTTTCTGCACAATTGCCTGAGCTGCTCTCTTTCTCAGTAGCTCGTAATCTGGGATGAAGTGCCTTGCATAGAGACTGAAGCCGAGTACCGTTAAACGTACCCGCGTAACCCTCTTCCCGAAGGCTCCCTTGTTACGAACAAGGCCTTCTGAATCCAGGATCTCAAGGGAGTCGATTAACTGCTCTGTACTAAGCCCAAACTCTGGCGCCTGCTGCTGAATCTCATCCGGTGTAAGAAAACTTCCACCGCTCTCCAAGAGTCCCTCGCAGACTAAGCGCAGTACTCGGCTATCGTCAAGTGTTAGATGAGCAATAATCTCCTGCGAGGATCTTGCCCCTACTGCTGTCTCTTGGGCAGTACCTGTGAACGCTTCCACGATTGTGTCTGCTACTCTACCAACTCCGAGAGAAGAGACAACAGCTACGCGATCTGCAAGCATTGGAGAGTATCGGCTGACAGTTTCAAAATCGACCTTGTGCCAGATAGGTAATATTACAGGAGTTCCGTTGATCTCTCGAGCCACCAAGCCATCTAGCTCCCTTTGGGGCCATTCCTTTGCCAGGAAGCTTGGGCTGATGACTACCACTCCAAACCTAGACTCCCGCAGGCCTTCGTCAATCGAACGCCGTAGACTTTGGCCCATGCGCAGAATAAAATTGCTATACCAAATTTTAAGGCCTCGGTATTGCAGTTCCGCAGCAAGAGCACCAACAAAGTCCTTGTCCTCGGATGCGTGACTTAGGAAGAGGTCCCACTTCAAGTAGTCACTCCGTTTCTTTTAACCTCGCAAACGTTCCTGGCCTGGGGCGCGGCGGGGCCAGCTCAGCGGTGGCCGCTTCGCGCTCCGGCACCTCCCAGAAGAGCCGCAGGGCGGCCACGGCCTCGCAGTGCACTCCTTCATCTTCTCGGCCGCGAACCTCTGTGTTGGACTGCTACGAAGCCAGTTCCTGCAGAATCTCAGGATGCAGTCTGGCGACCTTGAGGAGCGTTTTCGCCGCGCCCGACGGTTCCCTACGGCCTTGTTCCCAGTCCTGCAGTGTGCGAACCGACACCCCCATCAGAGCAGCGAACGATGCTTGCGAAAGCCCTGAGATCAGTCGGGCCTCAACGATGCTGGACACTTCAGGCGTGTGCACGCGGCCTCGCAATCCGGCCTTCATTTCGCGAACTGACTGCAGGAGCTGCTCTCCTAGCTCTTCGCCGGAGGCAGCGAGCCTGGATTTTTTGGCAGCCTTAGCCATTCTCAATTTCCTCCTTGATCTGGCGCAGGAGGTGAGCTGGAATGCTCTCGGCCTCCGATTTTGAGTACAGAACGAGAAGCCAGATTTCGCCAGCAGAGAGTCGGTTGAAGTAGATCACCCGCACCCCGCCTCGTTTGCCACGTCCTGCCATGCCCCAGCGCACCTTGCGTACACCCCCAGAACCCGGGACGACTTCGCCGGCTTCTGGATGGGCCGCGATGAAAGACACGAAAGCGCTGCGCTCCTCCTCGGTCCAGTAGTCGTCGGCGAGCCGCTGGAAGAGAGGCGTTTCGACGACCGTATACACAGGTCGGATTATACGGCATTGCCGTACGCGCGTCAAACCGGAGAACCTGGCCGCCTGGGTCGAGGAGTGGCCGGGAGAGTCTGCCTGCTAGCGCCACCCTCAGGTCGGGCGCATGGGAAGCTGCCGCCCCCATACGCTTCGGGACCTGCCGATTCGTGCTTCGCGGGCGAAGGCTGGTGCAGTGCGGCACCACCTACAAGAACTGCGAGCCTGTCCGAACGGCCAGATCACCTGCGGCCCCAGTAACGCCGGAGTTACCAACTGCATCGGCGGGCAGCATACCTCCGATGTAGCTGCTTCAAGTCGTGGGATGTCAGACTCTCACCTCAATTCAGCCCGCGCAAAGACTTCAAGCATCTCTGCCTCTGACGGGGGTTGCAGGATATTACGCGCCGCAAAATCGTGCGCCTGCGGATAGCTCGTGTCTCGAATGCGCTCCGCGGCTTTCGCGAGATCGTAGGGCGTGTGCCGAAGCTGAACATCGGGTCCGAGCAAGAGCCAATAGGCGCCGGGTTCTCCAAACGGCATTCCCACGCTGCCGGCATTCACAACGCGAACCCCTCCGATCTTCCGGTCAAACTGCATGTGGGTGTGGCCGCAGACGATCAGAGATACGTCGAGCCCTTCAAAGATTGGCAAGAGGCGGTCTTCCGGCGTCAAGCGGGTAAAGATCTCCGTGTCGCTTCGCGGAGTGGCATGGCAGAACAGCACCTCACCCAGCCCGGGAATCTCGACACGGAGCGTTGAGGGCCAGCCTGCGACCAACCGCTCGTGCTCGGGATCAAGCTGCTGCGCATTCCAGCGCATGACCTCTCGGAACTGTTCCGGGACGGCAGGTGTCCGGCCCGCCATCTGCTCAAGCACCTGACGATCGCCATTGCCTTGGATGCACTGGACTGGAAGATCGAGGTCCAGCAGACACGCGAGGGTTTCCCGCGGCATCGGGCCCGGAAACACATCGCCCCCGACCACCACATGGCCTACCTCTGCTTGACGAATATCCTGGAGCACCGCCTCAAGCGCGGGGAGGTTTCCGTGAATATCGTAGATTGTAGCGACCCGCATGACAGACCTTCCTCTTTCTTGAGAGGATCACGCGTCGAACATGGCGCTGATTTCCCGGTAGCTCACAGCCTCCGCCGAAAACGCAAACGTGCCGCGCTCTCGCATTTCGCGGGCGGCGCGGAGAAAAGCGCCAAGGGCGGCACGGGAGAGCGCGCTTCCAACGCTGACCCGCTTCACACCGATCTCCGCTAGCTCGGCGAGGCTCAGTTGGACTCCCTGCAAACCCATCACAACGTTCACCGGACGATCGACGGAGCGGACCACCGCGGCGATGTCGTCCTTGCTCGTGAGACCTGGCGCATAGAGCACGTCCGCCCCGGCCTCCTGATAGGCCTGCAGCCGCTGGATGGTGTCGCCGAGATCCGGGCGGCCGACAAGGAAATTCTCCGCGCGCCCGGTTACCGTAAAAGGAAAAGGAAGAGAGCGCACCGCTTCGACCGCGGCGCGGACTCGCTCGACGGCCAGCTCATGCTCGTAGATCGGATCACCCGGGCGGCCGGTGGCGTCTTCGATCGAGCCGCCAACCAGTCCCGTTGCCGCGGCGAGCCGAAACGTTTCCGCGACCGTCTCGGGATCATCTCCAAAGCCGTTCTCGAGGTCCGCGCTCACCGGCAGATCTGTGGCCGACACGATGGCGCTCACATGCTCCATCATCTCGTCGCGGCCCACCGAGTTGTCCCGCTGCCCGATGGAAAACGCGTACCCGGCGCTCGTCGTCGCCAGCGCCTCAAATCCCAGATGCGCGAGAAGGCGTGCGGTGCCGATATCCCACGGATTGGGAATGATGAAGGCTCCGTCCCGCTCATGCAGCGCGCGAAAGGCTGCCGCCCTCTGTGCCTGATCTCGCATGAATTCCTTCAGTAGAGGGGCTTGAACGCGCTGGAGATGAGCTCGGCGAGGCGCTGCTCGATGCCCCGCTTCTTCCAGCTCTCGTAGTTGATCTCGCGGCAGTTTCTCTCGTCCTCGGCGAAGATCGCCTCCAGCCGCGCCCCGAGGTCGCGGTCGTAGAAGGCCAGGCTCGCCTCAGCGTTTTCGTGCGTCGAGCGCGCGTCGAAGTTGATCGAGCCGATCGTGCTGAAGATGCCGTCGATCACCGCGTCCTTGTTGTGCATCATCGTGCGGTTGTACTCGAAGATCCGGACGCCCGCGGTGAGGAGCTCGCCGTAGTGGAGGCGCGAAGCCGTGCGCACGAGCGGCTGGTCCATGTGCCGGCCGGGAACCATGATCCGCACGTCGACGCCGCGCTGCGCCGCCTGGATGAGCGCCTGGCGGATCTGCCGGGTGGGGACGAAGTAGGCGTTCTGGATGTGGATCGACTTCCGCGCCGACTGGATCGCTACGAAATAAAGCATCGTGGCGAGCGAGGACGAGTCGCCGTGCGACATCTTGACTGCCTGGGCCACGACCTCTCCCACCGGGGCGATCCGGGGATAGAGCTTGTCGCCGGCCAGGATCTCGCCGGTCGCGTACGTCCAATTCTCGCTGAAGATCGCCTGCATCTGCGCCGAGGCGGGTCCGGTGACCTGCACCATCATGTCCCGCCACTCCTGCGGATTGCGGGCGTTCCCGAGCCATTGGTCGGCGATGCAAAAGCCGCCGGTGAAGCTGACGGTGCCGTCGACAACCAGGATTTTCCGGTGTGTCCGCCGGGCGATCTTATGGAGGCTCCAGAGCCGGATGGGACGGTACATGCGGGCGTTGACGCCCGCCTGCCGCATGCGCTCGAGGAGCGGCCCGGAGAATTTGCTGCCCGTGCCGTCCACCAGCACGCGCACCTCGACGCCCCGCCGCGCGGCATCCATCAGCGCGTCGGCGATGATCTTGCCCGCCCGGTCGTCCTTGAAGATATAGGACTCGAGATTGACCGTCGCCTTGGCCTCGCGGATCGCGCGGGTCATCGCGGGGAAGATCTCGTCGCCGTTGTTCAGGATCTCGGCGCGGTTCCCTTCGACCATCGCGTTGCCGAAGGCGCTCAGCGAGCGGCGGAAGGCGTCGTCCTCCACGGCGAACGGGTGGTCGTACCGATAGACGCTCCGCTTGTCGAACCGGACCAGGGTACAAGCCGACGTCTGGATGAGGAGCGCCACGACCAAGCAGCCGGCGAGGAAACGGCCACTCCAAGCGCACACCCGCGGTCCCTGCCGTGTCCACCAATCCCAGGCGCGGTGATTGAGCATGGCGCTTATTCTATATCCCACGGATTGGGAATGAGAGCGCTCACAAGTCGGGGCGCGAAAGGAAGCCATCCAGGTCTTCAACCGAGGCTAACCGGAAGATGCGCTTGCCGCGCGTTTCTTCGTGCCCCACGAGTGAGCGGATCTCGGGCATCCAATCGCGATCGACTTCCCAGATCGTCTTGAACAGTCCGTGCGTCGGCGGCGGCTCGGAGAAGCCGCCCGGCGGATGCGGGAGCTGGCCCGCCGTCCAGCGGATCTGCCGCTCCGCCGCCAGCCAGAAGTGCATCCACAACGGCATGTCGATCAATACAACGTCGGTTGCGCGCGCCAGCCGTGAGGGGATCGAATCGGGCATGCCCAGCCCGTCGATGAGCCACCGCTCCTGCGCGATAAGCCGCGAGTGTTCCGATTGGTACGCCTCAGCCGGGACTATCTGCCAGCCCGGCAGCCAGAGTATGGAGTCAACGTCAATGTAGGGCAACTGGAGCTTCGCCGCCAGTTGGCGGGAGAGGACCGACTTTCCACCGCCGCTATTCCCAATGACCACCACTCGTTCCATCGATTATCGACCTTCGGCCACTCCCAGTTGCCTTCTTGAGGGGCTGCGACCGCTAAGCCCACCATTTTCGGATCGCGCATAAACCCCTCCCTCGGTCCCCAGCCTTCTGCGGCATGGTTTGAGCCAACAACCGAGGACCACGCCTAGAAGGAGGTAGCCCCATCTCTTCGTCGCGGATGGAAGTTTAGCTCCCAATACCACCAGCGCGGAGAGTGCCCCGCCAATCAGGAAGAAGTTGACGTGGCGCGGATAGGGCCAAAACCTATCCTCAAGCCAGAAGCGGTAGCAGAGCAGTATGAAGACCGAACCGAAGAATAGGACTGGGGCGAACCAGCGGAGATAGCTAATCTTGGTGTTCTCAATCTGTTCTTCCATGATGCCTCCAGGGCCTGAGCCCTATTAGGAGCGCCTCCGGCAGGCGCCTTACGGCCATACTCCCCCTGTGACGCCGCTCAGATCTTCCGTCAGCAACTGATCGAGGAGCTCTTTTCCGCTCATGATGCTGCGCTCAACGACCAACCTCATGCGGGGAGCGCCCCGCCAGCCATCCTCTCCGCCGCTTCGCTGGAGGTGATCACAGGGATGATCTCGAACTCGACGAGATCCTCCCACGCAGAAATCCACGGCTGGAACAGGCTCGGGTCTTCGCATTCCATCACCTGGAAGCAGCGCGCGAAGCTCGGCTCGACCCAACTTGCAACATAGGTGAGCCCCGATGGCAGCATGCGGCCATGCTCGCGAGCCCGCTGATACACCGCCGGCGCCTGCCCCGGTCGGATGCGCTCGATGACCATGTAGAGCATACCGAAAACTTTCAGGACGAGGAATCTACTACGGGCGTCCCAGCCACGCATGTCCCACCGGGCTCAACGAAGTGGCTGACCCCCCTAGCTAGGCGCTTCGAGGTTGCCAACATTGGCTGGAAGAAGCTCCGGAAAGCATCCCGATCAGCGCGAAGCTCGGTTGACATCGTTCTGTCGACCACCGTCAACCGTCCGTTGTCGCTTGTCATCGCTCCGTCGACAACGGACGGCGGTCCGATGTCGGTCGACATTGTTCCGTCGACCACCGTCAACCATCCGTTGTCGCCTGTCATCGCTCCGTCGACCATCGACACCGGTCCGATGTCAGTTGACATTGTTCCGTCGACCACCGTCAACCGTCCGTTGTCGCTTGTCATCGCTCCGTTGACAACGGACGGCGGTCCGATGTCGGCTGACATTGTTCCGTCGACCACCGTCAACCGTCCGTTGTCGCCTGTCATCGCTCCGTTGACAACGGACAGCGGCCCAGTGTCGGCTGACATCGTTCCGTTGTCAGCCGTCACCGAGCCGGCTGCATGGGCCGGGAGAGTGTGAGCCGGCGAGACGCCGGCGGTCCCAGGGGACGAGGCCCGGCTTACGCGCTCAGGCGCTCCCAGTCCCCCTCGGGGGCGTCGAGGGCGATCGACAGGCCGCCGTCGGAGCCGACGTAGATCGGGTCTTTGACGACGCGGACCTTGCCGCCGCCGACGGCCTGCAGCTCCTGCTCCAGGCGCGGGCCGAGGCCGCGGATCAGGCCGGTGCCGCCGGAGACGATGACGTTGTTGCGGACCTTCTCCTGGTACTCGGGCTGCACCCGGGAGAGCAGGTCGAGCATCGACTCGGTCAGGGGCGGCAGGATCCCCTCGCAGGCCTGGCGCATCTCCTGGGTGATGTCGATCTGCGTCGGCTTGCCGTTGACCGGCGCGGTCACGACGATGGGCGTCTTGTTGGGGCCGACGAAGCTCGCCTCCTCCTTCCAGCCGCGGACCATGTGCATGGAGACGCTGGCCTGGGGATGGCGGTCGCGGATCAGCCGGAAGAGCTGCTCGTCGATCCAGTCGCCCGCCTGCGGCAGGGTGCGCTGGTCGTCCTCGGTGGGCAGGCGGCCGTTCATGACGCAGAAGTCGGTGGTGCCGGCGCCGAGATCGATGACCATGGTGTGCAGCAGCGCCTCCAGACCGTAAGCCACGGCGAACGGCTCGGAGACGATGATCAGGTTGTCGACCACCCCCTTGAGCGCCTTGCGCACATGCTGCTTGTTGACCCGTAGCGCCTCGGCGGGGACGCCGACGACGGCGCGCACCTTGAGGCCGTTGCGGTCCTCGCGGTCGACTCCGGCGAGCGACAGCAGGTGCCAGAGCAGCTCGCGTACCGCGGCCTCGTCCTTCTCCGAGCCCTCCTTGATCAGCCCCTGCTCCAGCGGGCGGTGGAGGTCCAGCATGGAGCGGTTGTCCAGCGCCTCGCGGCCGATCAGGACCTCCTTCTTGAGGACCTTGCGGGCCACCATGTCGAGCGGCCAGCCGACGTAGCTCTCGATGACGTGGCGCTGTCCGTTGGAGGCGGAGACCGAGCTGCGCGAGGTGCCCAGGTCGATCCCCACGTGGAGGGCCTCTCTCTTGTCAGGCATATCCTTCAGGTTCCTTTCTTGCTGATTTGGGCGGGCTTCGGCTTCTCTTCGACGGCGTCCGCATAGGAGCGGACCCCGGCCGCGAGCGCCTCGGCGATGTACTGCCGGTAGAGGGGCTTGGAGAGGAGCTCGGCCTCTCCTTCGTTGGACAGGCAGGAGACCTCGGCGAGGATGGCCGGCATCTCCGTGGAGAGCAGGACGATGAACGGCGCGGCCTTGACCCCCCGGTTCTCCAGCCTGGGATTGACCTTGCGCAGCGAGCTGAACAGGGAGGCCTGGACGACCTCGGCCAGCTTGCGCGACTTGTCCTGCCGCACGTCGGCGTAGAGGCGGTCGAGCAGGCTCCGCATGTCGGCCAGGGAGTAGCCGGAGTCGCGGTTCTCGGCCGCGGCGAGCCGGGTCAGGAACGGGTCGTCCGTGGCGCCGAGATAGTAGGTCTCCACCCCGCGGGCGTCGCGGTTCTCGATCCAGTTGACGTGGATGGAGACGAAGATGTCGGCTTCTCCCTCGTTGGCCATGACGCCGCGCTGCTCCAGCGACACCTCGCGATCGGCGCGGCGCGTCATCAGCACCTCGTAGCCGTCGGCCGTCAGGAGCTTGCGCAGCCGCTCGGCCACGTCGAGCGTCAGCTCCTTCTCGACCAGCCCCGACGGGGTGCGGGTGCCGGTGCTCTTGCCGCCGTGCCCGGGGTCGATCGCCACCTTGCGCACGGCCAGGGGAAAGACCGCGGCGTCGATCGGCGCCAGGGGCGCGAAGCGGACCTGGGACGCCGGGCTCGCCGCGGGGACGGCCGTGGCGGCCGCCGCGGGCGGCGCGGGCTGCGGGTCGAACGAGATCAGGCGCGACGAGCCGAGCAGGCCGATCGGCAGGAGCAGGAGCGTCAGGAAGCGGGCCGTGATCTTGAGGTTGTTGCGGCGGCGGAGGCGGCGCGGCAGCCTCCCCTGCTTGAGCTCCACGTTCTCCTGCACGAGGTCATGGAGGATCTGACGCTTGAGGCGTTCTACATTGGCCATCGGAATCGCCAGCTTTCAGCTCATCATCCTTCGCGGGAGGGTGCGGGAGAAGAATTCTACCCCCGCCGCAGGTGGATGCGCAATCTCTGTCCGTCGTGGTCGACGCGCGCCACCTTCACGCCCGGATCGGCCAGGTCGATCACCACGTGCAGCTCGTTGCCTCCGGCTTTCTCATGATAGCCGACGCGGACCTGCTTGACCTCGCCCGTCCCGACCGGGATGCGGGTGATCGCCAAGGGCCGGCGGATGCCGCGCAGCCGGACCAGCTCGCGGGGCGGGCCGTCGACGCGCGAGCGGCTGTAGCTGTCGGGCCGGATCGCGCCGTTGCCCCACAGGACCACGGCCGTACCGCCTTCCGCCGCTTCCCAGGTGATCCTCTCGATCACGTTGACGGCCGGTCCGGCGGCCGGCTCCGGGGCCGGCTTGCGCTGTACGACCTCCGGCAGAGGCTCCGCGGGCTCGGCCTCCTCTTCAATGACGGGCGGGGCCGGCGTCGGCTCCGCCGAGAGAGTCTCCAGCGGGCTCGCCGCGGCGTCGGAGGTCAGGCCTCCCCCCTCCTGCGGCGGGCCGGCCGGCTCGGACCGCGGCGGCGCCTGGGCGGACGCGACCTCCTCCTCTCCGCCAAGCCCGATCCAGCCCGCGATGGTGTCGCGGAGCAGGAACGCGGCCACGGCCACGGCGAGGAGCGCCGCCAGCAGCACCCAGGGCATGACGCGGCGCGGCGGATCCGTTGCGGACGCGCCGCCCGCCAGGCTGGCCATCGGCCGCAGGGGAGGCGCTTCGGGCGCGGGAACGGACTTGGGCAGGAAGTCCGAGGTGTCCTCGCCGGAGAACGGGGGCGCCGGTTCCGGCGCCGGGTCCGGTGGGAGGAAGGCGCCGAAGGCCGGGACCGGCGTCTCCGGAGAAGACGGCACGTCCGGAGAAGACGGCACGGCGTCCTGGAGAGGCCGGAACGGAACCGGCGCCGGCGCGGGAGCCCGGGCCGGGAACGGGATCGGCTCCGGAAGCGTCTCCTCCTCGGGCTCGGGAGCTGCCGGGGCGGGAGCCCTCTCCCCTGGCCCCTCCTCCGCGGAGCGCGAGAGGGGAACGCTCCCGAATGTCGCCTCGACGTCGCGCAGGGCGGGCTCGATCGAGGCGAACAGCTCGGAGTCGAAGGGCTCCGGCTCCGGCGTTGCTGGAGGCGGCGTTGCCGGAGGAGGCGGCGCTGCCGGAGGAGGCGGGACCGGCTCGGCCGGGAACGGCTCCGGGGCTCCGGAAACCGCCCACTTCTCCGCCGCATTGAACCAGGGGAGGACGGTGCCGGACGCGTCCTTGATCGGCTCGAGGTCGAGGTCCGGGAAAGGCTCGGGCTCCTGGTCCAGGGGGGACAGGTCCGGAAGCTGCGGGTCGGCGGCCATCGATCCCACGGGAGGGACGTCCAGATCGCCGCGGCGTTCCGAGCTCGAGGGAGCCCGGGACAGGTCGAAAGGCATCCCGCCTTCCAGGATGCACTGATCCACGATGCGGTAGATTAGCTCCTTGCTCCCCTCGCTCAGCTCCAGGAAGCGGATCCCCATGCCGGGAGGCCGGTTGGGGCCGTCGGCCGCGGAGCGCACCCAGACCACCTCGCCCCGTCCCTTGATCAGCTCGGTGTCGTCGCCGAGGCGGAACTCGAAGTCCAGCATCTGGCCAGGCGGGTCGGGGTTGCTCGACACGACGAACATCCCGGTCGGCGAGATGTTCGCGGAGTACTTGCTGATGAAGCCGCTGAAGCGGTCGAACTTGAACTGGACTTTGGTCGCGATCGGGACGCGCCTGGAGTCGCGTGGAATGTTGGAGTAATCGACCATCGAGCTTCCGGACCCTCTCCGTAATCCTGCCTGGACTGAGGGCCGCATGATACCAGGATGGCGCCGTGAGCCTGAAATTTCTTCTCTCCAGCCCTTCATGTCATCCTGAGCGCAGCGAGGATCTGGGGATAGGGCTGAACTCCCCATAAGCGTTAACTTTGACCCCAAAGCGCCCTTCGGCCCGCTGGAGATCCTCCCCACTGTAGAGACGCCCCGTGGGGCGTCTCCTGCGGCGGCGCCCTTCATTTCCAGGAATCCGCGCGATGCCGCGGGCACCTCCGGAGGAGGAGACGCCCCACGGGGCGTCTCTACAGTGGGGGATGCGATATATCGATCGGCGGCAAAGTTAGCGTCTATGGGCCGACTCCCCCGTCCAGATCCTTCGCTGCGCTCAGGATGACTCTCCGGAGGGGCTTGCCGGGTGAAGCCTGCTTTACTATCTCTTCATGGGAAAGCTACCGCGCGAGCCCCAACCCAAAAAGAAGAGGTATGAGGAGGCCATGAAGCGCTACCTCTCCCGGAGACCGACTCGAATCAGCGAGAGGGGCGAGTATCCCAAGCGCGAGGACCTGTACGACCGGACAAGTCTTCGTCGAACATAGCGCGCTTTGACTGGCTCGGTTTGGGCACTCCCCCCGCCCTGTGGCAGAATACCGCCGCCGATGGCGGTCCGGCGCCGCTTTCCGCCGATCCCGCAAATCCCCATCTCCACGCCGGTTTTCTACTGGAGGCACCGATGAGCACGTTTGTGCTTGAAGAGAAGAAGCGGCTCAAGACTGAAGACTACATCGCCCTCGAGGACAAGTACGGGGCGCACAACTACCACCCGCTCGACGTGGTGATCAGCCGCGCCGAGGGGGTCTGGGTATGGGACGTCGAAGGCAAGAAGTACCTCGACTTCCTGGCCGCCTACTCGGCGGTGAACCAGGGGCACTGCCACCCCCGGATCCTGGACGCCGTGATGGACCAGGCCCACTCGGTGACCCTCACCTCGCGGGCTTTCCGCAACGACCAGCTCGGCCTCTTCTACCAGCAGTTCTGCGAGCTGGCCGGTTTCGACAAGTTCCTGCCCATGAATACCGGCGCCGAGGCGGTCGAGACCGCTCTCAAGACCGCCCGCAAGTGGGCCTACACGGTCAAGGGAGTGCCGGAGGGCAAGGCGGAGATCCTCGCCTTCAGCAACAACTTCCACGGCCGCACCATCACCATCGTCAGCTTCTCGACCGAGGAGCTGTACCGCTCCGGCTTCGGCCCCTTCACGCCGGGCTTCCGGGTCCTCCCCTACGGCGACGCCGACGCGGTCGCCGCGGCGATGCACGAGAACGTGGCCGCGGTCCTGGTCGAGCCGATCCAGGGCGAGGCGGGCATCGTGATGCCGCCGGAGGGCCATCTGCGTCGGCTGCGCGAGATCACGCACCAGAACAACGCCCTGCTGATCGTCGACGAGATCCAGTCCGGCCTCGGCCGCACGGGCAAGCTGTTCGCCTACGAGCACGAGGGAATCCAGCCCGACATCGTGATCGTCGGCAAGGCGCTCTCGGGCGGCTTCTACCCGGTCTCCGGCATCCTCGCCAACGACCCGGTGATGGGCGTGTTCAAGCCCGGCGAGCACGGCTCGACCTACGGCGGCAACCCGTTCGCCGCGGCCATCGCCCGCGCCGCTCTGAGCGCGCTGGTCGACGAGGGGATGGTCGAGAATTCGGCCGAGCTCGGCCCCTACTTCATGGAGCGGCTGAGGAAGATCGACTCGAAGCACGTCAAAGAGGTCCGCGGCAAAGGTCTGTGGATCGGCATCGAGCTGCACCAGGAGGCCGGCGGCGCCCGCCGCTTCTGCGAGGCGCTCCAGCAGGAGGGGCTCCTCTGCAAGGAGACGCACGACCACGTCATCCGCATCGCTCCGCCGCTGATCATCAAGAAGGAAGAGATCGACTGGGCCGTCGAGCGCCTGGAGAAGGTGCTGACGACGCTGTAGGGCCCTCACCCCCCTGCCCCCCTCTCCCAGAGGGAGAGGGGGGAAATACTGCTATCTCAACGTACTTTTTCCGGCAGCCAGGCCTCGCCGCCGGGGTCGTGCATGTCCCAGTAGGCGATGCGGTCGCATTTGGCCAGGCGGTAGACCGTGCCGTCCTCGCGCTCGAAGCGGACGAGGGGGTAGGGGGCTTCGCGGTCGAAGGTGTAGGCGAGGACGGACTTCCCGCCCGTCAGGCGCAGCTCGGTCCCCTCGGGGAGGTCCCGCTTCTCCACCCGGTAGGTCCGCGGCTCGAGGTCCGGGAAGCGCGACTGCAGGAGCGAAGGGAAGACGGCGAGGGTGGCGGGCGGAGCGACGGTCACGTAGCTGCGCAGGAACAGCGGCAGGCCGTCCTCGGGCAGCGCGCCCGCCGGATAGTCCAAGGCGCGGTCCCCCTGGCCATCGAAGTACGAGCGGGTCTCCAGCCGGCCGTCGACCATCTGGGCGGTCGAGACGCCGCACGCCTCGGAGCTGGTGGCCGCGATCTTCTGCAGCGCGCCCGAGTCGCGGCGCGCGAACACGCTCGCCATCTGGTGGTAGGTGTAGATGCCCGTGGGCACATCCCGGATGTGGTTGAGCTTGAGCACCTCGAAGCCTCCGGGGCGCGGCTGGTCCGCCTTGACGTCGAGGTCCGGCGCCCAGGGCTCTTTGACCAGCACGAGCAGGGCCCGGCCGGCGTAGTGGTGGCCGTAGCGCGCCCAGGTGGCCTCGTAAGCGCAGAACTCGGCCTTGCCGTCGTCCCAGATCGGCGAGTGCCGCCAGCCGGGGTCGCCCGCGGTCGCGGCCGTGCCGCCGAGCGGCGCCGCGCTGACGCTCCCCCGCTCGGGCTGCGAGTCGGAACGGATGGCCCATACCGCGAGCGCGAGAAAAAGCAGGGCCGCCAGGGATTTGAGGAAGATCCGCATGCCAACCCACAGTATATTTGGTTTTCCGCCCTCGGGGCGCCGCGGGATGGGACGTCAGAGGCACGGTTCTTGCGAAGACTTTCTACCGCGACATCACATTCCCGCAAGGAGCTTTCAGTAATCTTCATGGCGATCCGTGTGCGAAGAGTCTGCGCCGCCGGGCTCGTGGCCCTGGCGCTGACCGGTTGCAACACCCACCCTACGGCCTCCTCTCCCCAGGGCAAGGGGGGCGGGGGCGAGCTGCGAGTCGTCCTCCCTTTCGAGCCCGCATCGCTCGATCCCAACAACTGGCGCGATGAGACGGCCCTCCTGGTGGCTCCCAACCTCTACAGCAAGCTTGTGGCGCTCGACGCGGACTCCCGCCTGTTCCCCGACCTGGCAGAGAGCTGGACGATCTCCGAAGGCGGGCGCCGCTACGCCTTCCACCTGCGCCAGGGAGTCCGCTGGCACGATGGGAAGCCTTTCAGCTCCGGCGACGTCCGGTGGACCCTGGAACGGCTCATCCGGAAGCCGGGGCTCCTGGGCGAGGCGACCCGGAGGATCGAGCGGATCGAGACGCCGGACGGCTCGACGGCCGTCATCCTCCTGAAAGAGCCCTGGGCGCCGTTTCTTACCACCCTCGCCTGGTTCGGCGGGCACATCCTGCCCAGACATCTCGAAGGCAAGCGCCTGGACAAGCCGGTCGGGACCGGTCCTTTCCGGTTCAAGGAGTGGGTCCGCGGAGAGCGGATCGTTCTGAACGCCAACCGAAATTTCTTCCGCAAGGGCCCGTATCTCGACCGGCTGGTGTATACGTTCCTGGCGGATTCGAGCCGGGTGTCGGACCTGCTCGCCTCCGGCAAGGTGGACTACACTGTGGTGCGGCCGCCGCTGAGCCTCCTGCCGCGGCTGCGGAAGAATCCGGACCTCCACCTGATGATCTCTCCGAGCGACAGCCGCTACTACTGCGGGTTCAATCTCCACCGGCCGTCCCTGAAGGACCACCGCGTACGCGAAGCGGTCAACCGGGCGATCGACCGCCAAGCGCTGGTGGACCGCGCCCTGCACGGCTACGGAGCTCCCGCCGTCGGCTTCTACACGCCGTCGGTGGCGTGGGCCTACAATGGGGAGGCCAAGGTGCCGGCTTTCGATCGCCGGCGCGCCCGCGAGCTTCTCGCCGAGGCGGGCTTCGTCCCCGACGAGCGCGGGATCGCCCTGGAGCTGGAGCTGCTGGTGCCGCCGGTCGCGCCCTACCAGGACATCGCCGCCCTGCTCCGGGGGCAGTTGCGGACGGTCGGCATCGAGCTTCGCGTCACCAGGCTGCCGCTCGTCGCTCTCCTGGAGCGCGTCATGACCCGCCGCGACTTCGACCTGGCGCTGCTCGCCGGCAGCCAGGGTCCCGATCCGGAGAGCCTGAACACCCGGTTCGGCTCGCGCGGCCCTCTGCAGTTCATGGGGTACGAGAGCGCCGAGCTCGACGCCGCCGTGGCGGAGGGAGCGCGCACCGTGGACCTCGCCCGGCGGGCGCGGTCCTACTTCCGCGCCCAGGAGATCCTCGCCCGCGACCTGCCCATCGCTCCCCTGATCGAGGCCGTCCACTTCTCCCTGTTCCGGCGCGACGTCCGCGGCCTGCCTCAGGCGGAAGCCCGCCACCTGGTTCCGGTCAACGAGTACAGCCTCGTGCGGGTGACGCGCGGAGGAGGACGGTGGTGAGGCTCGGCGGGCTGCCGCGCTGGCGCGACTGGCCCTGGTCGGCCAAGCTGGCGCTGCTGCTGGGCCTCCTCGCCGTGCTGCCGCTCAGCGTCGTGACCTTGATCCACGCGTTCGCCGCGCGGGACGACATGCTCGCCGCCACCCGGGCGCAGAACCTCCAGCAGGCGCGCAACACCGCCCAGGCGATCGACCGGTACCTCGAAGGGATCCGGGCCGACGTGCGGGTCGTGGCCTCGGCGCCATGGACCGTGCGCGTGCTCGCGCCCGGGTCCGGCGCGGAGCTGCGCTCGCAGGTCGGCGCGGCCCTGCGCGAGATGCGCGACACGCACGGCTTCGAGGCCCTCTATCTCACCGACCAGTCGGGTGTGGTGCGCCTGGCGACCGAGGAGCGGCTCGTCGGGCGCAGCTATGTGTCCTCCCGCACCTTCCTGGAGGCCAAGGCGGGCAACAACGCCGTCTCCGAGCCGCGGTACGACCCGCAGGAGGGCAAGGTCTTCCTCCACGCCTCCGCGCCGGTCCGCCTGCCGGACGGGCCGATCGTGGGGACGGCGATCGGACGCGTCGAGCTGTCGCGGATCGACGAGACCGTCAGGGCCGACACCAACTTCGCGGGGCGCCAGGAGATCGGCATCCTGTGGAACACCGACGGCATCCGCCTGAGCCATCCGACGCAGCCGCAGCTCCGCTTCAAGCCTTTCGAGCCGCTGCCGCGCGAGGCAGAGAGACGCCTGGTGGCGGAGAGCCGCTTCGGGCCGGACACCCGCGAGCTGCTGCGCGTCTCGTCCGCCTTCCCGGGGATCGTGGAGCGCTCGCGCTGGATCTCCTACGATCCCGGGTCCGACCCCCATCTCGTGCTCCGGCTCGGCGACGAGGACATGCACGCCACCCTGGCGCCGCTCGCGACCAGCGGATGGACCTACGGCCTCTTCACCCCCGAGCACGCCATCCTGGCCGCGCTGCGCGAGCAGACCTGGCGCGACCTGGCGACCGCCTCGCTGACCGGGCTGCTGGCGGTCGCCTTCGGCCTCGCCGCGGCGCGCTGGGCGACCCGTCCCCTGCGCCTGGTGTGGCAGACCGCGAACGCCATCGCGGCGGGCGACATGTCGCGGCGCGTCGGGTTGCGGCAGAAGGACGAGATCGGCCGGCTCGCCGCCGCCTTCGACGCCATGACCGAAGCCCTGGCCCAGAAGGAGGCCGAGCTGCGGAGCTACGCCGACCGGCTGGAGCAGCGGGTGGACGAGCAGACCACCGCCCTGCGCGTCCTGTTGAGCCGGGCCGAGGAGGCCAACCGGATCAAGGACGAGTTCCTGAGCACCCTCTCCCACGAGCTGCGCACGCCGCTCAACGCCATCCTCGGCTGGACCTGGCTGCTCCGGAGCGGCAGCCTCGACGACGAAGCGACGCAGCGCGCCGTCGCCACCATCGAGCGCAACGCCAAGTCGCAGAGCCAGATCATCGACGACCTGCTCGACGTGTCGCGCATCATCACCGGCAAGCTCCGCCTCAAGGTGCGCCGGGTGGCTCTGCAGCAGATCCTGGAGGCGGCGATCGACGCGGCCCGCCCGGCGGCCGACGCCAAGGAGATCCGGATCGAGAGCGTGTTCGAGCCCGAGGTGCCGCCGGTGAGCGGCGATCCGAACCGCCTCCAGCAGATCGTCTGGAACCTGCTGTCCAACGCGGTCAAGTTCACGCCCGCGGGAGGCCGGATCGAGGTCCGTCTGGAGAAGGCCGACGGCCAGACGCGGATCCAGGTGCGCGACACGGGGATCGGCATTCGCGAGGACTTCCTGGCCCATGTCTTCGAGCGCTTCCGGCAGGCCGACAGCAGCACGACCCGCACTCACGGCGGCCTCGGGCTGGGCCTGGCGATCGTCCGTCACCTGATCGAGCTGCACGGCGGCACCGTGCAGGCGGAGAGCGCGGGCGAAGGGCTGGGCTCGACGTTCACGGTCCTCCTGCCGATCACGCCTCTGCGCACCCTGCGCGAGGCCGAGCCGCCGGCCGGGCACCCCCATGACGTGCAGGAGCCCGATGAAACCCAGGAGATCCGCGGCATGCGCGTGCTGCTCGTCGACGACGAGGCCGACGCCCGCGAGATGCTCCCCCCGGTGCTGGAGCGCTTCGGAGCGGACGTCACCGTGACCGCCTCCGCGGAAGAGGCGCTCGCGGCGCTCCGCGGGCAGGGAGCCGACGTGCTGGTCGCGGACATCGGCATGCCGGGCACCGACGGCTACGAGCTGATCCGCCAGATCCGCGCTCTCGAAGGTCCCGCCCGCGACGTGCCCGCCATCGCCCTGACCGCCTACGCCGGCGACGGCGACCGCCGCCGGGCGCTGGAAGCGGGCTATCAGCTCCACCTGGCCAAGCCTGTCGAGCCCCATCAGCTCGCGGCGGCGCTGGCTTCCGTGGCGGGAGCCGTGGATCCTCGGTGAGCTCCACGGGCCCCTCACCCCCGGCCCCTCTCCCAGAGGGAGAGGGGTGAAATGCCTCAGGAGAGAAGGTTGGGTTCCTTGGATTTTTCTGCTTGCTAAGGTTCTCTCCTCTCCCTCTGGGAGAGGGGCCGGGGGTGAGGGGCCGCCGCCAGCCAGGCCGCTCCCAGCATGGCGGCGCGGTCGTTCAGGATGACGCGGACCGGGATTCTCTCCAGGTAGGGGACGAAGCGCCCCTTGGCGAGGAAGGTCTGGAGGAAGAGGCCGTCGGTGAGGCGGGGGAGGATCTTCGGCGCGATGCCGCCGCCGAGGTAGACGCCACCGGTCGCCGTGCCGGTTAGGGCCAGGTTGCCCGCGGCGGCGCCGTAGGCGGCGACGAACATCTCCAGCGCCTTGACGCAGAGGCCGCAGCTCCGGCCGGGCTCGCCCAGCGCGGCCTCGCCGATCACCCGCGCGGGGTCCTGCCCATGGGCGAGCGCGTCCCGCACGTGGGGGCTCTCCGGCCCGTACTGGCTGTCTCGGAGGTAGTTGTAGACGTTGAAGAGGCCGGGGCCGGCGACCACCCGCTCGACGCTCACCCGGCCGAAGCGCTCCCGCAGATAGCGCAGGAGTCCGATCTCCTCCTCGTTGCGCGGAGCGAAGTCGGCGTGGCCTCCTTCCGAGGGGACCGGCACCCAGCGGCCGCCGATGCGGGGGAGCAGCGCCATCCCTAAGCCGGTGCCGGCGGCGATCAGGACTCGGTTCCCCTCCGGCGCCGGCCCCTCCGGCGCTCCCCGGTAGAGGACCGCCAGCTCATCTTCGTCCAGCAAGGGGATGCCCTCCGCCGTGGCAACCAAGTCGTTGACCAGGAGGATCCGGGGGATGCCCGTCTCCGCGGCGATCCGGGCGCCGTCGATCTCCCAGGCCAGGTTGGGCGTTCTCGCCCGGTTGCCGACCACCGGGCCGGGGACTCCGAAGCAGGCCGCCTCGACCGGCGCTCCGGGGTGCTCCCGCAGGAACCTCTGCGCCAGCGCGGCGAGGCTGGGGAACTCCGCGCTGACGAGCTTGTCCGACCGCACCAGCCTCAGCCGGCCGTCCACGGATTCGAACAGCCCGAGGTTGGTCTTGGTGCCGCCGACGTCCCCGCCCAGGATCACGCGCCCTCACCCCTGGCCCCTCTCTCAGAGGGAGAGGGGAAAAATTCGCGAGTTTCAGCGGAGGTCTTCACTCGATGCCACCCTGGAGGATGCTCAGGATCGTGGACAGGCCCGCCGGGATGTCGCCCTGCCCCTCCACGGCCTCCGCGGCGTGCCCGGCCGAGGGGATGCGGATGCGCAGCACCTCTCGGCCCCGCTGCTCCAGAGCCCGGAGGTCGCCGTCCGCCTGCGCGCGGATCAGCACCCGGAAGCTGTAGTCGGTCTCCGGCACCGGCAGCTCCTCCGTGGGCTCGTCGACGATCTGGAGGAAGCGGCAGCCGGACGGGCCTCCCTTGTGGAGCTGGCCCGTCGAGTGGAGGAACCGCGGACCGTAGCCGGCCGTGGCCGCGAGCTGGGAGCGCTCGCGCAGCGCCTCCTGGAACGCGGGCAGGACCAGGTCGGCCGTGCCGCTCCTCGGCACGTAGGCATGGATGCCCAGGTAGTCGCCCGGCAACGCGCGGTCGAGCCAGTGGCGGATCGCCGCTTCGAGCGCGTCCAGGTCGGAGGAGTCCACGACCGGCGAGGCGAAGCCGGCCTCTCCGCTCCCCCGCTCCTTCATCGCCTTGGAGGCCAGCTCCTTGGCGAGCTGGACGTCCGGCTGGTCGAAGGGGTTGATCCCCAGGACGGCGCCCGCCGCCGCGGTGGCCACCTCCCAGCGGAAGATCTCGCTCCCGAGGTCGTAGGGGTCGGAGAGGTGGAACCGCGCCACCGGGTGCCCGGCCGCCTCGAGGCCGGCGAGGTGCTCCTCGACGTCCTTCCCCTCTCCGTCCAGGAGCAGGCCGACGAAGAAGCGGTCCCCGCCGTAGTCCTCGACCACGCCCACGGGCTCGCCGACCACCGGCACGATCCCTTTGCCGTGCTTGCCCGTGCTCTCGGCCACGAGCTGCTCGATCCAATCGGGGAAGGAGGCCATGGTGGGCGAGGTGAGGAAGGTCATCTTGTCCCGGCCGGCGGCGGCCAGCTCGCCGAGCGCGGCGCCCAGCCGCAGGCCCGGGCTCGCCGAGGCCGCCGCTCCCGGGGCGCACGCTCCGGCCATGTCACGGCCCCGCTCCAGGAGCCGCCGGAGGTCGGCGCCGATCAGCGCCGCAGGGACCAGCCCGAAGGTCGTGAGGGCGCTGTAGCGCCCGCCCACCTCCTCGGGAGCGTTGAAGACGGCGCGGAAGCCCCGCTCGCGCGCCAGGCGCTCCAGCACGGTCCCGGGATCGGTGATCGCGACGAAGCTCCTCCCGGCCCTGTCTCCCAGGGCCTCGCTCACGATCTTCCAGAAGAAGCGGAACAGGGAATTCGTCTCGGTCGTCGTGCCGGACTTGCTCGACACCAGGAAGAGGGTCTGCGCGGGATCGAGGCGGCCGGCGGCATCGCGCACGGCGTCCGGATGCGTGCTGTCGAGAACGGTCAGGGCGGGATGGCCGGGGGCCGATCCGAACGTGCGGGAGAAGACCTCGGGAGCGAGGCTCGATCCGCCCATGCCGAGCACCACCGCGTTCCTGAACCCGTCCGCCTTGACCTCGGCGGCGAAGCGCTCCAGCGACTCCACCTCCGCCGCCATCGACTCCGGCAGGGTCAGCCACCCCAGCCGGTCGGCCAGCTCGGGGACCGGCTCCGGCGACCAGAGCGTGTGGTCCTTCTCCCACAGGCGCCGGCCGAAGCCCTCCTCGTCCCAGCGCCGGAGCCGCGCCTCCACGTCGTCCGACCACCGTCCCAGCCTCAGATCCGCCCTGTCGCTCATCGCCTCTCCTCCTCTCGCGGTCCACGAGAACTTTATCCGAGAAGGCTCTTGCACGGCCCGTGCTACGATCTCGCCTGCGATGAAGATGAGCCCCTCTGCCCCGCTCCGCCTCGCCATTCCTACCCTCGCCATCCTCGCCCTGCTGACCGCCTGCGCCGGCAAAGAAGAAGAGGATGCGACAGGAGGCGGCCGCACCTACACCGTGCGCGGCCAGGTGACGCAGCTTCCGGATCCCGCCAATCCCGGCTCCGGCATCTACATATCCCACGAGGCGATCGACGATTACGTGGGCCGGAGCGGAGAGGTGGAGGGGATGGACTCGATGAACATGCCGTTTCCTGTAGGGGCCGGGGTGTCGCTGGAAGGCATTCAGCCGGCCGATGTCGTCGAGTTTGACCTGCACGTGGACTGGGAGTCGGAGAGGCCGGTGGAGATCACCCGCATCCGCGAGCTGCCGGCGAGCACCAAGCTCGACTTCCGCGCCGCCGAGCCTGACAAGAACCAGAAACCGTAGGAGGGATCATGCCGGTACGTAAAGCGAACGCCGTGTGGGAAGGGAGTCTCAAGGAAGGCCATGGAACCGTCGCTCTGGGGAGCGGCGCGTTTGAAGGACGTTATTCGTTCGGCTCGCGTTTCGAGGAGTCGGGGGGGACCAATCCCGAGGAGCTGATCGGAGCCGCGCACGCCGGCTGCTTCTCCATGGCCCTGTCGGCCGGCCTGGGCCGTTCGGGCTTCTCGCCGAAGCGCGTCGCCACCGCGGCCAAGGTGCACCTGGAAAAGGTCGGCGAAGGCTTCAAGATCACCCGCATCGAGCTCGACAACGAGTCGGAGGTGCCGGGGATCGACGAGAGCGCCTTCCAGGAGCACGCCCGCAAGGCCAAGGAAGGATGCCCTGTCTCCCAGGCCCTGACCGGCGTCGAGATCACGCTCAACGCCCGCCTCGCCGGCTGATCACCTTTCCACGGACCGTAGGGGCAGGTTTGAAACTGCCCCTACACGTGTTGCGAGCTCTAATCTATAGGTGTATCGCTATTTTATCCTTGACTTCCTTCCTCTCCCCCCCTACCCTGCTTGTACCTACCAGTTCGTAGTAGTCAAGTAGAAGGAGGTCTCCATGGCTTGGAAGAGAAGTGACGATTCCCCCAACAATCCCCCTGTCGAGCCGGTCCCGGCGCCCCGTCCGATGGCCCCGGCTCCCGCACCCGCTCCCGTCTCCGCTCACGAGCCGCCCCGCAAGCCCTCGGAGCGCGCCACGATCGGGCCCTCGATCTTCATCAAGGGCGATCTGACCGGCGACGAGGATCTGATCATCGAGGGCCGAGTCGAGGGCAAGGTCGACCTGAAACAGAACAACGTCACCGTGGGCAAGAGCGGCCGCGTCCGCGCCGATCTCTTCGGCCGCATCGTGATCATCGAGGGCGAGGTGGACGGCAACGTCTTCGCCCAGGAGCAGGCGATCCTGCGCCAGTCGGGTGCGATCCGCGGCAACATCTCGGCGCCGCGCGTGATCCTGGAGGATGGGTCCCGGTTCAAGGGGAGCATCGACATGGAGCCCAAGGAGGCCGCCCGGCACCATGGATCGAGCCACGCGCCGAGCCGGATTGCTCCGCCCGCGCCCGCTGAGTCCGGTAAGGGCGGCGCAGAGGTGGCCCAGGCGGGATGAGCTGGTTTTCGCGCGGCTCCCGCAAGGAGAAAGAATCCGCCGGAAAGACGGCCACGCTCCAGGTCGAGAACGAGCCGGAGGTCCATCGCTCGCTGGCCCTCCCCTTCCTCTTCGAGGCGATGAGGAAGGGGGACAAGCGGATGGTCCTGGACCTCGGCACGGCCATCGGCTCGAACGTCGAGCGCCTGTCGGAGTACGGCTCCAAGCTGTTCATCGAGGACCTGTACGCCTCGCGGGCGTCGGCCGGCGAGGGGGAGACCCTCGGGCCGGACTTCTTCGAGCAGCTCGTGTCGCCGCCCGAGGGCACGGGCTTCGACATCGTCCTCGCCTGGGACCTCTTCAACTATCTCCAGCGCAAGGAGCTCGCCCTGCTGGCCGCGCAGATCCGCCGGCACTGCCGGCCGGGCGCGCTCGTGTTCGCGCTGATCTGGATCCACAAGACCATCCCAGCGCAGCCGATCCGCTTCCGCTTCCAGGACCAGGACAAGCTGGTCTACGAGCGGCGGACGGCGCTCGAGCGGCCCGGTCCGCGCTTCGCTCCGGCGGAGCTCAACAGCTCGTTTCAGGGTTTCCGGGTGGACCGCTCGTTCCTGCTGCGGCACGGGATTCAGGAATATCTGTTCATCCGGGAATGACCCTCCCGTACACCGCGTCCACGACCTCGCTGACCGCCACGCTCCTTGCGATCTCCGGATCGAAACGATTGGCGGCGGTCAGCCGTCCGACCCAGTCGAGGATCGCCCTGCCCAGCCAGTCGCGAGACTCGCGGACCTCGATCGCGGTCGAGCGCCCGTCGAAGCGCGCCAGCTCGAAGTCGTAGAAGCTGCCGCCGACGTTGCGCAGCTCGCCCCCGCCGGCGGTGCCGAAGAGGGCGGCGCGGATGACGCAGTCCTGGCCGGCGTGGGCGTTCCAGCTCACCGCCAGCGACACCGCGGCGCCGCCCTCCAGCTCGATCCGCGCGCTCGCGAAGTCGTCGACGGCATCGGCGCCGAGCGGCTCGCCGCTCCGGAAGGCGCGGCCGTGCACTTGCCGCACCGGCGGATCGCCGAGCAGCCAGAACGCGAGGTCGATCAGGTGGACGCCGAGGTCCATCAGCGCGCCGCCCCCGGACAGCCGGGGGTCGAAGCACCACGGCTTGTCCGGTCCGTAGGCGTTGTGGAACACGGCGTCGGCGCTGAAGACCCGCCCCAGCTCGCCGCGGTCCATCCGCTCCTTGAGCCGGCGCGCTCCCTCGGTGAAGCGATAGGAATAGTCGACTCCCAGCAGGCGGCCGGCCTGGCGGGCCGCATCCACCATCTCGCGCGCCTCGCGGGTGTCGAGCGCCAGCGGCTTCTGGCAGAACACGGCGAGCCCTTTGTCGAGCGCGGCGAGGGTCTGCGGCGCGTGGAGCGAGTTGGGTGTGGCGATGACCACGCCGTCCAGCCGGAGGTCGTCCGCCCGCGCGAGCATCTCGTCGAATTCCTGGAAGCAGGCGGTCCTGGAATGAGCCCGCGCCGTCGACTCCAGGCGGCCTGGGGTGGCGTCGCAGAGCGCCGCGATCTCGGCGTTCCTGGCGCCGGCGACCGCCTCCAGGCGCATGGCGCCGATCCAGCCGAGGCCGACGAAACCCAGCCGCGGCCGTTTCACACCCCGTGCTCCGCGATCACTACGGATTTGAGAAAACCTTCCGGGCGCTCCTCGGCCGTGCGGAACGCCTCGTTGATGTCGGCCAGCGGGAAGGTGTGGGTGATCAGCGGTTCCAGGTCGAGCCCCCCCTCGGCGAGCAGGCGCACGCCCTCCTCCATGCCGCTCCGGTAGATCCGCGGGTCGCGCTCATGAGCGTTGATGACGTCGATGCCGCGCCAGTTCCAGAGCTGCATGTTGACCGTGCGCGGACCGTCCTGGTGGTAGCCGGCCACGACGAGCCGGCCACGCACGCGGGTCAGATCCGATCCGAGGTCGAGGGGCCCCTGCTTGCCCGTGGCTTCGATCACCACGTCGGCCATCTCCCCCCCGGTCTCCGCTCCCACCCGGCCGCGCACGTCGTCCTCGTAGGTGAGCGATTCGTCGACGCCGAGCCGCTCGGCCAGGTCTGGAGCGAGGCGCCGGCGCGACACCGCGAAGACCTTGCGCGGGCGCGGCGAGCCCGGAATCCCCAGGAGCTGCAGGAGCAGCGCGCCGAGGAAGCCGGTCCCCAGCAGCACGACGACGTCCCCCTCCCGGACTCCGGCGCGGCGCGTGACGTTCACCGCGCAGGCCACCGGCTCGCCCAGGACCGGCCGGCCGGCGAGCCCCTCCGGCAGGGCGATGACGGAGCCGGCGCTCGCCACGTCGTACTCGGCGTACGCCCGGTAGCTGAGCGCCGTCACCGCCTGGCCGACGGCCAGCCCCTCGACGCCGGACCCCAGCTCCTCGACCGTGCCGAAGACCTCGTGCCCCGGAGCCCCCGGCTGCATCGGGTACGAGAGCCCCTGAAGCCCTTTCCAAGGCCCCATGTCGGAGCCGCACACCCCGCACCCGCGAACGCGGATGCGCACCTCCCCCTCGCCCGGCTCGGGAGGATCGATCGATTCGATGTTGAACTGGCGGGGTTGGGTCAGGACGGCGGAGCGCATGGCGGGGTATGGTACCTCACCCCCTGGCCCCCTTTCCCATCGCCCTATAGGCGCTAACTTTGCCGCTGAGCGATATGCCGTATCCCCACTGTAGAGACGCCCCGTGGGGCGTCTCCTCCTCCAGAGATGCCCGCGGCATCGCGCGGGTTCCTGGAAATGGATGGCGCCGTGGCAGGAGACGCCCCACGGGGCGTCTCTACAGTGGGGAGGATCTCCAGCGGGTCGAAGGGCGCTTAGGAGGCGAGATCCTTGGCCCGCAGCAGCGCGCACACCGACTTGGCGTCGTGGATCTCGCCGCGCATCGCCTTGTCGATCGCCTCTCGCAGGGGCATGCGCTCGATCTCCAGGACCTCGTCATCGTCCATGGACTGCTCGGCAGGCTGGCAGCCGGTAGCGAGGAAGAGCCAGATCTTCTCGTCGAGGAAGCCGGGACTGGTCCAGATCCAGCCGAGCGGGCGCAGCTCGCCGGGACGGTAGCCGGTCTCCTCCTCGGTCTCGCGGCGGGCGCAGTTTTCCGGAGATTCCCCAGGATCGAGCTTGCCGGCGGGGACCTCCAGCAGCCAGCCGCCGGTGACGTACCGGTACTGGCGGATCATCAGCACGTCGCCGCCGGGGAGCACGGGCACCACCGCGGCGGCGCCGGGGTGGTGGATGACCTCCAGGTCGGTCTCCCGGTCGTTGGGCAGGCGCACCCGGTCCACGTCCAGGTGGACGGTGCGCCCGCGGAAGATCTCGCGGCTGCCGAGGCGCTCTCCTTTCTTGCGCTCCTTACCGCTCATTACCGCTCACTCGACGCGGGCTCCCATCCCCTGGATCTGGATGATCCGGAAGGGACCCTCGCCCACGCTCTTGGGATCGAACGTCTGGCCCGTCTCCTCGGCCAGATGCCGCAGCCAGCGCACGTACTGCTCGCGCTCCATGGGGATGGCCTCGACCACTCCCTCGGCCACGGCCATCTTCCCCTTGGAGGAGACCGGGAAGACGAGAACGCCGTCGTCCACCTTGATGCGGATGCGCTCGCCTCCGCCCTTCTCCTCCGCGATCTCCATCCAGCAGCCCTTCATCGGGCAGACGTCCAAGACCTGCCCCTCGATCCGCACGCGCTTGCCCACATAGGCGTCCGGGTCGGCCAGGATCTTGCCGATCGAGGTGGTCTCGGCCAGGGTGACCCCGCCGCCGTAGGTCTCGGCGGCCTGGAGCGGAGCCAGGGCGGCGAGACCGAGGGCGGCGAGCAGCAGCGCGCTGCGCAGCGGCCGTCTCATCTACTCTCCTCCATCCTTCTTTTTCTTGTTGAACAGGCCTCCGAAGCCGCCCGCCTCGGAACCCGGGGCCGGCATCATCTGGGTCTCCTCGTAGCCGGCGGGGATCTCGAAGGCGGAGTCGGCCACCGTGGCCGAGGCGTCGAGCTGCGTGACCTCCATGGTGGTGCGGGTCGTGGTCGGCTGGCCCTTCTTCTTCGGCGTCGAGGTGCTGACGGAGACCATCTTCAGCGGATAGCCCTGGATGTTGCTCCATTCGGCGTTGATCAGCTTGTCGAACTGCTCGTTGCCCGTGCGCGGCGGACTGGAGCGCAGCCAGGCGCCGAGCCCGGCGTCCTGCAGCTTCTGGGTGACCCAGACGTCCTGGTCGGTGACCACGTCGGACTCGTTGGCCATCCCCATGACCCTCATCTTCATGGTGTAGCTGGTGCGGAAGCGGTAGTGCTTCGTCGGCAGCCCCAGGATGGCGCCGCCGTCCTCATCGAGGAGCTTCTCCGTCTTGAGGTTGGCGAACTCGACCTTGAGCAGCGGCCCCATGCCGTTCATGACGCTGCCGGCGAAGCCGAGCATGGCCTGGAGGTCCCACTCGGCGTAGGTCTTCTCCTTCGGGTCGACCAGGTAGAGGGTCTGCCCTCCGTTCTTGGTCACCAGGTAGGCGCCTTTCCGGACCATGGGGTTCCCGCTGGCCTCGTCGAACTCGATCTTGGCCTTGGGGCCGGAGACCCAGCCTTCGACCTGCATCACCATGGGTTGGGCCGAGGGGGCCTCGGTCCGGGTCGTGGACTTGTAGTGGATGCCCGCGAAAGCGGGGGACGCGGCGGCCGCGAGCAGGGTAAGAGCGACGATGGATCGACGGAGCTTCCTCATGATGTCCTCCTTGTACGGAGCGTAGATGATCTCGCATGCGCGCCGGCGGCGCAACCTCACCCCTCCCATCCACGGCGCCAGCGCTCGTGCAGGAAGACCCGGGTGATGAAGTCTTCGCGCAGCAGCGGATCGTCGAGCCGCCCCTCCTCCTCCACCGGCAGGTGAGGAAGCCGGCGCATCAGCGCCTCGGCGAAGAGCCCGCGCGCCTCGCGGACCGGCGCTCCGCCGTCCTCCGGATAGAGCTTGACCCTCTCCATGCCGCAGCTCGGCGAGTCCTTCTTGAGGATGTAGCCGTCGAGGTCTGCCGCGGCCAGCTCCTCGGCCCGGCGCTCGGCATAGGCACGCATGGCCTCGGTGTGATCGGCGCCGGTCTCGGGAGTGATCAGCCGGATCTCTCCGGCATCCTGCTCGCTCCCGCCGCCGATGCGGACCAGGCGCATGGCCGGACGGGGCGTGCCCAGCCCGATCTCCACCTCGGGGCAGACGGGCACCCATTCCACGTAGGGACTGAGGATGTCGACCAGGAAGGAGTCCCGCTTGTGGCCGCCGTCATAGCGCACCTCTTCCCCGAGCAGGCAGGCGGAAACGCCGATGCGCGGGCGGGAGGGCTCGGCCATGCGGGTAGTGTACGGAAATAATCCGCTCCCGCCGCGGCTTGACACCAGTGGTCCCCGAGGAGCCCGCCGATGTCCCACGCCCACGAAGACCGCATCCGACAGGCCATGAAGCTGCTCACCGACGAGGTGCGCGAGCGGCTCGACCGCCATCCGCTGGGGCATCTGCTCAACGGCGGGGGCGAGCCGGTCGACCTGCGCCTGCTGGTGCCGACGGCCCTGCGCGAGGGGAGGCTGGAGCAGGCCAGCCGGGATACCGAGGAGGCGATCCAGGAAGCCATCCAGGCGCTGATCGAGCACACCTCGATCTTCCAGCCCGGCCGGGTCTTCTGCCTGCGCTGCCAGAGCTCGGTCTGCGAGCACTCGGCGCCGGGCGACAGCCGGCAGGTGTTCACCGGCTACAGCGGGATCGGCGTGCCGCGCTTCCTCGACTTCGGCCAGTGGCTGCTCCAGCGGCGCGACCCGCGGGTGGACCTGCTCTATCGCGACTCGCCGCAGCTCGTGGCCGTGGTCAGCGCGGAGGCCGACCTCTCGGGCGAGCTGCTGCCGGTTTTTCACGAAAAGGGGCGCGAGGGGGGCTACCGCATCCACGGCCAGGTGACGGCCGGCTGGTACCGGCCACCCAACTCAGCCGGGCACCGCAGCCCGCTCGCGGTCTCGTTCCAGGTGATCTCGTCGCGGCCCAAGGGGCACCGCCGCCGGTTCGGCCTGAACGTCATCGGCATCGGACCCGGGGGCGAGCCGCTGGAGCACCTCTACGACCGCCTCGGGGAGGTCCCCTGGAACGATCCCGTGCGCTGGGTGCAGACCGTGCTCGGGGGGATCGAGCACCAGCTCGCGCGCGCCCCGCGCACCCCGGCGAAGGTGACCGACCAGCGGATCGAGGGATTGGTCAACGCCCTGGCCCGCCGGCTGGAGAAGGGCTGGAAGGGCAAGGAGCGCCGCACCCAGCACGCGCAGCAGAGGCATCAGGAGGGGGACCGCCCGACCCGCATGGCCCTCGCCGACCTCGCCCGCGCCACGCCGGAGGACCTGCTCTTCGACACCCGGCGGGAGACCCTGATCGTGGTCGGAGACCGCGGCCGGGCCCACGTCTTCAACCAGGAGGGGAAGCTCGTCACCTCCGTGCGCTACAACCCCGGCGCTATCGAGAAGCGGCGCCAGAAGGGGATCTGGCGTCCCGCCGCGGCCGAGGAGGTGGCGGCGCTGCGGGAGCGGGTGAGCCCCCTCCCCTGACCTCCTACCCCAGAGCGCTCCCTCGCCTCGACATCGCTTACCTCGGCACGACGTCCCGGGATCCGGCCCGATGGAAGCTTGCCTCCTGACGACGGAAGCGTATGCCGGCCGGTGGAAGCTTCCCTCCACACGACATCGGCTTCCCTCGGCACGACGTCCCGGTATCTGGCCCGATGGAAGCTTACCTCCTGACGACGGAAGCGTATGCCGGCCGGTGGAAGCTTCCCTCCACACGACGTCGTCTTCCCTCGGCACGACGTCCCGGTATCCGGCCCGATGGAAGCTTCCTCCTGACGACGGAAGCGTATATGTCCCTGGGTCATCCCAGATGACCCAGGGATGGATAAATTTACCCTCCTGTGGACACTATGGCTCCTGCCAGAGGCGCCCGTGCGGCCACGGAGGCCCGCTCCGGAGCTGCCTCTCCGAAAAAGGAGCCACCATGTCTCGCATCCGTTACGCCCGGATCGTCCTCGTCCTCCTCGTCGTGGCGGCCCTCGCCGCGCCCCCCGCCTGGAGTCAACCCACCGAGCGGCCGGACAGCCTCGCCGCCCGGGTGTCGAACGCGTTCGCCTTCCTCGGAGACCTCCTCTCCGCTCTCTGGGCGGAGGAAGGCTGCATCGCCGACCCCCACGGCGGCTGCGCCGGCAGCCAGGGGGAGACGCCTACCGGCGATGAAGGCTGCGGGATTGACCCACATGGGTGCTCGGAGGGCCAGGGGGAGACGCCTGCGGGCGATGAAGGCTGCTGGATTGACCCGCATGGGGGGTGCCGCGGTTAATTCTACTTTGTCAGATTGAGCCCCCGGAGGGGGCGGCAGCACGTAGCCCGGCCCGTGAGGGCCGGGGTATCAAGGCCCCCCATCCCCCAAGAAGCCCCGGAGGGGCGGCACCCATCCTCATCGGTGGGCCGATGTTTGGTGTCGCCCCGCT
>DASVEF010000215.1:0-4510 GCA_036380715.1 Thermoanaerobaculia bacterium | reverse complement strand
TCGAGCTTGCCTTCCCTCTGCAGGAGCTTCGCCTTGGCCTCATGGTTCCAGAAGCTCTCACGGAGAGCGAGCGACTTGTCGATCCAGCCCATGGCCTGGTCCATGCGCTGCCCCTCCGCCATGGCGTAGTTGGCGGCCTGGAGATAGGTGCCCCAGTCGGGATTGGAGGCCAGGGCGGCGTCGATGTCCTTCCAGACGATCGCGGGGACGTCCACCTCGATGGTGAACGGGACGCGCAGGTTCTCCCACGCCATTTCGACTGTGGCCGCCTTCGGACCGCTCGGCGTGATGTTGAAGACCATCCACTCGGTGAAGGGGCCGGTCTGCGGCTTCACCGTGAAGCGCAGCAGGTCCTGCTCCTGCTTGTAGAAATAGGCGCCCCACTGCTGCGGCTGCTTGTTGAGGATCAGCGTCCAGGTGTCCTGGCCGGGGATCGCGAAGAGAGCGTAGGTGCCCGCCGGGACGTCGCGGCCGTCGATCTTCACCGCGTGCTCGAGCTGGATCGTCGTGGCCTCGTTGGCCCCGAGGCGCCAGACCTCGTCGTAGGGGACGAGGCCGCCCCAGATCTTCCGGCCCTTCACGCCGGGACGGTGGTACTCGATGCCCACCTCCGTGGTGCCGATCACCGTCTTCACCAGGGCCCTCGGGCTCGGCTGCGGGAGCTGCACCTCGGCCTGGGCCGGAACGAACGCGAGCAGAGACAGGAGCACGGACAACGCGACGAATTTCCTCATGAAACCTCCATCCATTGAAAAAATCCCGGGAAAGGATACGACGAACAGGGCCGCTTGTTCAGAGCTGGAGAAGCGAAAGCAGGAACCCCGTCACCCAGAGGACCGCCGCTGCGACCGCTCCTATCCCTTCGACCAGGAGCCGCGCCACCCAGAGCAGGGCGACCGCGCCAGTCCAGGCCAGGAGCCAGAGGGGGAGCATCGGCATGGAGAGGAGGGTACCGGCGCCCGGGGAGCTCCGCGCCAGCTTGCGCCAGAACGCGAGACCGCTCGTCCGCGTCGCGATCTCCGCCAGGTCCAGGCTCCCCGCGGCCCTCCGCGACTCGAAGAGGCTGGAGCGCTTCCCCGCGAGATGGTACGCGTCGGCCTCCATGGGATGCCGATGGGAGTAGAAGAAGCCGTTTCTCGCGGCGCACGCGACGTACAGGATGAGGAACGGATGGAGCGCTCCCAGGCCCGGCCCCGACTCCTGGACCTGGAGGGCGTGAAAAGCCTCGTGCAGCAGCAGTCCGGGATCGGCGACCGAATCCCCTCTCCAGCACCGCGGCGCGATGTAGATCCGGCACCGCCAGGGCGAGAGAGACGCCGGCAGCACCATCCCCTGGGCGAGCCCCTTCAGATAGTGCGGAAGGCCGCGATGGAAGCTCACGCGCCGGAGGTCGAGCGTCGGATAGACCGCCTCGATCGCCCGCCGGTCCTCCTCGGAGAGCGCCACCTCCTCGGGAAAAAGCCAGCGCCACAGCCGACGGGCCCGGGTCCGCAGCCGCTCTCCCGCGGAGGCCATGGAGCAGGGATCAGCCCGCCTTGCGCGCAGGCCCGTAGGTGATCCGGTAGATCGCTCCGGCCTCGTCGTCGGAGACCAGCAGCGCACCGTCCGGCATCACCAGCACGTCGGCCGGGCGGCCCCAGGCGTCGCGTCCGCGCAGCCACCCCTCGGCGAACGGCTTGTAGGAGACCGCGCGGCCGTTCTCCAGCCGCACCAGGGTGACGCGGTAGCCGATGGGATCGGTCCGGTTCCAGGAGCCGTGCTCGGCGATGAAGATCTGGTTCCGGTACTCGGCCGGGAACATCGAGCCCGTGTAGAAGCGCATGCCGATCGCCGCCACATGGGGATCCAGCTCGATCTCCGGCGGCGTCTGGTCCTTGCATCCCCGGGTCTTGCCGAATTCCGGATCGGGGATGTCGCTGTGGCAGTACGGGAAGCCGAAGTGGAGGCCGGAGCGCGGTGCCCGGTTCAACTCGTCCGGCGGCCGGTTGTCCCCCATCATGTCGCGGCCGTTCTCGGTGAACCAGAGCTCGCGCGTCTCGGGGTGCCAGTCGAATCCGACCGTGTTGCGGATGCCCCGGGCGAAGACTTCCAGCCCCGAGCCGTCCGGCTTCATGCGAGCGATCGACGCGTAGATCGGCTTCTCCTCGTCGCAGACGTTGCAGGGCGCCCCCACGGGCACGTAGAGAAGGCCGTCCGGACCGAACGCGATGAACTTCCACCCGTGATGGCGGTCGCTCGGGAAGTCGTCCGTGACGGTGGCAGGCTTCGGCGGATCGGCCAGCTTGTCGTCAATCCCGTCCCAGCGCAGCACCTTGGAGACGTCGGCCACGTAGAGGGAGCCGTCGCGGTAGGCGAGGCCGCTGGGCATCCGCAGCCCGCGGGCGATCGTGAAGACCTGGTCGCCCCGGCCGTCCTTGTCGCGGTCCACCACCGCGTAGATCTTGCCCTCCTCGCGCGTCCCCACGTAGAGGACGCCGCGCGGCGACAGGGCCATCTGCCGGGCGTTGGGGACCTCCTCGGAGTAGACGGAGATCGAGAACCCCTCGGGGAGCCTGATCTCCTGGACCGGCAGGCGGGAGGAGGCAGGCTTCGCGGCCGGCGCCTGGGGAGCCGCCGATCCCGCCTGCGTCTCGTCGCCTCCGGTCGGTGCGCAGGAGAGGAGGAGAAAGACGGCCAGGAGGGAGTGGGAGAGCGCTCGCATGAGCGGAGTCTAACGCAAGGGCTGTGCCCCCTGATTTATGGCTGGAGGGCTATCAGAGGTAAACTTGAGCACACCTGCAGGAAGGACACCATGAATCTGACTCCCGAGCTCGTGGCGGACATCCTGGTCCGCCAGAAGTACATCACCCCGGAACAGGGGGAGACCATCCGGGAGGAGGCCAAGCTCCTCCCCAGCCGCATGCGCTCGTCGGGCGCCTACGAGCAGAAGGCCATCGCCTACGACCTGATCGCCCGGCTGCGCCTCCCCAACCGGCGCGACTCCGGGGCTCCGATCGGCGAGATCGAGATCGCCCAGGCGATCGCCCTCGACGCCAAGCTGGAGCACGTGCGCATCGACACCCTGAACCTCAATGCGGACCTGATCGAGTCCAAGGTCTCCCGGCCCTTTGCCCGCAAGCACCGGATGATCCCCCTCGACATGGTCAACGGCCGGCTGCGGGTGGCCTGCGCCAACCCCTACGACATCGAGGGGATCGACTCCTTCCGCAGGCTGGCCGGCCGCGACGCCGAGCTGGTGGTCGCCTCCGAGCCGGACGTCCTGAAGGCGATCACCGAGTTCTACGGCCTGCGCCACTCGGTCAAGAAGGCCGAGCGCGACCTGACCACCGGCATCGACCTCGGCAACCTCGAGCAGCTCGTTCGCATGAAGAACGAGAACGAGATCGAGTCGTCCGACCAGCACGTGGTCAACGCGGTCGAGTTCATGCTCCAGCACGCCTTCGAGTGCCGGGCGAGCGACATCCACATCGAGCCCAAGCGCGGCGAGAGCCTGATCCGCTTCCGCATCGACGGCGTGCTGCACGACATCCAGAAGATGCCGAAAGTGGTCCACGCCGCGGTGACCTCCCGCATCAAGACCATGTCGCGCCTGGACATCGCCGAGAAGCGCCGGCCGCAGGACGGCCGCGTCAAGACCACCCGCGCCAGCCGGGACGTCGAGCTGCGCGTCTCAACCCTGCCGGTGGCGTTCGGCGAGAAGGTGGTCATGCGCATCTTCGATCCGGAGGTCTTCATGCAGGACCTCTCGGGGTTGGGCTTCTATCCGGACGAGCAGCAGGTTTTCAACGACTTCATCACCCGTCCGCACGGCATCATCCTGGTCACCGGCCCGACCGGCTCGGGCAAGACGACCACCCTCTACTCCGCGCTCAAGGTCATCGCCACGCGCGAGATCAACGTGACCACGATCGAGGACCCGATCGAGATGGTCTACGAGGATTTCAACCAGACCGCGGTGCAGAACAAGGTGGGGATCACCTTCGCGGGCGCCCTGCGCCACATCCTGCGCCAGGACCCGGACGTGATCATGGTCGGCGAGATCCGCGATGCCGAGACGGCGCAGTACGCCATCCAGGCGGCGCTCACCGGCCACCTGGTCTTCTCCACCCTGCACACGAACGACGCGGCCTCCTCGATCTCCCGCCTCGCCGACCTCGGCGTCGAGCGCTTCCTGATCAGCTCGACGCTGGTGGGCACCATGGCGCAGCGCCTGCTCCGCCGGATCTGCCCCAACTGCACGACCGAGCGCTTCCTCACCGACGAGGAGGTCACGACCCTCCGCCTCGCGGTGCCGCCCGGCAAGCGGATCAAGGTCAAGGAAGGGGAAGGTTGCTTCGAGTGCCGTGGCACAGGCTATCTCGGCCGCACCGGCATCTTCGAGATCCTGCCGATCGACGACGCGGTCAAGAACCTGGTCATCTCCGGCGCCGACGCCCCCGAGATCAAGCGCGAAGCGGTCAAGAACGGCATGCGCACCCTCCGCCAGTCCGCGCTGCGCAAGCTGGCCGAG
>DASVEF010000214.1:0-7100 GCA_036380715.1 Thermoanaerobaculia bacterium | reverse complement strand
GAACGCCGCGTCTGCAGGGGTGCAGAGATTGAAGGCCTGGTAGCACAGCGCGCCTTCGAGCACCCGCGTGGTGATGTCGATCACGTCGTCGCCCGGGCGCCGGCCGTTGGGCCAGCCGGCGTCGTCGCCGCCCAGGGCTCCGAGCCGGTTCTGCTGCGCGGCGGGCTTGGCCGGAGTGCTCGTGTTCAGCCGCAGCACCTCGGCGTTCGAGTTGTCCCGGTTGAGCCCCGGCAGGCCCTTCAGGTAGAAGGCCACCAAGTCGTTGCGCGGGATGTTGGTCGGCGGCAGGACCGTGACCGATCCCCCGACCGGGAACAGAGTGGTGACGAGCTGGATGCCCACCGGCACCGTCGGGTGCGTGAAGTAGATCTGGAACTGCGCGTCGTCCTGGGGATGGCTAGCGTTGAAGAGGTTCTTGTCCTTCAGGGCGATGTTGATCTCATTGACCGCCGGGTTGCCCAGGCGCGACACCTGGATTTGCGGCCCCGACTCACTATAAGGATGGTCGAAGGTCGGGTTGTCGGTGAGCGTGCGGTCGCGGGGCAGGCTCGCCGTGGTCCAGCCGGCGATGACGCCGCTGCCGCTGCCTCCGACCGTCAGGCACGAGATCGGCACCTCGAGCTCCAGGGCGGTGATGTTCTTGTTCGCGAGACTCGACGGCACGGCGGCCGGATCTCCCACCGGGTTGGGAATGTGGACCAGGTCGAAGAAATCGCCCAGATTGAAGACGAAGGGATCCTTGCGCTGGCCTACGAACAGCCGGCCGTCGCTGCAGCCGGGGATGTCGACGTCGTAGACGAACTGCGCGGCATAGGCGTCGTAGTCCGGGAACGAACGGGTGCCGATGTAATCGAAGGGCATGGCGAATCGCGTGGCGCCGCCGGCGGCGTTGCGCAGGAATCCCGCCGAGTCCCCGTCTCCGGGCCGCACCACGCGCACGGTGTAAGTACGGATCCAGTTGATGCGCTCATTGTTCGGAGGAAAGCCCAGCTGTGGGTTCGGCGGCGGCGAGCCCGGGCCGGCTGGAAAAACGTTGCTGATCGCCACCGGGACGAAGATGCCGGGCGGGATCGGCCCCAGGGGGATCGGCACGCCCAGGCCGATGCCGCCGTTGGCGAGCGCATTGGTGAAGCGGAAGCGGAAGGTCAAGTCCTCGACGGCGTCGCCGTCGTTGTCGATGTGGATGTCGTAGAAGCCGTTCTCGCGCAGCGGGAAGAAGTTGGGCGCCCCGAAGGGGTCCTGCATCGGATTGTAGGTCGCCACCAGCGTGACGAAGCCCTCACGCCCGGCCTCATAGCTGCGGAACATGTAGAAGTCCGCGCCGTCGACCTGCGGCATCTCGAGGGTCCCCGGCGCCTCGCGGTGGCTCGAGGCCACTGCCGGCGGCGCGGCCGCCAGGGCGAGCAGGACCAGAACGAGGACGACGCGACGGGACGTGCGGGTCATCTTGATGCCGGTCTCCATCGGCTCCTTCTCCTTTCCTTGAAAATCGAGGTTCACGGCACAACATCCTGCAGGTTCGGTGGCTTGGTGTTGACGTTCGACGTGGCGCCGCCGTTGACCTGGATGCCCACGTAGTGGGCGTTTCTGGCGGTGGAGATCTGGACCGTGACCGGCAGCGGGAAGTCTCCGTTCTTGCTCCAGATCCCGTAGCCGGCGAAAGTGACGACGTCATAGTCGCCCGTCTTGGCGCGGGAGAGGGGGGCGTTGGCGAAGTGGACCCAGGACAGGCTGCGCAACCGGAACGAGCCCTGCTGGCTGTGGTTCTCATAGGTGAACGAGGCCTGGCCGCGCGCCGGGTCCGCCGGGATGTCGTAGCTGTAGGAGAAGACATCGCCGTTGGAGGCGACCAGGTTGCTCTCACTCCCTTTCTTGGAGTACGACGGCGGAGCGGGATCGCCGTCCACCGCGCGGATCCAGAAGAAGGGATCGAGGGACGAGCCCGGTCCGGCCGGGAAGCCCATCGCCAGGTTCGGCTCGGGGAAGAAGAAACCTTCGGGATAGGAGATGTGGACCTCCCCGCAGAAGCGATAGACCATTTCGCCCCGTGGCGTCTTCTGGAAGCTCGCCGGACCGTGGAAGAGGAACGAGCCGCTCGGGGTGCGCGGCTCGATGCGGATCAGGGCGAAGAAGACGTCTTGGCCGATGAAGCCGCGGTGGAGTTGCCCGCCGATGACCTCGCCGGTGCGCACGTCGACCGCGCCGACGGGAAGGTCGAAAGGATCGCTCAGCAGGAAGACGTCGTCCAGGAAGAAGTTGCGCAGCGGGAAGCGCAGGAACTCATTGAATCCGATGGGCCCAGTGAGGAGATCGGGGCGAGGAAAACCCTGGGCCTGGAAGTTCTGCCAATACGGGGTCTGTGGATTGGGCGCCAGGAGCCCCCCCGGGATCATAGCGCTGACGTGGATCGGCACGGTGTTTCCCTCCCGCTCGCCGAACTGGACGTGCAGCCGCCCCGTGAGCTGAGAGCGCCCTCTCCCTTGGCCGCCGAGGAACGGGCCGGTGAGGGTGAAATCATCGCCGAAGCTCGTGTTGTGAGTGATGAAGGTGAGCTCCCGGACCGTGTTCGTGGGGATCTCCGGCACGTCCTCCAGCATCTCGATGGGCGTCTCCCGCGTGCTCAGATGGATGTGCGGGTGGAGAGCCAGACCCCGCGTCGGGATGCTCGCGAACTGCGCGAGCTGCGGGGACGGGCCGGGAAAACCGGCAAACGGAAGCGGGAAACGCACCGCCTGCGCACCGAACACCTGTTGCAGGGGCAGGAAGGTGGTGCCGAGGAGCTCGAAATCGAGCTTGCCGTCCTCCCTCTGGGTGAACTGCGCCACAGCCGTGCCGTACTGGCCGGGGAACGTGATGGGCACCTGCGGGAAGTTGGGGTTGACGTTGATCAGGGCGAGGAGCGCCGTATTGAGGAACTGGAAGTTGAAGCTCGGCGTCGCCGCAGGCGGCTCGATGAGCTGACCCGTGGTCAAGTCCAACAACGCGGTGGAGACCATGCCGGGAAAGTCCGTCACTCGCTGCATCTGCCCCGGCAGCTTGAAGAACTGCGGCGCGGCGAGGATCCCGTCATCGCCGATCAGGCCGTCGAGGACCGAGAGCTCGATCTGGGTCACGTTGTTCACCGGCGGCGAGAAGCGGATGCGGACCTGGCCGCTGAGGTGGCTGTCCATCAGGGCCAGGCCTCCGAAGAGCACGCCGCCGCAGGCCCCCATCGGCGCATACTGCGGATTGAGGCAGTCGACGGCGCGGAGCGCATCGCCGAAGTAGCTCCGCTCCTTGTTGAGCGGCAGGACCTGTTCGAGGCCGGGCGGCAGTTCGAGCGGCTTGGCGAGCGGTGGCGGAGGACAGCGATCGACCGGCCGCCGGGCGGAGGCGGAGCGCTTCACCACGGGGCTCGACGTCGCTGCCACGGAGGCGGAGGTGTCCCCGGAGGCCGGCTGGGCCGGAGGCGGCGGCGGGAGCTGGTCGGCCGTCAACAGCGGTCCGCCAGCGGGCTGATAGAGAACGACCGGGTCGCTCGCGGCCACCTGGCCGAGGTCGATCCTCGGGAAGGACGCGCCGTAGACCTGGTTGAGGACGCGCAGCGCCTCGTTGGCGATCAGGGCCTGGCCGGTCCAGCCCGGGTAGTAGCCGTTCAGCGTGTAGAAGCCGCCCAGAAAACCCGCAGTCAGCCGCCGCGAGCCGGTGCCGGTGTCGACGCCCTCCGTCCGCACGCGGCGGAAGAGCCCGTGCAGGTCGCAGACGTGCGCGCCGTGCTCCCGCGCCAGGCTGACGAGCTCGGCGTTGATCTCGCGGATGCGGGCGCTGATCCGGCCGGCAGTCTCGCCGCTCAGCACGCAGCCTTGCGGCAGGGGACCGATGCCCCGCGAGAGGAACTGGTACCCGATCTCGACCAGCCCGCGGACGGTGATCAGGTCGTCCTCGCGCAGGCCGTAGACCTTGAGCAGGATCGATGGCTCCACCCTCACGACCTGGCCAGCCCCCTCGACCGAGGAGACGCAGGCGGTGTCGATCGGGTCCGGGACGTTCATCACCAGGACCTCGGCACCCCCCTCCCGCAGCGGCTTGAGCAGGCGGACGTAGTCGCTGCGGCAGCGCGCAGCGTCCGGCAGCCGGCGGGTGTCGCCGGTGACGACGGCCTCGATGGCTTCGAGATAGCCGAGGGCGACGAGCGCCAGGGTGGGCTTGCGCCGCAGCGCCAGCTCGAGCTGGGTCGGCAGCTCCCCTTCCGCGCCCGCCAGCAGGTCCGGCATGCCCAGGATGAGGTTGGCGGCCGTCTGCCGGGCGTCGTCGCGATGCACCAGCGGCGGCTTCGGGCGCAGGTGGAGAGCGTCAGCGAGCCGGAAGCTCGGCACCGACAGATTGCTGATGGCGGCCGGCGGCGGCCATGGATCGAGGACGGTCGTCTGCATCAATCCGGGGATCTCGACCGGCAGCGGTGGGAATCCCGGTAGATTGCCGATGCCCGGCTGTTGGAGGATCGGCTGCACGAGATCGGTCTGCATCTGGCGGGCCATTTGCCGCGGGAAGCTATGGTGCTGGAAGTCGTCCCAGAGGGCGAAGTCCCCGGCGCCGGCGGCGAGCCCCTCGCCCAGCACGACGAAGACATTCCTGTCGAGCCGACCGGGATCGACCGGCGCGAGCGGAGCAACCGGCGCCGCCGGAGCGGTGGCCGGGGGAGCCGCTGGCGAGGACGGCGGCGCGCCGCTCCCCGCGGCCGCATCGCCCGCACCCGCCCCGCTGCCGGGCATCGCCGCGAACATCATGTCGATTATGCTCCTCTGGATCCGGTCCCCGGTCTGGAAGAGCCCGCGCAGCCCCCCCTGACCCAACTGCTCCTCGGTGGCGTGCGTGACCGCGTCGAGAGAGGCCGCGGCCTTGTCGGGCGCGAGCGCGTCGGCCATGCTCTTGGCGCCGAACAGCGACATGGCCCAGGAGAACCCGAGCATCGACTTCATGAGCTCGCGCAACGCGCCGCCCGGCCCCGGGGCGGCTCCAGCCCCCTGCCCTGGCGCGGGTCGGCCAGGTCCGGTGCCCGGTCTGTCGGGTCCCCGTCCGTTCATGCGTGACTCCTCCCGGTGATGACCCATTCCGGCAGCGCCTCGGTGTCGAGCCAGTTGGGGATCTGACGCCAGGTCTCGAGGGAGCCGAGAAGAGTCTGATGGTGCTGCTGGAAATGAGTAACGAGAAAATCTCTCTCCAACTGCTTGAGGGAGATGCAGAAGTCCCGCGCCGCCAGGCCGCCGGTGAGCAGGTTGGCCGTCGTGATGGAGAGCGTGACCGGATCGAAGCTCAGGTCGCTGCCGGGCAGCATGTCGAGGGCCCGCTTGACCGGCGCCAACAGGTAGCGGGAGGTGCCGAGGGTCAGCAAGTTGGCGGCCCCATAGCCCCAGTCGAAGGGGTTGAGCGAGACGTTGGCGATGCGGGTAGGGCGGTTGACGACGAAGATCGCCTCACACCGGATCTTCCCCTCCTTGTCGACCAACCACTGGATGATCTCGATGGCGGCGTCGAACTCGCCGGGGCCGAAGGCGAAGATGCTCGGCTCGGGATTTTTGATGAACGAGTAGCCGAAACCATAGCGGCCCAGCAGGCCGGGCGACGGCTCCTCCTCGTTCACCACGAAGTCGCGGTTCATGATGAGGTAGCTGCCCTCTTTGAGCGGTATGCTGAAGCTGGGAGTGCCGGGCCCAAACGGCTGGACGGTGAAATTGAAGTTGAAGATGTGGACATAGGGCAGGATCCATTCGAACCGCGGCCCGATCTCGCGCAGGTCGACGATGGCCTCGCGGTCGGTCTCGGGGAAGGCGCCGATCCGGCCGCTGCCGGCGAGCTTGTAGAGGATCTGGTCGAAGCCGAAGCCGATAAGCTTGGGGTCCTCCTCCGGGCACCAGCTCAGGGGGCGCAGGAAGTCGGGGATGGGCTGGCGGTCGCTCCGCGGGATGAACGCTTCGGGCAGCCGGAACGAGCTGACGCGCATGAAGTAGCGCAGCGCGAACTGGCGGATCTGGTCGCGCATCCATTGCGCGGCGACGGCCTTGCTGGCGGTCGGCGACTTAGGCTGGTCGTAGAACATGGCCTGGTAGTTGCCCATGATGGGCATCTCCCGGCCTTCGACCTGCGCCACGTCGAAGAAGCCGAAGCTCTCGTCGGGCCGGTCGAAGCTGGTGGTGAGGAGGAACTTCTGGGCGAAGCTGTTGGTGGCCCAGGCCTGGTCCCACCAGCGTTTGAGGTCGAGCCCTCGCCGCAGGAAGGTGTCGGCGCTGGCGAGCGCGGCATCCTCGTCCGGGGTCCCACCGAGGCCCGCCCTCGCGCGCCGGCCGCTGCAGCAACCCGGCTCGGCGATCATCGCGGCCTCCGTCGCGGTGGACCGGGCTGGCGGCGCCCGGGCCGCGGGGCCGCGGGAGACTCGTCGCCTTCCGGAGCGCCGGGGGCGGCCCGCGGTCCGGGGCGGGAACGGGCCGGCGGGGGCGGCGGCTCTGGAGCCGGCGGAGCCGCCTTTTGCAGGGGTCTCGGCCGTTGCGGCGGCGGCGTGGGGGCGGCCGGCGCCACCGTCTCGGCCTGCGAGCCGGCGCTCGCGGGCGTCTGCTCTGGGACCTCGCCGGCTGGCGACAGGGCCGCCTCACTGACGGCCGGAGCCTCCTCGGCACGAGGCACGACCGCGGGAACAGGGACGGGCTCGTAGACTGGCTGCGGTGCCACCGGCCGCCGGGCTACAGCCTGCGGCGGTGGCGCAGGCCGCGAGAAGAGCGGACGGCGAAGCCCGAGCAGAGCGTCGCGGATGTCCTGGAGGGCGTCGAGCTTGCTGTGGCCGCAGCCGTCTTTCGGCTCGCGCGGCCAGCGCTTGAGCACCCCATACGAGACCCGTAGGTACTTCTTGTCGGCGTGCGTGATCTCGTTGCGGCGGTCGCGCGCCACGGCGGCCTGGTACTCCGCCGACTGCAGATACTGGGCGACGATCCAGGTGGAGAAGCCCGCGGCGGTCATGCGGGTGGTCACCAGAACCACGCCCCCGGTGAGGACCGTTTCGTGACAGCGCCGGATGGAGACGAGGGCGTACTTCACGAGCTGGATCGCATCGTCGTCGAGGTCTCTCGGCG
>DASVEF010000213.1:0-2156 GCA_036380715.1 Thermoanaerobaculia bacterium | reverse complement strand
TTGGCGATCCTTGGACGGAAGTTGGCGCTCCTTCCCAGGATCGTGGCGATCCTGGCTCGTAAGTCGAGCTTCCTGGCCAGGATGCGCTACTTCCGGACTTTTGACAGATTCGGGAGAGCGGGTGAGGTGAAGGTAAGCTATCTTATTGGCGACATGGCTGAAAGGAGGCCCACATGGGACTGTCCAGAATCGTCGTCGTCGCCGTTGTCCTGGTCCTCGCGGGGAGCCTGCTGCCGCTGAGCGCCGAACCTGAAGCTACTGTCGTGCCCGCCGTGAGCCTACCGAACATGACTTCGATGGTCGCGCCCAGCCCGGAGATTCAGCTGGCCGGAGGGTGCGTGCTCTACCACTGCCCGTGGTACATCGACTCGGGCTGCTCGTGTGAGCTGGTGTGGTGCGGGAGCGGCTATGCGTGCGGCGTTCCGTGGGACGGCGCATCGTCGGGTGCGGCATTCGCCTCCTGCGGAGTCAGTACGGATTCCTCGGCGGTCCAGCGCTGAGAGTCGACATCCACGGATCGTGGGGGCTACTCGCCTTCTCGTAGCAGCGACTCGAGGTCAAGCGGGCGCGTGTACATCACGATCCCGCCCTCGGGAGTCCGGGGCCAGGCTTCGCGCGGCCGGTCCCAGTAGAGCTCGACGCCGTTGTCGTCCGGGTCGCGCAGGTAGAGGGCCTCGCTGACTCCGTGGTCGCTCGCTCCGTCGAGCGAAATGCCGGCCGTGACCACGCGCCGCAGCGCTTCCGCCAGGTCGGCGCGGGTCGGATAGCGGATGGCCAGGTGGTACAGCCCGGTCGAGCCCGACGGCGGAGGGGAGCCGCCGGCGCTCTCCCAGGTGTTCAGTCCGATGTGGTGATGGTAGCCCCCGGCGGAGACGAACGCCGCGCCCGGGCCGTAGCGCGTGGTCAGCTCGAAGCCGAGCACTCCGCAGTAGAAGCCCAGAGCCCGCGAGAGGTCGGCGACCTTGAGGTGGACGTGGCCGATGTCCGTGCCCGGCGGGATGGTGTAGCTCGTATTTTCCTCCTCTCGCCATCCGGATTTCCCCTCTCCCTCCGGGAGAGGGGGCCAGGGGGTGAGGGCTCTACTTCAGGTGCTCGCGCAGGAAGGCCAGCGTCCGCGGCCAGGCCTGCTGCGTCGCCCTGAGGTTCGCCCCTTCGCGCCCATCCTGCGCGCGCAGGAAGCCGTGGCCCGCGCCCTCGTAGATGTGGGGCTCGTAGGCCTTCTTGAGCTTCTTCATCTCGGCCTCGGCCGGTCCGATGGTCGCGTTGACGCGCGCGTCGTCGGAGCCGTAATGGCCGAGGACCGGAGCCTTGATCCGGGCGAGGTCCGCGGCTTCCGGCGAAGTGCCGTAGAACACGACCACGGCGTCCAGGGCCGGCTGCGAAGCCGCGTAGGCGAAGCTCCGCGCGCCTCCCCAGCAGAAGCCGAGCGTGGCGCTCTTGCCGTTCGCGGCGGGGAGCTTGACGGCCCAGTCGTGGACGGCGTTCAGGCGCGCTGTCGCGTCCTCGGGGGTGAGCCCGCGCACCAGCTTCACCACGTCGTCGCGGCTCGCCACGGAGTCGGTGCCTCCGCCGTTGGGGCCGAGGCCGGAGATCAGGTCCGGGGCGACGGCAATGAACCCGTCGCGGGCGAGCTGGTCGGCGACGCCGCGGATCCAGTCGCTGAGGCCGTAGATCTCGTGGATGACGATCACCACACCGGCCTTGTCCTTGCGCTCGGGATAGGCGACCCAGGTCCGGATCGGGGCCCCGCCGGACGGGAGCTTGACGTCCACGTACTCGCCGTGGCGGGGAGACTTCTCCAGGGCGGCCTTGGCCTGCTCTTCGGAAGCCGGCAGCTTTTCGTCGCGGGGCATGGCCGCGGCGGACCCGGTCGGTTTGGCCGGCTCGGCGGCCTGCGGAGCGGGTTTTTCCGCGGGAGGCGCGGCCGGCTTGTCCTGAGCCGGAGCCTGGAACGGAATCATCGAGAGAGCGGTTGCGAGAAGAATGGCGCGCATCGTCGGCCCTCCTTTCACGTGCCCTGGCATTCTAGCGGAAACGACAAACCTCCCGCCCCGGCCTTGCGTACCTCTTCCAGGTGCGAAACCTCCCTCTCTCCGATAGGATGACCTCATGACTCCCACACTCGAATTGCGCGACGTGCGCAAGGCGTACGGCAG
>DASVEF010000212.1:0-12869 GCA_036380715.1 Thermoanaerobaculia bacterium | reverse complement strand
ATCGCGGGGAACACCATCGCCTGGAACGGGAGCAACGGCATCCTCGACGCGCCGGACTTCCGCTTCGGCGTCTCCTTCACTCCAAACGGCCATCAGGGGAACCACATCACGGGAAATTCGATCCATTCGAACGGCGGCCTCGGCATCGACGTCCTGCCGCCGCCGTTCCCGTCGGGTGAGCCGCCGTTCACGCCCACGCCCAACGATTCCTGCGACGGCGACACCGGGGGCAATCTGCGGCAGAACTTCCCGGAGATCACACGCGCCGAGAGGGCCGGCGCGGCGACGACCATCGAAGGGTTCCTGAACAGCGCGCCGAACGCGTCCTACACCGTCGAGCTGTTCGCCAGCGGCGCGGCGGACCTCTCGGGAGCGGGGGAGGGAGAGACCTTCCTGACCGCGCTCTCCGTGGCGACCGACAGCTCCTGCCTCGGCAACTTCAGCATCACCTTGCCGGTCGCCGTGCCGCCCGGCCATGTGATCACCGCCACGGCCACGGACGGCGCCGGAAACACCTCGGAATTCTCCTGGGCCGAGGAGGTGGTGGGAGGCAACGAGCCGCCGGTCGCCGACGCCGGGGACGACCAGACGGCCGCCGTCGACGAGTCCTGCCAGGCTTCGATCTTCCTCGACGGGTCCGGCTCGAGCGATCCCGACGGCGATGCGCTGACCTACACCTGGACCGGCCCCTTTGGCACGGCGAGCGGCGAAACCGCCACGGTGACGCTCACGCCGGGGGTCCACACGATCACTCTGACCGTGGACGACGGCCAAGGCGGGACCGACTCCGACGAGGTGGTCGTCACGGTCGTGGATACGACGCCGCCGGCGATCGCCGGCCTCTCGGTCACGCCAGGCGTCCTCTGGCCTCCCAACCACAAGATGCGCCCGGTCGCGGTGAGCGCCTCGGCCTCGGACGCCTGCGATCCGGCCCCGCCGGCCTGCCAGCTCGTCTCGGTGGCGAGCAACGAGCCGGTCGACGGCCTCGGCGACGGCGATACCGCGCCCGACTGGATCATCACCGGAGCCATGACGGCCAACCTGCGGGCCGAGCGCTCCGGGACGGGCACAGGGCGCATCTATACGCTCGCGGTCTCCTGCAGAGATGCCGCGGGCAACGCCGCGTCCGGCTCGACCGGGGTCGCGGTCCCGCACAGCCTCTGAGAACCGATGCGCGCCCGGGGCTCCTCGGAGCCCCGGGCCGTCCCGGATACAATCCCCGCATCCTTCCCGGGATGCGGACCATGAAAACGGCTTCCAGGATTCCTCCGCTCGTCGCGCTGCTCGCTTTCGGAGTGAGCCTGCTGATCTCGTGGGCCGCCCTGGATCTCACCCCCCACGTGACGGACGAGGTCTCCTACCTGTTCCAGGGGCGGCTCCTCGCCTCGGGGCGCGTCTGCCTCGATCCGCCCCCGGCCTCGGTGCTGTTCGCGATGGAGAACATCATCCGCCGGCCGGGCATCTGGTGCTCGCTCTATCCTCCCGGCTGGCCCCTCCTGCTCGCCATCGGCTGGCTCGTTGGCGCGCCGTGGCTGATGAGCCCGCTGCTGCTGGGATTGTCCGTGGTGGGCGTCTGGGTGCTCGGCCGCAAGCTCTTCGACGCGCGGGTGGGCGTCCTCGCGGCGGTGGCTTTGGCCGCGTCCCCCTTCGCCCTGGTCATGGGCGCCGGCTTCATGTCCCACGCGGCGTCGCTCTGCGCCGTGGTCTGGTGCATGGCGGCCCTGGCCGATGGTGCGGAATCGGCGCGGCCGAAGGTCCTTCTCGCGGCCGGCCTGCTCGGCGGGTACGCCTTCCTGATCCGTCCCTACACGGCCGTGGTGCTTCTCGCGCCGTTCGTGCTCTGGTGCCTGTTCCGCGTTCGGCGCGACCGCCGCTGGCTCCCCGCGCTCGGCCCCGCGCTCGGATGGATGGCTCTGGGCGCACTCCCCTGCGTGGCCGGCTTCCTGCTCTACAACCAAGCCGCCTTCGGGCATCCGCTGACCACCGGCTATCAGGTCTACAACGAGAGCCGCTTCGGGCAGGTGGAGTCGATGGCGCTCTCCCCGGCCGAGGCGCTGCGCCGCAACCTCCCCTGGTATCTGGAGAACCTCGACCGCGCCCTGTGGGGATGGCCCTGGCCGAGCTTCCTGGTCTTCCTGCCGCTGCTCCGGCCCCGGCCGGGGCGGGGGAGGGACGCCCTGCTCTTCCTCTGCGCCGCGGGCCTGGTGCTCGCCTACTGCGGGTATTACTGGCGCGACGTGATCTACGCGGGGCCGCGTTTCGCCTTCGAGGCGCTGGGGCCGCTGTCGGTGCTGGCCGCGCGCTCGCTCCTCACGCTCGTCGAGGGGCTGGACCGCCTCCTGGGTCCCGGCCGCCGGACCCTCCGTCTGGCGGTCCTCGGCCTCGGCGCCGCGCTCCTCCTGGTCTTCCCCCTGGGCCGCCGCCTGCCCGAGCAGATCCTCCACCACTCCGGGTGGTACCTCGCCGTCTCGGCCGAGCCGCTCCGCAAGGCCGCCGAAGCCGACGTCGGGCCGGACGCCCTGGTCTTCGTGTCGGGCACGGCCTGGTGCTACAGCGGCTTCTTCCTGGAGAACGCCATTCCGCCGCAGGCGGGCCGGCGGGTGTACGTGCGCGACATCCCGCCCCTGCGCGGCGCGGCCCTGAAAGCCTATGGCCGCCCCGAGGTCTGGGTGGCCCGCGTGGTGGTCGAGATCCCCGACCGGGTCAACGCTCCCGACATCGCGCGGCCGGTCGAAGTCTCCTGGCGCCGTCTCCGGTAGCGAAATCCCCCCTTGCTACGCCTATAGGGGTGTCGCCGCCATCCGGCGGCCTTTCAAGGGAGGATTCATGAACGTCCAGCGCAAGTCTCGCCGCGCGCCGTGGGCCGCCTCGCTCGCCCTCGCCGCCGCGTTTTTCTGTGCCGCCGCGGTTTCCGCCCAGATCCGCACCGTCCTCGTCTCGCCGGTCCCCGGAGATCCGGGCTCAAGCGGCGCCAATCTGCTCAGCGCCCTCGCGGGCATCCCGGCCCCGTCCTTTACGAACCCCTGGCTCCTCAAGATCGAGCCGGGCATCTACGACGTCAAGAACACGCCGCTCCAGATGCGCCCCTGGGTGGACATCGAGGGCTCCGGCATCGGCGTGACCACGATCCGGGGCACCGTCGACCCGACGATCGACCTCAACTACGGCACGGTCATGGGCGCGGACAACGCCGAGCTTCGCAACCTGACCGTCGAGGCGCTCGGCAACGCGGCCTATTCCACCGTCATTCCCATGGTGAATTCCAGCGCTTCGCCGCGCGTCTACCGGGTGAAGCTCTACGGCCGCGGGGGGACCTTCGCCAACTACGGCATGCGCAACATCACCGCCGCTCCTCTCCTCGAAGAGGTCGAAATCTCCGCCATAGGAGGGAGCTATACCTACGGAATCGTATCCGTGGCCACCTCGAGCCGGAGGGGAGAGATCCGGCGGAGCCGCATTACCGCGGAGAACGCCACCAACAACTACGGCCTGTTCTTCTCGACGGGGGTGATCACCAAGGAGATCCGCGACACCGAGATCACGGCGCGCGGCGGCAGCTCGGCCTATGGCGTCTATTTTTTGAACATCGTCGACGCTCTGCCCGAGCCGATCAGCTTCGACCACGTGGAGATCGACATCCTGAACGGCAGCGCCAACAACTACGGGATCTACGTGACCTCTTCCTACGTCCCGCTCCAGCTCTTCGCGTGCGACGTCCAGGTGAGCGGCGCGGGCAGCCGCTACGGAATCCGGCAGGAGGGCGGCCCGACCAACGTCCTCAATTCGACGGTCTCCGCCCTAAGCGGCGTCGTGGCGGCGACCACCGGGTCGGTCGTTGTGGGGAATTCCAGGCTGCTCGGAGGCCCGGTGACGGGCTCCTCGCCCAGGTGCCTCGGAGTCCACGACGAGGCCAACCTCTTCTACACCGGCGCCTGCCCTCCGTAGGCCCTCACCCCCAACCCCTCTCCCAGAGGGAGAGGGGAGAACCTTCGCAGCAACACAGACTGTGCTCCTATGCTTTTTCTGTCGAATTTCCCCCCTCTCCCTCCGGGAGAGGGGCCGGGGGTGAGGGCTCAGCCTACAGCCTCACCCGCAGCACCGCTCCCAGCGTGATCGTGTCCGTGTCGGCCTCGTCGAGCTCCTGCCAGTCGCCGGACCGGTAGTTGGCGTTGATATCGAGGTGGGTGCGGGGGAGGATCAGGAAGTCGGCGCCGAGACGGGCGGCGTAGAAGATCTCCGAGAGCTTCCCCTCGATGCTGTCGGAATAGATCCAGCCGGCGCCGGCCGCGATATACCAGCGTCTCCCCAGGACCAGATAGCCTTGCGGCGACCAGGCCTCTTCGGCGGAGCCCAGAAAGCCCTGGGGGAAGTACTCGACGTCGATCTGCAGCTTGAAGACCCCCGCCGGCACGAATTGGTAGGAGAGGACCCCCGCCATGCCGTCCTCGTCGATCTCCGGATCGTCCGCGATCTCGTCGAGCGTCCGCCAGTAGTGGACGCCGAGGCCGAGCCGGTGCTCGACCGCCGAAGCCGGCGCGGCCAGGAAGAACAGAGCCAGAGCGGCGCACGCGAGAAGACCCGGGGTCTCCAGTCGGATTTCCTTCATCTCTCCTCCTTTTGTCCTCTCCAGGATATCCCGAGCACCTCTATTTATGGAGCCGCTCCGCTTCCGGAGCGCGGTCCTGCCGCGGAGGAGAGCCGTCCATGAGCCGAATCCCGCACCAACTCCGCCCGATGTTCCTGGGGCTCCTGATCGCAACGGCCGCCTTTTCTCCGGCATCCGCGGTCCCGTTCGACGAGTGCGACGCCGACTTCATCGCCTACCTCGGGGCCGAGGCTTACCAGTTCTCGCCCGCCCACGAGGGCGAGCTCGGGTCGGTCCGCCTGTTCACGGTCCTCTCGAACCAGCGGGCCGCCGCTACCGGCGACTTCGGCCGCGCCTTCTGGCGGCTGGAGATCCGCGACGAGGCCGGCCGCCTGGTGCGCGCGGCGCGCGGCGCCGCCTATATCGACGCCGCGGGCCAGTCGATCGCCGATTTCGTCTGGAATGGCCGTGACGAGCAGGGCCGGCCGGTGCCCGCCGGAAAGTACCGCTACACTTTTCACGGTCGCTTCCTGCCCGACCGCCTGGGCCGCGAGCGGCTCCCCCTCCGCTACGAGGACCTGGCAAGGGAGACTGGGGTCAGCGAGGCGTTCGCGTCGACCGAAGAGCTGATCGTCAACTACGGCCTCGACGAGCCCACGGCGGCGGTCCTGCGCCAGAGTCTCGCGGCCGGAGCCTGCCAGGCGCAGCAGAACACGCCCATCGAATCCGGGTTCGGCTACAACTTCTACTACGGCTCGACCCACAGCCACTCCAACTGGTCCGACGGCGGCCACCCCACGACCGGCTGCTCGTCCGGCAACGCCTACGGCAGCGGCACGTTCGATCCGGCCGCGGTCTTCGACTACGCCCGCAATTCGGCCGGGGTCGACTACTGGGTCGTCAACGAGCACAACCATCTGATCCAGGACGCGATGGCCAACAACAATCCGCCGGTCACCGAGGCCAAGGTCCGCCAGCGCTATGCCGACGGGCTCGCCGCGGCCAACGCCGCGACAGTCAACGACGTGTTCGTGGGGCTCTACGGTATGGAGTGGGGCGTCACCACCAACGCCGACCAGGGGCATGTGACTCTCCTGGAGACCCCCAAACTGTTCGGCTGGGAGACCTGCTCCAACTGCAACGGCCCGAACGCCGAATGCACTCCGGGCACCAACTGCTACTTCGACGTGTTCACGCCGAAGCGCTTCGGCTACCTGACCCTCTACCGCCGCTCGGTCGAGAATCCGTCAGCCGCCGGAGCCCTCGGCATCCTCTGCCACCCTTCGACCGGAGAGTTCGACAACTACGCGTTCAACGCCGACGCCGACGCCGCTCTCCAGGGGATCGCGGTGCGCAGCGGCCTGGCCTTCAACACCGCCACCAACTGCGCCGACGCCAACGTGGCCTCCACCGACTACTCGCCGCGCTGGAGAGCGGCGCTGAACCTGGGCTTCCACCTCGGGCCCGTGGCCGACCACGACGCGCACTGCAACACCTACGGCCAGGGCATCCCCAACCGCACGGTCTACCTGCTGCCGAACGCCTCGACGCCGGTGCTCACCAAGCTGGCCCTGCTGCAGGCCCACAAGGCACGCCACTTCTTCGCCACCGAGGACTCCAACGCCCAGCTCGTCTTCGCCACCGCGGACGGCTCACGCATCATGGGAGACATCTTCAGCGCCGCGGGATCGGCCAGCCTGCGCGCCGCCGTCTACGATCCGGGCAGCGAGGGCGTCTCGGCCCTGGAAATCTGGCGCGGCCAGATCGGCGGCGGCGTCCCCTCGGCCGCCTACCGCACCGTTTCCAACCAGTCGACTCTGACGCTCACGGAGAATCTGACCTCGGGCACGTACTACTACTTCGTCCACGCCGTCCAAGCGGACGGCCACGACCTCTGGTCGGCGCCCCTGTGGATCACCTATGGGCCGGGCGGCGGAGGGAGCACGGGCTTCGACGTTTCGGGCTGGCGGATCAACCAGACCAATTCCACGGCCAACTTCACCCTGCCGGCCGGCACGCGGATTCCGGACAACGGCTACCTGATCGTCGGGCGCGACGCCACCCAGAGCGCCTTCGAGGCTTTCTGGGGTGCACCGCTGCCGTCTGGCGCGGTCTACGTCGATTCGGCCGGCGCCATGCCGGTGATCAACGGGGACGAGTATTACAACCTCTACAACGCGGCGGGGACCAGGATCGACGGCCGGACGATCGCCATGTCGGCGAGCGCGGGCAACACCGTGCAGCGCAGAGACCCCTGCCTGTCCTCCAGTAAGAGCGCGAGCTGGACCGTCTCCGCCTCCTCCAATGGCACGCCGGGCAGCGGCGCCGGCGCCGGCTGCGGCAAGGGGGTGGTGATCAACGAGTTCTCAGACGCGACAGGGACGGGGAACTTCGTCTACGAGTTCATCGAGCTGCACTACGACAAGCCGTGAGCCCTCCACCACCCGGACGGCGCGCGAATAGCCGACGATGGGCTCCCAGGGAGCTCCACTGGAGATGTTCTGCCGCGTCACGTTTCGTCTCCTCCGTCCGGCAAATTATCCCACGCGGCGGATGAAATGAACTGGCGCACCTCTTGCACTACCTTGAAAGGAGTGCGACGGCCCCGGCCGGCGCCTGGCTTCACCAGCAGTAGCACGCCTCGCAGGCACAGCTTTGAAAGGAGGTCCCAATGGCGAAACGAAGCCCCAGTGCAGATCCGCTATCTTCGACCAACCCCCCCTCGACAACCACTCTGAACAATGACCTCGGCGGCGGCATGACCGGTACAACCGGCTCGTCGTACACCGCGGGCTCGACGACCGGCACCACGATGGGTGGCGGCAACATGGGCGACATGAGCGACATGGGCGCGCAGGGAGAGACCCAGAGCGCGGCCCAGAAGGCCAAGGAAGAGGCCAAGAACCTGGCCTCCCAGGCCAAGCAGGAGACCTCGAAGCTCGCCGGCCAGGCCAAGGACCACGTCCAGCACCTGGTCACCGAGCGCAAGGACATGGCGGCCGACCGTCTGGGCAGCGTGGTCGGCGTGATTCGCGATGTCGCCCAGAAGCTCCAGGAGAACGACACGACCGGCGGCGTCGGACGGTACGCGAACCAGGCGGCCGATCAGATGGACCGGCTCACCCATTACCTGAGGGACAACGACCTCGGCGCGTTCGTCCGCGACACCGAGACCTTTGCGCGGCGCCGTCCCGAGCTCTTCCTCGGCGGCACCTTCCTGGCCGGCATGCTCCTGGCGCGCTTCCTCAAGGCGTCGTCGGAGCGCCGCAATTACGACGGGTACGAGGCGTACGGAGACGATCTGGACACCGCGTACGCGGGCACTGCGTACCAGGGCACCTCGTCCTATGCGGCGGGGTACAACGAGGGACGGGCTCCCGGCGTTGGTGAGACCACCTACGGCAACCGGGACTTCGACGAGCCGGTGGGAGTCTGACCATGGTGGTCCGTGAAGAGCGCTCCATTGGCCAGCTCCTCAAAGAGCTCCGCGACGAGACGACCACCCTGCTGCGGCAGGAGGTCGATCTCGCGAAGACCGAGATGTCCGAGAAAGCCTCGCGGGTCGGGACCAACCTCGGCTCGCTGGCAATGGGTGGAGCGGTCGCCTTCCTCGGCGCCCTGGCCCTGCTCGCCGCGGTCGTCTACGGCCTTACTTCCCTCCTCGACCAGTTCATGTCGCTCGGCGTGGCCGTCTGGCTGGCGCCGCTGATCGTCGGAATCGTGCTCGCTGTGATCGGCTACAACCTGGTCCAGAAAGCCCTTCAGACCCTCAAGCAAGAGAGCGTCACTCCCAGGAAGACCACCGAAACCTTGCAGGAGAACAAAGAATGGCTCAGAGCAAAGGTACAGTGACATCCAACAAGCTCCGGTCCGACATCGAGCGCACCCGCGCCCAGATGGACAGGACCTTCGACGAGCTCGAGCAGAAGCTGACCCCGGGACAGATCATGGGCGAGGTCTGGCACATCGCCAAGGGCGGCTCCACCGCCGGAGTGAGCAAGGTCTGGCAGATCGCCAGGGACTACCCGCTCCCCACCACCGTGATCGGCCTCGGCTTCGGCTGGCTCCTCTACGAGAGCTCGCGCGGCAGCCGCGGCTATGACGGCCGCTACAGCCGCTACTCCACCAGCGGCGCCGGCTACGGCTACACCGGCTACACCGGCGAGGGCTCGGCCGGCTACGGCAGCTATGACGAAAACTACAACGCCGACTTCGCGGCCGATGCCGACTACGACTCCGAGGGCCGGCTGTCCGCGGCCGCGGGCTCGGTGAAGGACGCCGCCTCCGGCGCGGCGGACTCGGTCCGTCATGCCGCCTCCGGCGCGGCCGACACCGTCCGTCACGCCGCCTCCGCCACCCGCGACAAGGTCACCGGCGCGGCGGACAGCGTGCGCGACTCGGCCTCCCAACTCAGCGACCGGGCGCGGATCAAGGCCCAGCAGCTCCGCTACAAGACCCGCTACAAGACCCGGCAGGCCCAGACCAGCTTCTGGGAGACCATGGAGCGCAATCCGCTCGCCGTGGGCGTGGCCACCCTCGCCCTCGGCGTCGTGGCCGGCCTCACCCTGCCGTCCACCCGCAAGGAGGACGAGCTGATGGGCGAGACCCGCGACCGTCTCCTGGAGGACGCCAAGGAGAAGGGCCGCGAGGTGCTGGACAAGGGCAAGCAGGTCGCCTCCACCGCCATGGACACGCTCAAGGACGAGGTCGAGCATCAGGGCCTCACCGCGGAGGGCCTGGCGGAGAAGGTGCGTGCGGTCGGCCGCGAGGCCAAGAACGCCGTCAAGGAAGAGGCCAAGAACCAGAACCTGACGGGCGACAACGCCCCGAAGCCTGGGGAAGGCATGACCACCGGCGGCCTCACCACCCCCAGCGCCACCACCGGCATGGGCTCGACTCCGGGAAGCGGAGTGGGAGTGGAGGAGGAGGAGCTCGTCCGCCGCTGATCGTCCGCTGTTCGTCCGCAACGCCGCGGGGGAGCTCCGGCTCTCCCGCGGCGATCCCTCTCGGCAAACGCACGGCTCTTCGATATCCTTCGGGATTGTGAAGAGAACCGATCTGGAGATCCCCTCCGTATCCGGCCACCGCATCGAGCCCGGCCCCGGCCAGGAGTCCGTCTGGGACTACCCGCGCCCGCCGCGGGTCGAGGACACGGCCAGGCACCTTCAAGTCTGGCTCGGCGGCGTCCTCATCGCCGAGACCCGCAGGGCCAAGCGCGTCCTGGAGACCAGCCATCCGCCCGTCTACTACTTCCCCCCGGAAGACGTCCGCAGTGAGCACCTCCGCGAGAACGGAGAGGGGAGCTGGTGCGAATGGAAAGGCCTCGCCCTCTATTACGACATCGAGGTCGAAGGCCGACGCGTCCCCTCCGCCGCCTGGTACTACCCTCTGCCGACGCGGATCTACGAGGAGATGAAGGGCTACATCGCCTTCTATCCGCAGAAGATGGAGGCCTGCCATGTGGACGGGGAGAAGGCGACCCCGCAGGCCGGCGGCTTCTATGGCGGGTGGATCACCAGCGACGTCGTCGGGCCGTTCAAGGGAGAGCCGGGGACAGAGGGATGGTAGAAGATCTTCGAGCCGCCGGTTCGCCTGCAAGCTTCCATGGAACCATATCGGTGATAGGGTCGACCTATATGAAGACCACCGTCGAGATCGCCGACGACCTGTTCTCCCGTACGCGGGAGGTTGCTCAGCGCGAGGGGACGACGTTGCGCCATCTCATCGAGGAGGGGTTGCGATTGACCCTGGCACAGCGAGAGCATCAGACGACGATCTACCGCTGGCCGGACCTGAGCGCCGGTGGCGAGGGTCTCGCCCCCGAGATCGAAGAGGGAAATTGGGAGCCGCTTCGTGACCGTATTTACGCGGGGCGCGGAGCTTGATCGCGGTCGACACCAACCTTCTCGTTTACGCTCACCGCCGCGATTCGCCATGGTTCGAGCCCGCGCGACAGACTTTGCGTCCCCCTGGTCGAGTCGCGTTTTCCGGATTTGAAGACGCGGAATCCACTGATCCTCTGACGGCCGGCGCAGTACGCTCTGCCGCCATCGTCACCTGGGCGGGGACAGAGAGATGGTAGGACGGCCGGCGAGCGCCCTGGCTATCGTCGCGGCCTCGTTCTGGGCCTGCGCACCCACCGCGAGCGCCCCTCGGGACCCCGGGACCGCCGCCGTCCAGGCGCCCGCGCCCGCCCCTGCGCCCGTCGCGGACTTCGTGCGGATCAGCGCCGCCGGACCGGGGGACGCGGCCCTGGCCCGCTGCCTCGGAGATCCGGCCGCCGCCCGCGCCGAGGTCGAGCCTCACGCCGCGGTCAACCCCCGCGATTCCAACAACATCGTCGCGGCGTGGATGGTCCGGGCCGCGGACGGCGGCGCCATCCAGGCCGCCGCCTCGTTCGACGGCGGGCGCTCGTGGACGCCGCCCGCGACGCTCCCGGTCAACGCGTGCTCCGGCGGGCCGTTCGACTTCCTGCCCCGCGCGTCCGATCCCTGGGTCGCCTTCGGTCCCGACGGGCGCGCCTACGTCAGCGCGATCGCCTACAAGCCGGCGGAATCCGTGGACGAGGCGGGCGCGGTGATCGTGGTCGCGAGCCCGGACGGCGGACGCACCTGGGACCCGCCCGGCGTGGGCTCGATCACCCGCACGCCCGAGTACTTCCACGACAACACGGCCATCGCGGCCCATCCCACTCAGGCCGGCACCGTCTACGTCGTGTTCACCCGCTACGAGCCCCAGGCGCGGCTCGGGCCGGCGGCGCTGTCCAGGACGCTCGACCGCGGCAGGACCTGGAGCCCGGTCCGGGCGATCACTCCACGTACACCGGGATCCACCTCGGCGGGCGCTCCGCAGATGGTGATCGACCCTCGCACCGGGCACCTCTTCGTCTTCTACACCCACGGCCCGCGTGGCTCGCGGGTCTCCTTCGTCAAGTCGGAAGACCTGGGTCAAACCTGGAGCGAGCCGGTCGTCGTGACCGACGGCGTCCCCCTGCGCGGACCCGCGAAATATCCCGGCACCGACAAGCAGCTCCGCATCGCCGAGGACATCGCGCACGCGGCCATCGATCCCCGCACGGGCCAGCTCTTCGTCGTCTTCACGGACGGCCGCTTCACCGGCGGCGAGTCGCTCCAGGTGGGCATCACCACCTCGGTCGACAACGGCCGCACCTGGAGCGCGCCCCTGCGCGTGAGCGCCGACTCCGTGGCGGCCTCGTGGCGGCCGGCCATCGCGGCCGATGCCCAGGGCCGCGTGGCCGTCACCTACTTCGCGCCAGCGGGGGAGCGCCCGCGCGGCGACGCGCTCCCGGTCGCCGTGCACCTCGCCGCCATCCAGCGCCCGACCAGCGGAACGCTGGCTCGGGGAACCGATCTCATCTTCGACACGTTCGACTGGAAGCCCGGACGCGGCGGCCTGTACTTCCTCGGCGACTACAACCCGCTCCTCGTCGCCCGCGGCGGCTTCCTGCCCGTGTACGCCAGGCCCACCGAAGGCGGAACGGCGACGGTGGCCGCGCACCTGCGGTAGGGCCACGGGTCCGTCGGACGACAGGCCAGGTTTGGTCGCCGCAGGCACCTACTCCCCGGGCACGTCCTCGTCGATCCTCGTCCCCGGCACGGTTTCGCCGCTGTCGAGGATGTCGAGGCGCACGACCCGCGCGCCGTCCTTCACGAAGGTCAGCGTCCACGGCCGGATCTTCAGGAAGAACCGCGTGGGCGTTTCGGCGAACAGCTCGGAGCGGCCGTCCACGGGAACGTCGATGTACAGCCGGCCGTCCTCGTGGGTCACCGTGACCACGCGATGGGGGAACTGGTAGCGCCCCGCGTAGACGGCGAGCAGCGCGCTGTCCACGGGGACGGCCTTGCGCGCCTTCGCGCGGCGATCCTCGATCCACTTCGCCAGTGCGGTGCGCGAGCTGCGTTCGCAGTCCGTGGAGGGCGCCGTGGAGCTCCTGTCCGCCGGCGCGGCATCGCCCGGGGGTGACGGGACGCTCGCGACCTCGGGCACGAACGCATGGACGAAGGCGCAGGCGAAGACGTTGTGGGTGATGTCCTGGCCGACCTGGTAGTGGTGGTCGGCGAGGGCTTCGCTGTTGGTGAGCATGACGAGGGTGAGCCGCCGCGCCGGTATCTTCAGGTACATCGCGGAGAAGCCGGTGCCCCAGTGGCCGAAGTGCCAGACCAGGCGCGTGCCGCGATAGTCGGTGACGTACCAGCCGAGGCCCTGCGCGAGCGGCTGGCCGGCGTTCGACAGGAAGGGCGTCCACGCGCGGGCCTGCATCGCC
>DASVEF010000211.1:0-4400 GCA_036380715.1 Thermoanaerobaculia bacterium | reverse complement strand
GGATGCGGTACCAGCGCACGACCCGGCGCTTGCTGTCGTAGGTCATGTAGGAGGCCCGGGGATCGCGGTCTCTCGGCTGGCCGATCGAGCCCGGATTGATCAGATAGCGCCCCTCGGGATTGAGAAGGATGCTGCCGCCGTCACCCCGCAGGGCCGCCACCCCCAGCCGCCGTCCCTCCAGCGAGAAGAGCGACGGGATGTGGGTGTGCCCGAAGAAGGTCACCGGCACCGGAAAGCGCGAGAAGATCTCGTAGGCCTCGACGTCCGAAAAGACGTAGGTGTCCTCGTCGAGCGGCGAGCCGTGGCAGATCGCCACCTCCTTTTCGATCTGGACCGGCCCCTGCGGCAGGTCGCGCACGTAGCGGAGGTTGGCCGGGGTCAGCCGGCCGGTGGTCCATTGCGCCGCGGTCAGCGCTGTCTGGTTGAAGTTGGCGCCGTTGTCGATCCCCGCCACGACCTTGTCGTGGTTGCCGCGCACGGTGAAGAGCCGGGGGCCCAGGCGGCGCACCGCCTCGACCACCTGGTTGGGAGCGCCGCCGTAGCCGACCAGGTCGCCGAGCACCAGAACCGCGTCGAAGCGCTTGCGCCGGGCCCGCCGCAGGACGACTTCGAAAGCGTCCCAGTTGGCGTGCATGTCGGAGAGGATCAGGTAGCGCACTTTCGTTCCCCGATCCGCAGCGCGATCCTCGCCGCGACCTCCTCCGGCTCCTCCTCGGGAGCCACGTCCACGGCCAGGTCCGCCCGCCGGTAGGCCGGGAGCCGTTCCTGGTAGAGGGCGAGGGCCTGCTTCTCGTCCCTGAAGAGCGGCCGGTCCTCCTTGCCCAGCGCCCCGATGCGCGACACGATGGCCGCGAACGGGGGGTTGAGCCAGACCGACAGGCCGCTCGACCGGATCAGCCGCAGGTTGCCCTCGAACACCATCGTACCTCCGCCGGTCGCCACCACGGCGTCCGGAAGCTCCAGGGTGGCGCGCAGCGCCTCATGCTCCAAGCGCCGGAAAGCCGGCTCGCCATGGCGCTCGAAGATCTCGCGCACGGTCGTCCCCGCCTGCCGCTCGATCTCCTCGTCGAGGTCGACGAAGGGGACGGACAGCCGCTCCGCCAGGCGCCGGCCGACCGTGCTCTTGCCGGAGCCCATGAATCCGGTCAAGTAGATCCGCATCGCGGCTCAGCCCGCGGCGGCCAGCAGCCGGCGGCAATTCTCCCGGATCTCCGAGAGCGATCCCCGGCAGACCGCTCCCAGCGCGGCCGCCGTGTCGGCGCCCGCGGCGAGCACCTCCGCCACGTTGCCGGCGTCGATGCCGCCGATCGCGACCAGCGGCTTGGCCGTCCTCGCCCGCGCCTGGCGCACGAACGGAAGCCCGACCACAGGGTCCGGATTCTCCTTGCTCGCGGTGGCGAAGACCGGCCCCACCGCGATCACGTCCACGGCCGGGTCCCCGTCCGCCGCCGCGAGCTGCTCCTCGCCGTGCGTCGACTGGCCGATCCACACCCCCTCCCCCACCACGAGCCGCGCGGCGGCCGGCGGCAGGTCGGCCTGCCCCACGTGCACGCCCGCGACCGGAAACAGGGCCGCGAGGTCGGCCCGGTCGTCCACCCACAGGGCGGCCCCGCTCCCTTCGAGGGCCCGGCAGCTCTCTTCCAGCATCCGGTACAGCTCGCTCCCGGACCGCCTCTTGGCCCGCACCTGGATCCAGCGCACCCCCGCCTCAGCCATCTCCCGCACGGCGTCCGGCAGCGGGGTCGCGCCCAGCGCTCCGGCGTCGGCGATCGCGTAGATCCGGGGAGGCGCCTCACGGCGGCCGGGGACCGTCATTTCCCTCCGCCGCTCTCCCGGTTGCGCTGCAGGAAGCTCTCCATGAAGCGGGTCGAGAACTTGCCCGCGACGAAGTCGGGATCGCGCAGGATGCGCTTGTGCAGGGGGATCGAGGTCTGGATCCCCTCCACCACGAAGTAGTCGAGCGCCCGGCGCATGCGGGTGATCGCCTCCATCCGGCTGCGGTCGTGCACGATCAGCTTGGCCACCAGCGAGTCGTAGTAGGGCGGGATCACGTAGTCCTCGTAGCCGTGGGTGTCGACCCGGGTGCCGGGGCCGCCCGGCAGGTGGAACGTCTTGAGCGGCCCCGGGCTCGGCGCGAAGGTGTCCGGGTTCTCGGCGTTGACCCGGCACTCGATGGAGTGGCCGCGCGGCTTGAGGCCGTTGCGGATCTCCATCTTCTCCCCGGCCGCGACCTGGACCTGCAGCTTCACCAGGTCGATCCCCGTGACCATCTCGGTCACCGGGTGCTCCACCTGGATGCGCGTGTTCATCTCCATGAAATAGAAGCTGCCGTCGCTGTCGAGCAGGAACTCGATGGTGCCCGCGTTCTCATAGCCCACGGCCTTGCAGAGGGCGACCGCCGCGGCTCCCATCTCCTCCCGCAGCTCGGGGGTGAGAGCCGGCGAGGGGGACTCTTCGATGAGCTTCTGGTGCCGGCGCTGGATCGAGCACTCGCGCTCGCCCAGGTGGATCACGTTGCCGTGCAGGTCGCCGAAGACCTGGAACTCGATGTGCCGCGGCTCGACCAGGTACTTCTCCAGATAGATCGAGCCATCGCCGAAGGCCTTCTCGGCCTCCTCGCTGGCGGTCGAGAACTGCCCGGCGATGTCCTTCTCGGCCCAGACGATGCGCATGCCCCGCCCGCCGCCGCCGGCCGCCGCCTTGAGGATGACCGGGTAGCCGACCTCGGCCGCCAGGCTCTGCGCGGCCTCGGCGCTCTCCAGCGGGTCCCGGCTGCCGGGGAGCACCGGCACGCCGGCCGCGCTCGCCGTCTGCCGCGCCCTGGCCTTGTCGCCCATCAGGCGGATGACCTCGGGACGCGGCCCGATCCACGAGATCTTGCACTCGTTGAGCACCTCGGCGAAGTGGGCGTTCTCGGCGAGGAAGCCGTAGCCGGGGTGGATGGCGTCGGCGCCGGTGATCTCGGCCGCCGACAGGATGCGCGAGATGTTGAGGTAGCTGTCCTTGGACGGCGGCGGACCGATGCAGACGTCCTCGTCGGCGTAGGTGACGTGGAGGCTGTCGCGGTCCGCGGTGCTGTAGACGGCGACCGTCGCGATGCCGAGCTCGCGGCAGGCCTGGATGATCCGCAGCGCGATCTCGCCGCGGTTGGCGATCAGGATCTTCTTGAACATCTCCGCTCTAGTCCGTCCGGATCGCGAAGAGCGGCTCGCCGAACTCGACCGGCTGGGCGTTCTTCGGATAGATCTCCAGGACGACCCCGTCCACGTCCGACTCGATCTCGTTCATCAGCTTCATCGCCTCGATGATGCAGAGGACCTGGCCCTTTTTGACCCGGTCCCCCACCTCGACGAAGGCAGGCGCGTCCGGAGACGGCGAGCGGTAGAAGGTGCCGACGATCGGCGAGCTCAGGATATGGGAGCCCGCCGGCGGTCCCGCCGGCTCGGCCGCCTTGGGAGAGGCTGCCGCCGCCGCGGACGCGCCGGCCGATGGCGCCGGCGCCGGCGCGGCCGGAGCGGGAGCGCTCACCGCCGCGGCGCCCGCATCGGGCGGCGCGGCCGTGAAGACGGCGGACGGCTGGGCGGTCGCCTGGCCGTCGATCTTGAGGCGGAATCCCGAGCGCTCGACCTCCAAGCCCTGCAGCCGGCGCTCGGCGACCAGCTCGATCAACTGCTTGATCTGTTCGAATGTCAGCAAGGTGAAGCCCCTTTGCGAAAGAACGGGGGCCCGACCCTGCTCCCGCGGATCAGGAGAGCTCACTCTCCAGGAGCAGGCGCGCCCTCCGAAGCTCGAACCGGGCCTTGCCTTGGTTGCCCTCCGGCCCGAGGACGAGAAGCAGATAATAGTCCGCGGCGACGGAGCTTACCATCAGCGTCAACCGATCGGTCGAGACCGAGAGCTGCCGCACCTCGCCCGCCTCCAGCTCACGATGGTTTTCGGAGATCGCCCGCGCCTGGGCCACCATCTCGGCGGCGAGCACCTCCAGGTCCAGGTCGGGATCGGAGCTGACGGACTCGACGGAGATGCCGTCCCGGGCCACCAGCGACAGAGCCAGGGCCCCCTCGATGCGGTTGCTGATCCGGTTGAGCTGATCAAGAAACATCGCGCGGGCTCCGTTGGCGCAGGCGCTCCAGGTAGCGGCTCAGGAGGTGGACCTTGCGGGCGCGCGCCCCGGCCTCCCCCTCGCCCCGCGGACCGGGGCGGAACCCCGCGAGGAGCTGGCGGGCGTCGAGCGGCCGCACCTCGCGCTCCTGGCGCTCCTGCATGTCGGTGAGACGCTCGAGGCCGGCGTGCGCCGCGGTGTTGTCCGGCTCGCGCTGCAGGACCTCTTGGAAGATCCGCTCCGCCTCCGCGAGATGCCCCTGGCGCAGGTAGAGGTCGCCCAGGGTCGCGGTGGCGGC
>DASVEF010000210.1:0-7232 GCA_036380715.1 Thermoanaerobaculia bacterium | reverse complement strand
GGCTCGTCCCTGCCTTGATCGACTGCGATCCCTGGCAGGGATGCGGCGATCCCTCGTCAATACGGGACCGTCCCTCGTAAGTATCGGACCATCCCTCGTAAACGCAGGACCGCCCTTGGCGGATGAGGGATCATCCCTGGCCGGCGGAGAGCCGTCTCTGGCTTGTGGGACGCTGCCCTGGCTTGCGGAGGCTTCAGGAAGGGAGGGGGCGTGCGGGAACACGCCCCCTCGGGGGGTGGGACTAGGTGGTGGGCTCGGTGGTGGGCTTAGTGGACTTCTTGGCGGAGGCATTCGCCTTCCGCACGCGGGTGCGGAAAGGCTTCATGCCGAACTCAACCAGCTTCTCGCTGCGGGTGCCGTACCGGGCTGTCACCCCGGCGCGGAGCTGGGTCGCGAGCGGCCGGCCGCGCTTGATGCGCGCGTTGATGTCCTGGGTGATCTGCTGCACGATGGCCTGCTGGGCGTCCTGCTTGATGCCGAGCTCGCGGATCTCGCGGTGCAGGGTCTCCAGCTCGAGGCGCTGCGGGTCCAGGCTCGGCAGGTCGGAGGCGTTGGCGATCCATGCCGCCAGAAGCTGGTCCCAGTCGACGACGACGTCTGCGAAGGATGTTCTTGCCATATGAGGTCTCCTTTCTTCTCGCCGATCAGCTCAGCTTGTCGGCGAAGTCGAGGACCTTGTCGATGACGTCGCCCTGGCCGTCCCGCGATGTGACGTGCAGGCTGAGCGTGAGCTGGGCGCCGTCCACTTTCGCCTCGAAAGGCTGGTGAAGGCTGCTGGCCAGCGACGTGAGGTAGCTGACGTGCGCCTTCGCCACTTCAGCGCTCGGGTACTCGTAGGTGCGGCGGAGCGACCGGCTGGCGAGGTGCAGCCTCCACTGCGGCCTCTGGGCCAGCCAGATCTGGACCCGCTCGGACTTGAGGCGCGCCACGATTCCCTTCAACGACCCCGGAGGCCGCCGCTTTTTCCGCAGGGCGCGCCTGCGGCTGCCGTTCGCGCCTCGCGACAGGGGGCGGCGCCCGGTCCCCGGGCCGCTCTCGGTCTTCTGCTGCTCTTCGGTCTGATGCTTCGTGCTCATCTCGGAACCTCCCTGGTTCGAGAAATCCCCGCGCCTCCATGGCGTGGGGAAAGTTGGTGTTGGTTACTTCCGGCTGCTCAGTCCCAGCGCCCTTGCCAGCTCGGTGAGATGGCGGGCGGCGGTCTGGCGTTGCGAGCGGGTCATCTGTTGCTGAAGGCCGGTCTGGCCACTGACGAGGAAGTCCAGCGTGATGCCGAATAACGCGCTCAGGTCGGACAGCGTCTCAAGCGCGGGCATGTGAATCCCCCGCTCCCAATGACTGACCCGGCTCCGGTGGACGTTCAGCCGGCGCGCGAGCTCGGCCTGGGACCATCCCCGCTCCTTGCGGAGCCGTACGATGCGGCTCCCGATCTCCCGGCCGAGCCGTCGCCCGCCGGAGGCCTGCATTTGTGGGGACCTGCTGTTCTTTTCTCTCATCGTGCGGCAGATTGTGCTGATTAAACCTGCAAACGTCAACGTGTTTGCTGTTTTAAAAACAGCAAAAGCTTCCTATCTGAGCGGGGCCAATGTTCTGTATTCAGGAGTGCTGATCGTTGGTTCGTTTTCGGATGTCGGGATCTTGGTGCGAAGATCGGGTCCCGAGATCCGGTAAGCAAGGCAGTTGGCGAGCCTGGACCAGGGCAAAAGGGAAGGTGAGACCTGTGCAGCAACGGGGAGGACTGCGCTCCGCTTTCAAGCCTGAGTTGGCCGCGCTGGCGGCATTGCTTCCGCGGGGCTCCGGGCCATGGCGGACCGGCGTCGCCCGCGAGGAGAGGAGGAAAGATATGTTCCGGCGAACCGTTCTTCAACGCGTCGTGGTGGGGATGGCGCTCGCGATGCTCCTCGCGCTGGCCGTCCCGGCTCCGGCCGAGGCCGCGGGCTTCGACCCCGTGAGGGTTGAAGATCTTTGGGCCGCAGTCTGGGGCTGGCTGAGCGGGTTATGGGGTAGGGCTGAAGCCGGCGCTTCGCCGCTGTTCGAGCCCGGATCTGTCTGCCAGCCGGGGACTGACGCGGGAGCGTGTGTGGACCCTAATGGGACGAGCACTCCCACGACTTGCCAGGGAGATCGGGGTGCGTGCGTAGACCCTGACGGCTAGCGCCTGAAGGGGGACCTGGGGTACCCTATCCTTCAATTAAGCGAAAGGAGCCTTGGCGTGAGTGAGCACCCGACAGCGGGCGAGCTGAAAGAGTTTGTGCTCGGCGGTTTGCCAGAACGACGAAGCCTGGAGATCGCCCGTCACCTCGTCCGCTGCCGGGCCTGTCGCTCCGCCTTAACTTCCTTTGCTGCGGCTGGGTTTGATCGCGAGCTCATCCCGCCCCGAGCAGAGCGGGAGTCTGCCTATGACGCGGCAATCGACCGGGCCGCTGCCGCCGCCCACAGGGAGCTTCGCAAGATACATCAGGAGACGGCCAGGATCGATAAGGCGGTCTCCATTCTCGTGGAGAAGGGGGTGGCGGGCTATGTCGAGGCGGCGCGCCATCTGCGGGGGGTCTCGGCCTACCGGGCGCTTCTCGATCGCTGCCAGGCGCTCCGGTTTGACGACCCCCGGCAGATGGTCCTGGTCGGCGAGCTTGCGGTCCACCTGGCCGGACAGCTCAGCCCCGAGCGCCACGGCGAACAGCAGGTCGCGGACTACCGCTGCCGGGCGCTGGTCGAGCTGGGCAATGCCTATCGCCTCGCCGACCGGCTGGACGAGGCGGCGAAAGCCCTGGGCGAGGCCGCCGAGGTTTTCCTTCGGGGCACCCAGGATGAGCTGCTGCTGGCGCACCTCTCCTCCATTCAGGCTTCCTTGTATGCGGATCGCAGGCGCTTTGCCGCCGCCGCCGAGGCATTGGATACCGTGCACTCCATCCATTGGAAGCGGGGCGACCGGCAAGCCGCGGCACAGGCGCTGATCAAAAAGGGCATCTACACCGGGTATGACAACAGGCCGGAGGAGGCGATCCGCCTTCTTCAGCGGGGTCTCCGTCTCATCGACCGGGAGCGAGAGCCGGATCTGGTCTTCATGGGAATCCACGCCCAGGTCCATTTCCTCGTGGATGCCGGCCGCGCCAAGGAGGCGCGAGCGCTCCTCTGGCAGCGTCCGCGGCCTTCCGACGTGGTCGGCGGGCGGCTGACCCTTCTGAAGATGCGATGGCTCGAAGCGAAGGTCGATGCTGCCCTTGGATCATTCGAGCGTGCCGAACAGGCCTTCCTGGAGGTGAAGGACGGTTTTGCAGAGGCTGGGCTCCCCTACATGGCGGCACTGGCGGGCCTGGAGCTGGTGAATTTCTGGATGAAACGGGACCGTACCGCCGAGGCCCAATCTCTGGTGGGCGGGCTCGTGGAGATGTTCCAGGCGCTACAGATCCATCGGGAGGCTCTGGCGGCCTTGTTGCTCCTCCACAAAGCCATGGAGGAAGGGGTCAAGCCGTATGCGATCCTCGACCAGGTGGTCGAATTCCTGAAGCATGCGGAGGGCGACCCGGCGGTCACTTTTGCGGGCTGGTTCCTTTCTTCGTAGCCCGCTCCTGGCTCCACTGCTCCCGGAGCTGATCGTCGGTCACAGCGGCGGCGGAGCGCAGCCGCTGGACGGCGGTCCGGAGGTCGTCGTTCAGGACGCACTCCGCCGCAAATCGAAGCTCGGACTCTACGTTGGAGGGCCGGTCTCCCTCCGCGATCTCTTCGGGAATCTCCGGGAGCCTCTGCGCCCATTGTCCTATCTGGGCCTGGAGGCTCTCCATCTGTTCGGCGAACCCCTCGGCGTCGCGCTGAAGCTCGTGAGCTTCACGGGCCTCGGTCAGCAGGAGACGCCCCCGGGAGACCTGAAGGACCGCCTGCGCTCCTTCGGTGAAGCCGAGCTCGGCGAGGCAAGACGCTGGAAGCCGAGCCTCGTTCTCCGACGTGGGCGAGACGCTGACGGTTCTGCGAAGCATCGCGATCCTCCTCGGGCTCGTGCTGTCAAAGAGACAGCCTTGCTGTGTATCCTTGCGTTTCTCCAGCATGTAGATGCTGTTGAGGTTCCGCAAGATGTCCTCTGCGCGGATAATTTTCCCAGAATAGATGTTGGAAAGTCAAACATATTGTTCTCGCGCCGTCTGCTTTGTCCATTCTGTTTCCGGGGTGTATGCTTGAGACACCATGTCAGATGAAGAGGTCGCGCGGCTCGCGGGTCTGCTGTCGGCGGCGGTCAAGTTCTCCGGCTGGACGCAACGCGAGGTGGAGAGGCAGTTGGGGTGGAGCGCCGGCAGCATGAGCCGGCTGTTCAGCGGCGGGATCGAGCTGAAAGCCAAGCACATCCTGGACATCTGCGGCGTGATCGGCTTTCCGCCGGCGCGGTTCTTCCGGACCGCGTACCCGCATCTCCAGGAGTCGGACGGGCCTGACGTGCTGCGGATCCAGCGGCTGCTCGAGCAGCTCTATCCTCCTCCGGAGCCGAAGGAGGCGCCCGCGCCGGCGTCCGCGGCTCCCGATCAGGCCGAGATCGAGCGGATGGTCATGGCCGCGCTGGGCAAGTTCTTCACCGAGCTCGGCAAGTCCTCCGGCTCGACCTCCTGAGCCTGCGCCGGGCAGTCAGGGCGGTTCGGGTACAATGCTCCGGCTGTGCTGTGTCCGCTGTCGTCCTCCGCTGTCCGTTCCCGTCTCCCTGGCCTGACCGTTCTGCTGCTGGCGTTCGCCGTTCCCGCGTTCCTCTGGGGAGCCGCGGAGCTGACGCCGGAGGAGCAGCGCGGCCGGCAGATCTATCTGGAGGGGACCAGCCCATCGGGCGGCGAGATCACTGCCGTGATGGGGGAGGGGGTCGAGGTGCCCGCCGCGGCCGTCCCCTGCTCCAGTTGCCATGGCCGCGACGGCCGCGGCCGGCCCGAGGGGGGCCTCTCTCCGACGGACCTCACCTGGGGCAACCTGACCAAGCCGTACGGCCTCACGCATCCGAGCGGCAGGAAGCACCCGGCCTACGACGAGCGGCTCCTCAAGCGGGCGGTCGCCATGGGGCTCGACCCGGCGGGGAACGCGCTGCACGTCGCCATGCCGCGCTTCCGCATGAGCCAGCAGGACATGGCCGACCTCACGGCCTATATGAAGAAGCTCGGTCATGAGGGCGAGCCGGGGGTGAGCGGGACCGAGGTGCGGATCGGCGTGGTCCTGCCGCCGGCTGGGCCGCTGAGCCCGATGGGGAACGCGGTCCGCGCCGCCCTCGCCGCGCGCTTCGACCTCGTCAATAAGGATGGGGGGGTCTACGGCCGCCGGATCGAGCCGCGCTTCGTCGAGGCGCCGGGAGCGCCCGAGCAGCGGCGAGCCTGGGCCGCGGACTTCCTGGAGCGCGAGCAGGTCTTCGCCTCGGTGGCCTCCTTCCTGGCGGGGGCGGACGCCGAGCTGGCCGGGCTGTTCCAGGAGAAGGAGGTCCCGCTCGTGGGGCCGTTCACGCTCCACCCCCGCGAGACCTCGCCGACCCAGCGCTACGTCTTCTATCTGCTGCCCGGGATCGAGTCGCAGGGGCGGGCCCTGGTCCGCTTCGCCCGGGAGACGCCGTCCGGCGGAACGCCGCGGCCCGCGCTCCTGGCGCCGGAGGACAAGGACCTGGACCCGGCCGTGGAGGCGGTCGGCAAAGCCTGCGCGGGCTGGGCGGCCCCCACGGTCCTCCGCCACGGCCGGCAGCCCTCCGCGCTGGCGGACCTCGCGCGGCGGCTGGCGGGGGAGAAGGCCGATCCGGTCTTCTTTCTCGGCTCGGGGCCGGAGGCGGTCGCATTCCTGCGGGCGGCGGAGCCGCTCGGCTGGCGTCCGCGCCTTCTCCTCACGGCCGCGGCCGGCGACGCCTCCCTCTTCTCCGTTCCGGCGGCGTTCGACGGCCGGGTCTTCCTCGCGCTGCCGGAGCTGCCGGGAGTCCCGCCGCCGCCCGAGGCCGCCACCCGCTACCAGCAGCTCGCGGCCGGGTATTCGCTCCCCCGGGAGCACCTGTCCGCCCAGCTCACCGCGCTCGCCGCCGCCGAGGTCCTGCTCGACGGGCTGAGGCGGGCCGGTCGCGACCTCACCCGCGACCGGCTGATCCAGCAGCTCGAAGGGGTGCGCCAGCTCCGCACCGGCTACGCTCCGCCGGTCACCTACGGCCCCACCCGCCGCCTCGGCGCCCGCGGCGCGTATGTGGTGAAGCTGGACGTGAAGGGACGGAGCTTCGTGCCCGAGACCGACTGGATCGACGTGGAGTAGGCCCTCACCCCCGGCCCCTCTCCCGCGAGTGGGAGAGGGGTGAAACTCCGCAGAAAGCCAAATAAATTGCTGTCTTCCTCCGGAATTTCACCCCTCTCCCTCTGGGAGAGGGGCCGGGGGTGAGGGCTTCCACCGCCGGTGCATCCACAGCCACATCTCGGGATGGGCGCGGATGTCCGCCTCGGCGGCTTCCAGGTAGCGGCGGGTGAGCGCGGCCACGGCCTCGTCGTCGTCCCGGGCTCCCTCCGGCGGGAGGATCGCCGGGCGGGCCACGAAGCGGTAGCGGCCGTCGGGCTCGGGGAAGACCGCGACGGGTACGACCGCGGCGCCGGTGCGCAGGGAGAGGCGGGCGAGGACCGGCGAGGTCAGGGCAGGATGGCCGAAGAACGGCACTTCGATCCCCTCCTTCGGCTGCACCCGCTGGTCGATCAGGATGCCGACCCTTCCTCTGTCGCGCAGCGTCTCCAGCATCCGGCGCGCGGCCCCCCGCTTGGGGATGGTGACGTTGCCGAAACGCTCGCGCAGGGTCCGCAGCTCGCGGTCCAGGTACGGGTTGTCCGCCGGCCGCATGACGATGCTCATCGGTCCCCGGTAGAGGCCGATGATCGGTGGCACCAGCTCCCAAAAGCCCACGTGGGCGCTCAGCACGAAGATCCCCCGGTCCCGCCGCTCCGCGGCCTCCACGTTCTCCCATCCTTCCAGCGTGAAGTGGCGGCAGATTTCGACCGCGTCGAAGCGGGTCGAGGAGACGGCGTCGCACAGGGCGGCTCCGAAGTGGCGGAAGCAGCTCCGGACGAGGCGCCGCCGCTCGGCGGGCGGGATCTCCGGCATCACCCGCTCCATGTTGCGCCGCGCCACCTCCCGGTGCCGCTTGTCCAGCGCGTGGGCCAGGCTGCCGACCGCCCGTCCCACGGAGCGCGCGGCCTCGTGGGGGAGGGCGCGCAGGAACCCCTTCAGCGCCAGGTAGAGGCCGTATTCGACGCGGTGGCGGA
>DASVEF010000209.1:0-6064 GCA_036380715.1 Thermoanaerobaculia bacterium | reverse complement strand
GGCCGGGGCTGCGGCCCGCAGGAAGAGGAGGGATAACCGGAGATCCCGGCGATCGTCGTCGTCCAGGGAAAGCTCGGCGCCGGTCAAATGGGCGCGAATGATCTCGCGCTCACGGCTGAAGTCGCTGGTCGCGGCCACGGTTTCAGCGTAGTAGCTCACGGCGGCATCCCAGGCGCTGCGCTCCTCCTGGACGAGCGCGCCGAAGCAGCCGCCCTCGTGGAGGGGATCGGCGCGCTTGGCCCGTCGCTCCGTCGCCGACGTCAGCACAGCGTCGTAGAGGTTGAAGCCGAAGTGCGAGTAGAAGCGGAACCACGGCTTCTCCAGAACCGCTTGCCGCGGGCCGAAGTCGTCCGCGGGGACTCCGGAAGCGGCTTCGGAGGAGCCCTTTGGTGCTTCCGGGCGCCGTGTGTCCGCGTCGTTCGGCTGCTGTTCTCGTGCCGCCTGGGCCGGGTCCGCCGCGGCGGCCAGGAGAGCGAGCAGGAGGAGGACGGATCGTTTGACCATGGCTTTACTGTACACCGGCAGGTTCAGTCCTCCCGCACCTGCGGCGCCAGCCGGCTCGCGGCGTCCACCAGTCGGAGGAACTCGGCGCGGTCGCCGTCGCGGTCGCCGGCGAGCGCATGGGAGGCCATCTCCGCGACCTGATCGTAGGAGGCGTCGCCCTTGTGCGGCGACTCGCGGAGAAGCAGGCCGAGCTCGGCGACCGCGGCGGCGAAGCGGAGGCTCTCCGAGGCGGCCGTGATGGGCGTCGTCGTGTCGAGCACCGGCTGCGTCAGGAGACGACTCAGCTCCGCGTCCGGCTCTTTGTAGCGGAGCTTGAGCGTCAACAGCTCCGGGCTCGCGCTCGCCGAAGAGGGCACCGTGGCCGTCTGGTACTTCAACGGATCGACTTCGGGGAACGCCTGGTCGCTGTCCGGCGGCACGAGCTCGTAGAGAGCGGTCACCGAATGGCCGGCTCCCATTTCTCCCGCGTCCTTGGCGTCGTCGTGGAAGTCCTCGGCGCGGAGGAGCCGGTTCTCGTAACCGATCAGGCGATACGCGCGCACCTTGGCGGGATTGAATTCGATCTGCAGCTTCACGTCCTTGGCGATCGTGGTGAGCGTCGCGCCGAGCTCGCGCACGAACACCTTCCGCGCTTCCTGGATCGTGTCGATGTAGGCGTAGTTGCCATTGCCCTTGTCCGCGAGCAGCTCCATCTTCGAATCCTTGATGTTGCCGGTTCCAAAGCCGAGGACCGAGAGGGAGATCCGCGAACGGCGCTTCTCTTCGATCAGACGCTCGAGCTCGCCGTCGCTCGACACGCCGACGTTGAAATCGCCGTCCGTGGCGAGGATGACGCGGTTGTTGCCTCCCTCCAGGAAGCTCTCCTGGGCGACCTTGTAGGCCAGCACGATCCCCTCGCCGCCGGCGGTCGAGCCGCCCGCTTCGAGCTGTTCGATCGCTTCGTGAATGCTCCCTTTCTCACTGCCGTCCGTCGAGGGAAGCACGAGCCCCGCGCTGCCGGCGTAGGCGACGATCGCCACGCGGTCCCGCGGCCGGAGCTGGTCGACGAGCAGATGCAACGCGTTCTTGACCAAGGGGAGCTTGTCGGGAGACTGCATCGATCCCGACACATCGATGAGGAAGACGAGATTGCCGGGCGGCAGGTCCGCCGTGTCGATCCGCCGTCCCTGGAGGCCGATCAGGAGGAGCCGGTTCTTTTCATTCCAGGGGCAGCCCGCGATCTCGGTCGTGAGCGAAAACGGCTGGCCCGCGGGCGGATCGGGATAGTCATAGGAGAAATAGTTGACCATCTCCTCGATGCGGACCGCATCGCGCGGCGGCCGCTGGTTGGCGGTGAGGAAGCGGCGGACATTGCTGTACGAGGCGCGATCGACGTCGATCGAGAACGTCGAAAGGGGATTGCGCAGAGTCTCGAGGAACGGGTTGTCCGCGATCCGCCCGTATTCCTCAGTATTCATCTCGACTTCGGCGGCGTCGCGGTCCAGCAGGATGCCTGCCTCGTTACCGCCGCTCACGTAGCCGAGGGCGCCCAGCTTCGCCATTCCGGGCGCCGGAACCGTGGGGGGCGGGGGAGGCAGATTCATCGTCTGCAGAGGAGGCTCCTCCATCTCTGCCTCTTCCCTTGCGGTCGTGCAGGAGAAGGCGAACAGCAGGAGAAACACGACCGCGGAGAGCGCAATGAGGAGCGCGGTCAGCGACGAAATCTGGCGTTGGCGTGGCATGGGTTACCCTCCTTGTCCTGCATAGACACCGGACAGGCCGAAGAGGAAACCGGCCCGCCGGCGTCGGCCTCCCAGGGATAGACCGGGTCCGTGCTCAAGGAGTTCCGGAGCTTTGCCATGGCAAAGGATGATGGTAGGATAATATCTAGTTCGGTGCCCCGCTGGCACTGAAACGAGGTTCATCATGTCCCATATCCGCTACTCCAGCGACGAGATCGCCGAACGTGGTCAAGCGCTCTACGACCGCGACATCCGCGACACGCTCGATGCGAGCGCCCGTGGCAAGTTTCTCGCTCTGGACATCGAAACGGGAGAGTACGAGATCGACGCCGACGAGCGGGTGGCCCTGAAGCGGGCTCGGGCAAAGCACCCCGATGCCGCCGTGTACCTCCTCCGCATCGGCCATCCCGCTGCGTACCGCCTGGGTCGAAAGGCCGTAGCAGCGCCCTCATGCTGACTGGGCGTGTCACCGCCGAAAAGGAAGCGGTCGTCGGGATCCAGGTGCTTGGTTCCGCGGGGCAGGTCACGTCCGTCGAGGCCGGGATCGACACAGGCTACGATGGTTTCCTAACCCTCCCGGCGTCGCTCATTCGAGATCTCGACCTCCCGTTTGCCGGTACGGCGCGAGCCATCCTGGGAGACGGCAAAGAGGTCAGTATGGATCTCTTCCTGGCCACCGTCCTCTGGGAAGATCAGCCGCGTGAGGTGCTCGTCCTCGCGACGGAGGGCGGGGTCCTTCTGGGCATGGCGCTGCTCGCTGGGAGCCGTGTGATCCTTGACGTCGAAGAGGATGGGAGTGTCACGATCGAATCCCTGGCGAAGATTCGCGGCGTGCACTGACGTCCCCTCACGAACTGAGCTCTCAGGGCTCGCCGGGCTTTCGCCGGCCATGCCCTCCAGCGTCCCGCGAAGGCCGCTCATCGCCGATGCCGCAGGCAGAGATCATGATCGAGGCGTCAGGATTTTCCAGAGCATGCTTGTAGTGCTGGCCGGCGGTGTCGGTCAGCAGGTCCCACCGCGGGTTCCCCTCGGCGTCGAGGGCGGCCCTGGCGGAAACCAGGCCGGTCCAGGCATGTCCTCGTGTTTCCAGGCGAACGTGGCGGGGAAATCCGATTCGGGCAAAACGGCAAGGCCGTTCGCCGCGGCGGCTAAGAGAACGAGCAGCAGAAGGATGCATCGTCTGGCCATGCTCTTACTGTACACCCGGTCCGACGGGGGCATCCGATCGATTCCCGGCTCGCCTCGGGGAGGTCATTCTCCCCTTCTTCTCGCGGCGGCTTTTCGATCCGAGCCTGAGGAGGCCAGGAGGACGTCCGGGGATTGCGCCGGCGGCCGTGGAAGCTGCCAGACCTCGACAGGTTTGCTCCGCCCCCAGCGATACCCGCGCGCCTTCACAAAGCCATGCCTGTCAAGCAGCCGGGAAAGCTCCGGATTTACCTCGAGATCCTCCTTGTACAGGGCGACGCAGGAGGTTCGAACGAGCGCCTGTTCAAGCTCGGGCGCACGCAGCGGATAGGGCAGGTCCAGCACGGCGACTTTGCTCCCAAGAAAAAGGGTACCGCCATAGGCCCAGGACTGCGAGAGCGCCACGGCGGTGACCCCCTGGGCTGTGAGGTCCTGGGCGGCTTGGACGGCTGCCATGGATTTCTTGCTGAGGAACGTAATGCCGCCGAGCCCAAGAAGGACGGAGAGAACACAGAGAGCCGCGGTGAGACGGCGCCTCCCATCCACCCACAGCGACCATGCGCCCGCGGTCGCGAGGAGGATCAGGAACGGAATCACTCCTTGCAGATAGCGAAGCTGCTTCTGATGGATCAACGAGAGAAAGAGGAGCGGAAGGAGCACATAGAGCGCGATCGTGAGCGCGTGAGGCGCCCTGCGGCTTCGCCAGAGAAAGGGAAGGAGCGTCAGGGGGAGCCACTTGGGAAGCCGCCAAAGGTACCAGTACCAGGGCTGCGCAGGATCGAGGGACGAGGACTGCCGCTCGACCAGGGTGAATTCGGCGAACGCGACGAGGCTCGAAAAAGGCTTTCCCCAGGTGAGCCAATCCTCGAGGCCCACGGTGAACAGGACGAGCACTCCGAGTCCCCCGACGAACGCGGCCGACCGCGCAAGGCGGTTGCGCACGGGCTCCGCGCGAAGCCAGAGCGCCGCGAGCATCGGAAACAGGAAGATCGCCTCGCTGTAGCGGACCGCCAAGGCGACCGCCATCAGCCCGCCCGCGAGCGCCTCCCGCCAGACCCGTCCGGTGCCGCTCAAGAGGAGCGCCGCAAGCAGGACACAGGTCGTGGAGGCGGTGCGCGGGTAGACGGTGCTCCCGTAGCCCAGAGGGATCCAGTGGAAAGCGTAGAGCGTCGCCGCCAGGAGAGCGGCGCCGTTCTGCGCGAAAAAGCGCCGCGCAAGCGCAAAGACAAGGCCGATGTTGATCGACGCCAGAAGCACGAACGGGACGCTCGCGAGCCACACGGGAACCCGGGGAGAGGCGACCCCGAAGACCCTCCCTGCCGCAAGCGCCGGCGTCACCAGGAGATCGGAGACGAGGAGGTTCCTGATGCTCCACGGTTCATAAGGACGGCCGAAGGCGCGGAGAAATCCTGCCTGGAGAATCTCGACGTCGTCTCCTGTGTGGAACCCGAAAAAGAAGAGCCCGAGGGCAAGACGGATGAAGGTCGTCGTCGCGATGAGCCCGGCCAGGAGGTACAGCGCACGACGGCTCGTGAGGTTCGTCATCGCAGTCGGAGGATCAGAGTGAGCCACCTGCTGGTGGGTGCAAGCATAGCATGGGGCGCCAGCTATTTCGCGTCCTCGAAGATGGGGAGCTTCTGCCGACACCGCCGAGCCGCTCCATGCTGTCCACCGTTATACTGTCGCGCACGGATGAACAACCCTTACCTCGAGCTGACCGAAGAGTTCAACCGGGACCGCCTGCGGGTCCTGCTCAGCTCGGGTCAGGCGGTGGTCGTCCACCGGCTGGCTATCATGAGCAAGGACGGCGACTGGATCTTGCGCGAGGACGCCGAGGCCGTCGGCCACGTGCTGGAGGTTCTCTCTTTCCAGGGGGCGCGCTACCGTTTCGGAGCGCCGCTGGACCTGCGCTGGCTTGCCGGAGGCTGGAGCGCTCACTTCGAGCTCCGTCGGGAGGCTTTGCGGATACGGACCGATTTCGTCACCCGGCCGCCGCGGATCTCCCCGGAGCAGTTGGCTCAAATGTGGGAAGAGGCTGAGGTGACGGGCAATGACGTCGTCGGTCTGGAGCCCTTGGCAGCCATGAAACTGACCAACCGGGACAAGGACTACGCCGTCGTCGGAGAGCTCGCTCGGTTGATGGACGACCCTCTCCCGCAGCTCTTGTACTCTCGCAGCAGCCGCGATCTGGTCAAGCTCGGCGAAGAGCACCCTGCGGCGCTGGCGGAGGCAATCCGGCAGCGGCCGCTTCTCGCCCGCATCGCCGAAGGGCGGGAAGCCCTCGAGGAAGCCCTCGATCGCGAGCGGCGCATGCTCATCCGCGCCAATGAGGAACGCTTGGCCCGGTACCAGGCTGCCGCCGAGGGCTGGGCAAAGCTCTGGCCGGACGTGCAGCGCCAGGTTGAGGGGCTTTCGTTACTGAACGCCCACCGGCTGGTGACCTCTCGCGCCCAAGGGGTCCTTCCCTTCGAGCCCCTCAGGGGAGAGTCATGACCGAGATGCGAGACGAGTTCCTGAGCGAGGAGGACCTTGACCTGCGCAACCTGACTCAGGAAGAGCTGATCGCCTACTGGAACCTGTGGCTCCACCAAGCCCAGGCCACGAACGACCTCGACGAAGCTCTCTACTCCCACGGCGTCTTCGAGCGCGATCCC
>DASVEF010000208.1:0-16026 GCA_036380715.1 Thermoanaerobaculia bacterium | reverse complement strand
CCGTCCGGGCTGAACGAGGCAGCGTTGACTCTGCCACACGCCTCCCAGAGGGGCAGATCGCTCTCTCCCCCCTCGGCGTACCGGAGGATGGTCGCCGTGCCCCTGGTCCTGGAAGTCGTCACGATCCGGGCGCCGTCAGGGCTGAAGGCTGCGTTCGAGAGCCGCTTGGCGGTCTCGTAGATGGCGAGGGCCTCCCCGTCCAGGTCTCCTCCCCGGAGATCCCAGAGGCGCGCCGTGCCGTCCGCGGAAGCCGTCACCAGCCGGTGGCCGTCCGCGCTGAACGAGGCGAAGCGGACTGCGGACGCATGTCCTTCGAGAATGGCGATCTCCTTTCCGGTCTTGACCTCCCAGAGCCGCGCCGTCTCATCGTCCGACGCCGTGACCACGAAGTCGCCGTCCGGGCTGAACGCGGCGGACCGCACACTGTCCTTGTGGCGCAGCGGCTCGCTCGAGAGCCGGCCTGTCGCCCTGTCCCACAGCCGCGCGGTGCCGTCCCGCGACGCCGTCACCACGAGCGTGCCATCCGGGCTGAATGAGGCGAACCGGACGGCCTCTCGATGGGACAGCGGCTCACCCGCCGGCTGGCCGGTCGCCGCATCCCAGAGCTGCGCCGTGCCGTCCCAGGACGCCGTCACCACCCACCGGCCGTCCGGGTCGCTGAACGACGCGGACGTGATGCCTCTTTCGTGGCCCCGCAGCTCTCTCTCCTGCTGGCCCGTCGCCGCATCCCACAGCCGCGCGGCGTCTCCGGACACCGTCAGCACGCGCCGGCCGTCCGGGCTGAACGACGCGAACCGGACAGCGGCCTTTTCATGGCTCAGCGGCTTCCCCAACTTCTGGCCCGTCGTCGCATCCCACAGCCGTGCCGCGTCCCCGGACACCGTCAGCACGCGCCGGCCGTCCGGGCTGAACGACGCGAACCGGACAGGCTTTTCATGGCTCAGCGGCCCGCCCAGCTTCCTGCCCGTCGCCGCGTCCCACATCTGCGCTGCGCCGTCCGAGGACGCCGTCACCACCCGCCAGCCGTCCGCGTCCGGGCTGAACGACGCGGAATGGAAGACCTCTCCATGCGCATGATCCCGCAGCACTCTCTCCTGCCTTCCCGTCTCCGCATTCCACAGGCGCACCGTGCCGTCCTCGGACGCCGTCACCACCCGCAGGCCGTCCGGGCTGAACGAGGCGGAAACGACCTCGCCGTCGTGCTTCAGGGTGGCGTAGGTCTTCGCATCGCGCTTGCCGGCCAGCGCGGCCAGGGCCCTGTGGAGCGCGTCGACCGTCGGCGCGTCCTGCTCCGCGCCGCGCACTTCGAGAAGGACGAGGGCGGCCTGCGAAGGTTTCGTTTCGAGCAGGCTGGCGGCGGCGCCCCCGCGGGCCAGGTCCTCCGTCCTGCGCGCCTGCTCCTCCGCCTTCCACCACAACCGTCCGGCGAAGCCGCCGGCGATGAGGGCGGCGACCGCGAGGATCGTCGCGGCAATCGCGAGCTTCCGGATGCGCCTCGCCTGGAGCGCTTCCTGGCGGGCTGCGGCGACCGCCTCGGCGGACACCGCGAGGTACCGGCGCTCCCCCGGCGTGATCTCCGCCTCGTGAGCGGCGGCCCAGGCCTCGCCGTCCGCCAGATCTTCCGCGGTGAGGAGCAGCCCATCGGGCCTCCCCTCGCTCTCCCAGAGCGCGGCCCGGCGTTGCACGACGCTCAGATGCCTCTCGCGCCAGGCGGCGTTGTCCTCGCGCACCGGCTTGATGAGCCGGTCGTGAGCCAGCTCGCACCAAGTGGCGCCGGCGCGCTTCTCGGCCCGCACCAGATGGGTGGCCCGGAGCTGCTCGACGAGGCCGTTGGCCAAGCCCTCGCTCTCCCAGACGCCCTTGAGCGCCTGGCCGCGGATGCCGCCGGCCGTGATCAGCCGCCCGCCGAACCAGTCGCGGATCGCTCGCTCGCAGCGCAGGTCGCCGCCGGCGATCCGCGCCACCGCCTCGGCGTAATAGACGGCCAGGGCGCTGTCGACGTTGCCGAAGCGCTCCAGGTCCTCGACGCCGATCGCGAGGTCGTCCTCCGGCATGGCGTCCCAGAGGCGGCGGCAGACCACCTGGAGCTGCACCGGCTCCACGTGGTTGCCGGTCTGCTCCACGAAGGAGCCGTCCGGCTGCTGCACCTTCACCGCCGCCAGGTCGCGCACCAGCCGGTCGGCGGCCGGGAACTCCCGGCCCCCCTCCCGCGCCGGGTTGACGATCGCCTCCCGCGCCCCGGCGAGCCCCAGCAGGTCGATGCGGAAACGGTTCTTGAGGTGGGTCGGCACCCGGTCGGCGTACGGATCGAGAGGCGCCAGATAGTCCTCGCGCAGCAGGAAGAGCGCCGAGATCCGGGGATCGTGCAGCAGCTCGCCGAGCTGGTCGAAGAATGCCTCCTTGGCCGCCACGGCCAGCGGATCGACGGTGAGCACCTCTTCGAACTGGTCGAAGATGACGACGACGCTCGGCGGCGCGCCGGGCCGCGTGGGCCGCCCGGCGGCGTACTCGGCGAGGGTGAGGCCGGCGAGCTCCGCGGCGGGACGGCGCAGCGCCGGCGGGATCCCCTGCTCGAAGCCGAGGATCGCGCTGTGCACGTAGCGGTTGAGCGGCCGGCCCACGGGCGCGGTCACGTCCGGCTCCTGGTTCACCCGGGTCGGCCGCCAGACATCGAAGCTCTCCCGCAGGCGCGGGATGAGGCCGGCCTGGACCAGCGAGCTCTTGCCGGCGCCAGACGGCGAATGGAGGACGACGATGCGCTCGGCGCTGAGCAGGAAATAGAGCGCGGCGACCTCCTCGTCGCGGCCCCACAGCGGCTCGCCGAGCTCCAGCGGACGCGGCCCGACGTAAGGGTTCGCCGCCGCGGCGAGCCTCACCGGGACCCGGGCCTCGTCGAGCGCGATGCGCACGGCCTCAGAACCAGCCACCGGCCACCCCCGTTGCCATGGTCGCCTCCGTCACCTCCTCCTCTTCTTCCTTCAGCTTCGCGAGCTGGGTCCGCAGCTCCTTCAGGAAGTCGGCCGCGCTCCCCCAGTAGATGTCGATCCGCGGCTCGCCGCGCCCGCGCCCGGCGCCGCGATCGGCGCCGAAGTAGCTCTGCAGATACTTCCGCGCCCGCTCGACGTCGGCCTGGCTGTGCGCCTCGGGATCGACCTGGACGCCGACGTGGGAGTACTGCTTGAGCTTGGCGCACCCCTCGAGGGTCATGATCAGCCGGAAGAGGACGCGGAAGGTCCAACTGTCCAGGGGGAAGCCGAGGAACAGCAGCGAGCTCTCGGTGAGAGAGCCGCGCACCGCCGTGGGGATCAGCTTGTAGGTCGAGGAGGCGATCAGGTAGTCGAAGAAATCGTCCTCGGTCAGGACCAGGGAGTCCGGCTGGCCGAAGACGCCGAAGACGTGGTAGACGATCGGCTTCTCGGCGCTCGGCTTGCCCTCGAAAGGCGGCACGCGGGGGTGGCTCTCCTCGGTCGGCCGCCAGTCGCCGGCGAGCAGGACCGGCTGGCGGCCGGCCGCCTTCAGCGACTTGTAGAGCAGCGTCTCGGCGCTGGCGTTGATGTAGGTCCTGCCCGGCAGCTCCGAGAGGATGCGATAGGGGCAGGCCTCGTCGTCGCGCCGCCCGGCGACCAGGACATCGAGGATCTCCGGCAGCCGGCGGCCCTTGAGAGTGTCCTCCAGGAGGTCGCGGTTGCGCTCCAGGATCTGCGCGCGGAGGTGCCGGATGACTTCGTTCTGGGCATACTCCCGGTCCTGGTCGATGCTCAGGTATTGCGTCACCTTGGCCAGGTCGGTGCGCGCCTCGTCGTTGAGCGGGAACTTCTCGGCGTCGGCCAGGCGGCTGGCCAGCTCCCGGGTGGTGCCGGTGAGCTCCTCGCCGACGTCCGGGCCGAGGATGGGGATGAACTTGCCCCGGCGCACCCGGCGGCAGATGGACTTCCACTTGGCGAAGTCGCCGGTCTCGCCCGCGAAGCCCGGCTCGTACCAGATGCGTCCGCTCTTGAGCCGCAGGTAGAGCGCCGGCATCCAGGCGTCCGGGCGGTCGCGCACCGTCCCCCGCGCTACGGCGAGCGCGCGGTCGATCTGGCCGTCCTTGTCCAACTGGGAGAAAAAGACCGGCATGGCCTTCTCCACCGTCTCCATGGAGATCCGGCCCTGCATGGCCACCACCGCCGGCACTCCCGCCTCGGCCAGATGCGGAGCGAGCGCCGCCTGGGTGGAGCCGTCCGCCGTGCCGCCGCTCTCGCAGGAGGCGAGGACCACCAGCCGCGGCGGCTGCGGCAGATCGCGCAGGCGCTCGGCCAGGGCGGAGCCCTCGACGCGGGCGACATCGCCCGCGTCGTCCTGAAGGAACAGGTACGGCGCCTGGCCGCGCACCAGCGCGCCGTGGCAGACCAGATAGAGGATGTCGATCCCCTCGCGCAACCGGGCGGCGAGACGCTCCAGGGTCAGCGGCTCCTCGCGGCCCAGCACAGTGGTGCGGATGCCGCCGAGGCCTTCCCGCGCGCGGGCGATCTCGCCGTCGCGGTCGACGGGGGCCAACCCATAGCGGGCGAGGTCGTTCGGCGCCGCGACCGCCACGACCGCCTGGAGGTCGGACTTCGGCCGCAGCTTCACCGGCCGCCAGTCCTGGCTGACCATGAAGCGCGAGAAGAGGATCTTTTCCGAGGTCGCGAACGGCGCCCGGGTCTCCGGATCGGCGAGCAGCTCCCAGCGCAGGCCGTTGAGCTCCGGGGCGGTCGGCCCGATCAGCAGCCGCAGGCGCAGGCACAGGCTGCTCGCCTCCACCGCGGTCCTGGCCCGGCAATAGAGAAGGCGGACCGCCTCGTCGGCGAAGACCTGCCTGGCGAGAGTCTCACCATAAGAGCGGGAATCCTGCTGGAGCGTCAACAGCTCGGCAAGGTCGAGGGTGGCCAGCCCGCTCACCGGCGGCACCTCGGCCTGGCTGTCGGGATGGGTGAACCGCAGGTCCACCTGGTAGGCGTCGGCCGTGAGACGGCGAAGGCCCAGCTCGAGCTCGGCGTAGGGCGTGGGGGTGGCGCTCATACCTGAGTGAACGCGGAGTGAAGGAAAAAACGGCCACGGGCCCTCACCCCCGGCTCCCGCAGGCGCTAACTCACCGATCAATCCGCGGCGGTCACATACCCATCGTCGCCCTTTCCCCCACTGTAGAGACGCCCCGTGGGACGTCTCCTCCGATCAGCAGGCAGCAGCCCGATGGGGCAGAGCACGGATCGGTGAATGGGTCAACGGCCGTTCCAGAAGGCAGAATGAACCGCAGACCCGCTGGGGTCTCTGGAAGGATTCCGCCGCTGGGGAGACGCCCCACGGGGCGTCTCTACAGTGGGGGCAGCTCGCAGCCCGAGCTTCGGGAGGTCTCGTCCCGGGGTCGGGAGGGGTCTTCCCGAGCCCCGGGAGGACTCTTCCCAGCGCGGTCTCGCGCTAAGGGCGGACAGGAGGGGTTCCGGCTCATGGCAGCTCTTCCAGGCGCGTGATGGCCTGGCCCAGGTTCTCGAGATCCTCTTCGCGGTTCAGGAACCCCACCAGCTCAGGGAACATCTCCCTGGCCTCTCGCACGTGCAGCTCGGTGCCCACAGCTATCACTTTTCGGATGTACTCCTCGACGGACATCGGCGAGAGCGGTGAGAGGCTGCGCCTGAGGCGAGGGGTGAAGTACCAATGGAGGAAAGAGGAGACTGTGGGCTCGCAATCTCGCGCTCGTTCGGCTTCTCGGTAGAGCCCGGCCATGCGCAGGCTCCGTTCCGCCGGGGGTATCCGCTCCAGACCACCGGCATCGGACACTGACAAGCCTCCCACAACTTCGGCTACATCGGCGAGGAGCCTCGCCTCGGCCGCCGAGGCGGTCGGCACATCCCAAAGCCGTACACTGCCGTAAGACGCCGTCACCACCCGCTGGCCGTCAGGGCTGAAAGCTGCGGAATCGAGAGCCCCTGCATGGAGCAGCTCACCCAAAGTCTTGCCCGTCCGGACATCAGACAGTATCCCCAAGCCTCCCCAGTCGAACGTCAACACCCGCTGGCCATCGGGGCTGAACGACGCGGAGAGGACCAGGCCGGTATGCTCGATAGGATCTCCCAGCTCCGTGCCCGTGGCCGCAGCCCACAAGTGAGCGGACGTGGCGGACGCCGTCACCACCCATCGGCCATCCGGGCTGAACGATGCGAAGCCGACGGGCCACTGATGCGGCAGAGGCTTCCTCGGCCTGCCCGTCAACGCATCCCACAACTGTGCCGTGCCGTCTTCCGACGCCGTAATCACCTGCCGGCCATCCGGGCTGAATGACGCGGAATGGACGGCCATCGTGTGGCTCAGCGGCTTGCCGATCGGCTTTCCGGTCGACGCATCCCACAACCGCGCCGCATTGCCGGACACTGTCACCACCCGCCGGCCCTCCGGACTGAATGACGCGGAATCGACGGCTATCTCGTGGCGCAGCGGCTTGCCGACCGGACTCCCGGTCGACGTGTCCCACAGCCGCGCCGTGCCGTCCCAGGAGGCGGTCAGGATCCGCCGGCCGTCCGGGCTGAACGACGCCGCGCTGACAATCCCGTGATGGGGCACCGGCCTGCCCAAGGCTCTGCCCGTTGCCGCATCCCAGACCTGCGCCGTGAAATCCTCACCCCCGGTCACCACACGCCGGCCGTCGGGACTGATCGACAAAGATTTGACGGCGGCGCGATGCTGGTGCGCCCACAAGAGCTTGCCCGTTGACGTATCAAAGAGGCGCACCCTATTGTTCATGTTTGCCGTCACCAGGCGTTGGCCATCCGCGCTCAACGATGTGGAGCCCAGGAACGTCCTCGATTCCTCATGGCCGTTTTCATCGAGCAGGGGGACGCGCGGCTTGGGGTAGCCCTCGTCGAGGAGCAGCAGGAAAACCAGGCTTCGCGCCGCCGAATTCTCGGGGTCGAAACGGACCGCCTGCGCCAAGTGGGCGAGAGCTTCACTGCGCCGGGTGATCTCGACCTCCCGCGTTTCAGGGGCCTGCGAGCGCAGGGCGAAACGGCCCTCCGCGGTCAGCGTCTCGGCTTTTTGGAGATGGACGTTCGCCAACGCCCGTTGGGCCTCCTGCCGAGCGGACTGCGCCCTGCTCTCCTGCTCCTTCGCGTTGCGGCTTTCCTGTTCAGCAATCCCCTTCTGTTTTTCCGCCTCGAGTCTTGCCTTCGCCGCAGCCTCTCTCTCCTCCTTGGCTTTGTCGCGCTCGCCTACCGCAATCCGCGTCTTCTCTACCGCGTCCCGCTGCGCGTCTTGCGCCCTCTCCGCCTGGGTCTCCGCTTCTTGCCTCTGGTCTGCCGCCTTCTGCCACTGCCTGGCGGCAAAGCCACAGGCAACCAGCGCGAGCACCCCGATGATTGTCGCCGCCACCGCCAGCCGCCGGATGCGCTGCGCCTGCCGGCGCTCCTGCGCGGCGATCTTCTGCGCCTTGCGCGACTCGCCGATAAACCTGCGCTCGGCCTCGGTGCTCTGCGTCTCGTGCTCCGTCACCCAGCGCTCCCCTTGCGCGAGCTCCAGGCCGGCCAGGAGCAATCCCGGCGGCCGGCCCTGCCGTTCCCAGAGGGCGGCCCGACGCTGCATGTCGGCGAGGTGCTTCTCCCTCCAGATGGCGTTGTCGCTCTGCACCGGCTCGATCAGCCGGTCGTGGGCGAGCTCGTACCAGGTGGCGCCGGCGCGCCCCTCCGCCCGCACCAGGTGCGTACCGCGGAGCCGGTCGATCAGCTCGTTGGCCAAGCCGCCGCTCGCTTCGGCTTCGCGCAGCACCTGGCCGCGGATGCCGCCGGCGGTGATCAGCGCCTCGCCGAACCAGTCACGGATCGCCCGCTCGCGGGCAGGGTCGCCGGCGGCGATCCGCGCCACCGAGTCCGCGTAGTAGGCTGCCAGCGCCTCGGTTACGTCGCCGAAGCGCTCCAGGTCCTCGGCCTCGATCGACAGATCTTCCGGAGGCATCGCGTCCCACAGCCGGCGGCAGGCCACCTGGAGCTGCACCGGCTCGACGTGCCGGCCGGCCTCTTCGACGAACGTGCCGTCCGGTTGCTGCACCTTCATCGTCGCCAGGTCGTGCACCAGCTCGTCGACCGCCGGGAACTCGCGGCCGCCCTGCCGCGCCGGCTCCACCATGGCCTCGCGGGCGGCGGCGAGACCCAGGAGGTCGATGCGGAAGCGGTTCTTGAGATGGGTGGGCACCTGCCGGGCGTAAGGATCGAGGGGCGCCAGGTAGTCCTCGCGCAGGGCGAAGAGAGCCCAGACCCGCGGGTCGCGCAGCAGCTCGCCCAATTGATCGAAAAACGTGTGCTTGGCTTCCACCGCCAGCGGATCGACGGTCAGGATCTCTTCGAACTGATCGAAGAGCAGAACCACGTTCTGCGGCGCCGACCGCCGCCGCGGACGCTTCTCGAAGTAGCCGGCCAGGGTCTGCCCGGCGAGCACCTCGACCGGCCGGCGCAGCTTCTCGGGCACGCCTTCCTCGAATCCCTGGATCGCGCTCAGCACGTAGCGGTTGGGGGCGCCCGCCGGCTCGGCGTTGACCCGGGTGGGTCCCCAGACATCGAACGAGCGGCCGAGGAGCGGCAGCAGGCCCGCCTGCACGAGCGAGCTTTTGCCCGCTCCCGACGGCGAATGGAGCAGCACGATGCGCTCGGCGTTCAGCCGGAAGTGAAGCTCGCCGATCTCACGCTCTCGGCCGTAGAGCCGCTCGCCCAGCTCGAACGGCCGCGGGCCGACGAACGGGTTGGGACCGGTGAGGGCGGGCACGGCCTCAGGCAACGCTGACCCATTCATCTTCGGTCTCCTCGGCCGCTGGCGCAGCCTCCTCGGCGGCGGCCGTGGCGAGCTGATCCCGCAGCTCCTTGAGGAAGTCGGCGGCGCTGCCCCAGTAGATGTCGATCCGCGGCGCGTCGCGGCCAGCGCCGAAGTACTCCTCCAGGTACTCGCGGGCGCGCTCCACGTCGGTCAGGCTGTGGGCCTCGGGGTCCACCTGCACCCCGACGTGGGCGAAGTCGCCGAGCTGGCTGCTGCCGTCGAGGGACATGATCAGCCGGAAGAGGACGCGGAACGCCAGGTCGTCGAGGGTGAAGCCCAGGAAGAGCAGGGAGCTGCGGACCAGGGTGCCGCGTACCACCGTGGGGATCAGCTTGTAGTCGGCGGCGGCGATGAGGTAATCGAGGTAGTCGTCCTCGGTCAGGACGAGCGAGTCCTCTTCCCCTTTGCGCGAAACGCCGAAGGGATAGTAGAGGACCGGGCTCTCCGGCTGCGGCGCTCCTTCGTAGGGCGGCTCGGCGGGATGGTTGTCGCGGGTCTTGCGCCACCTGCAGTAGAGCGGCTTCGGCTTGCGGCCGGCGGCGGCGAGGGAGAGGAGGAGCACGGGATCGGCGCCGGCGGTGACGTAGATGGAAGCTCCGAGGCCGGCCAGGATGTGGAACGGGTCGTCCTCCCCGGCCTCTCCCTGGGTGCGCTTGACGATCGTCTCGAAGATCCTGGGCTCGTCCGCCAAGTCGGGGTGGTGACGCCGCCGGACTTCGGCCTTGAGCTGCTCGGCCACGGCGTCGCGGGCGTACTGGCGGCTCTGGGTGACGGCAAGGTACTGGGCGACCTTGGCGAGGTCCGAGCGGTCGTGCGGCTCCAGGGGAAAGCCGTGCGCCGCGGCGAGACGGTCAGCGCGCTCGCGGGCGGTACCGTAGAGGTGCTCGCCCACGTCGGGGCCGAGGATCGGCACACAGCGGCCCTGGCGGACGCTGCTGGCGATCGACCGCCACCTCTTGAGCGGGTCCTCTTCGCCCGCGAAGCCCGGCTCGTACCAGAGACGACCGCTCTTGAGCCGCAGGTAGAGCGCCGGCATCCAGGCGTCGGGCCGATCGCGCACCATGCCCCGGGCCACGGCGAGGGCGCGGTCGATCTGGCCGTCCTTCCCCAATTCGGAGAAGAAGGCGGGAATCGCCTTCTTGACCGTCTCCATGGTGATCCGGCCCTGCATGGCGACCACCGCGGCCACGCCGGCCTCGGCCAGGCACGGCGCCAGCGCCGCCTGGGTGGCGCCGTCCGCCGTGCCGCCGCTCTCACAGGAGGCGAGGACCACGAGGCGCGGCGGCTCCGGCAGCTCGGCCAGGCGCTCGGCCAGCGCGGCGCCTTCGACACGGGCGACCTTGCCCTCGTCGTCCTGGAGGAAGAGCCAGGGGACCTGGCCGCGGACGAGGATTCCGTGGCAGACCAGGTAGAGGACGTCGGCGCCTTCGCGCAATCCTGCGGCGAGGCGTTCCAGGGTCAGCGGCTCCTCGCGGCCCAGCACGGTGGACCGGATGTTGCCGAGCCCCTCCTGGGCGCGGACGATCTCGCCGTCGCGGTTCACGTCCGCCAGGCTGTAGCTCGCGAGATCGGAAGGGGCCGCGACGGCGACGAGGGCGCGGAGCGCCGCCTTGCGATGGAGCTTCACCGGCCGCCAGTCCTGGCTGACCATGAAGCGCGAAAAGAGCGTTTTTTCCGACATGGCGAGCGGCGCTCCGCTGTCCGGATCGCGGAGCAGCTCCCAGCGCACGCCGTTGAGCTCCGGAGCGGTGGGGCCCACCAGCAGGCGCAGCCGCAGGAGACGGCCGTTCGCCTCGACTGCGGTCTTGACCCGGCCATAAAGGCCGCGCACCCGCTCGTCCGCGAAGACCTGGGCGGCCAGGGCCTCCCCATAGGCCCGGGAATCCTGCTGCAGGGTCAGCAGCTCCGCGAGATCGAAGGCCGCCGGCCCCTTCCCCGGCGGCACCTCGGCCTCATTGGAAGGGTCGGTGAAGCGCAGCTCAACCTGATAGGCCTCGGCCGCCAGCCGGTGGAGGCCGACCTCGAGCTCGGCGTAGATGGCGTTTGGGTTCATGATCAGCTCCCAGGGACATTCCTATCCAGGGAAACGCAGAAGAGCGGAAGAACCGGACAGAACGGACGGAAGAGGCCGCTTGCCGCCGCCTGCCGGATAGCGTGGCCGGTTTTTCCGCAGACTGCGTTCAACAGGGATGAGGACCGAACGACACGAAAGGAGAAAGCGATGCGAGACGACGAGAACCTCGAGACCTCTGAAACCTCCCAGGCTCAGGATCAGGACCCGACCAGCGAGGCCGAAACGACAACCGGGAGCGAGTGCTTCGACTTCGACATGGAGCCTCCGGGTGCGCTGGTCGACCCGCCGAAGCCGTGATCGATTCTCGGAGGCGCCGGGAGGCGGGCGGACGTGCTCGCTCATGGGCCTCGTCAACCGGCAGCCAGGCGGCGCGCCACGACGAGGTCCGGCAGATTGGAATCCGCCCCTTGCCAGCGTTCGAGGAACTGTCTGGCAAGGGCGGAGGCCTCGGCAGGGCGCCCCATGGCCTTGTGCGCCTGGGCCAGCACCAGCAGGGCGCGGACCCGGTCGAGCTCCAGGTCGAGGCGCGGCTTGACCTGGCCGGTCGGCCGCGCCGCTTCGTGCGCGGCCGCCAGAGCTTCCGGCAGCCGGCCGGCAGCCACATAGGCGCGGGCAAGCCAGAGCCTGTAGCTGACGTACTCTTCGCCCTCCAGGGAGACAGCTTTGGAGAATTCGGCGATCGCCTCCTGCGGCCGCCCGGCCGCGAGGTCCTCCATCCCCCGCAAGCAGGCCGCCGCTTTTTCTTCGGTCCGATCCGGGTCGTTGGCAGGCAGCGCCAGCTCGGCGATCTGCCCCACCGTCCTCTCCAGATCGCCGGCGCCCCGCTCGTGGATCTCGAGGAGGCCGCGGGCGAAGAGGTACCGGGTCGGCGGCTTGGAGGGGGGCGAGCGCCGGACGGCTTCTTCCAGAAGGGGTCGGGCCGAGGAGGGCTCGCCGAGCTCCAGCAGCGACGTCCCGCGGATGGAGAGCGCCAGCGCCTCCCGCACTTTCTCCGCGGCGAGGAGGTCCTCCAGAGACGCCAGTGTTTTCACCGCCCGGCGAAAGCGGCCCTCGGAACGCAGCAAGGAGGCGAGCTCAAACAGGGCGTCCAGGCGGTCGCGGGGGGCCGCGGCGGTGTTGGTCACCAGCGCGCCCAGCCGCTTCTCCGCCGCGGGGCGCTCGCCGCGCAGAGCGTCGGTCACGGCCATCGCCACGGTCGCACTGTGGAGCTGGGGATCGAGGTCCAGCGCCTTCGTGTAGGAGTCGGCCGCCAGGGCGAGCTCGCCCTGCGCGCGATAGGCGTCGCCCAGCAGCTTGTGTCCTTCGGCGCTGCCGGGATCGAGAGCGAGGAAACGCTCGAAGTCCTGCACGGCCTGGTACAGGTTTCCCTGGGCCAGGTGAGTCTCCCCTGAGAGGTCCCAGAGGCTCGGCTCGTCCGGCTCCAGGCGGAGGAGAATGCTGATGTGCGCCAGGGCCTGGTCGTAGCGGCGGGTGCTCTTGAGCAGGATGGCGAGGAAATAGTGGGCCTCGCTCTCGTACGGGAACCGCTCGGTGATTCCCCGATAGGCCTGGATGGCGTCCTCGTAGCGGCGGGAGATGTACGCCTCGAGGGCTCGAACGTAGCGCGCCTCCCGATCGGGAAGGCGATCGGCCTCGGACAGCGCTTGGCGGATCTCGGTGAGAGCTTCGTCGGTGCGGCTGGTCGCCGCCAGGGTGTGCGCCAGGCGGTACCGCGCCATGGTGAAGCCTGGCGCCTGCTCCAGCGCCCTGGAAAAGGCCCTCTCCGCTTCGTCGTACTTCTTCGCCGAGAACGCCCGCAGCCCAATGACATAGGCCTCATAGGCCTGCGGATTCTCCGCCGCGAAGTCGGCGGTGAAGACGTCGACCGCCTCGGCCGGCGGCACGTTCAGGCCCTTCCTCGCCCGCAGGGCGATCTCGTCGGAGGCCTGGAGGAGGTCCTTCGGCGTGAGGCCGTCGAAGCGGCTGGCGGCGAGCTGGCGCCCGCTGCCGGTTTCGACGCAGCGGGCGGCCAGGATGAAGCCCTGCTTGCCGGGCAGGATCTCGCCGCTGAGCAGGACCGTGATGCCGTCCTTGGCGGCGCGGCGGGTGCGCTCCGCCTCGCCGGCGACGGTGGCCAGGGGATCTGCGCGCGCCGCCGAGGCCACCTGCAGGTGCCGGGAGGAGGACAGGGAATCGCGCACCAGGCGGGCCACGCCCTCGCCGTACCAGTCGAGGGTTGCGTCGCCGGTGCGGTTGGCGAAAGGCAGCACGCCCACCACCGGCACGGCCGCCGGGCCTTCCGGGTTCGCCGGCGCCTCCGCGCCGGCTCCGGTGGCCGCGCGCCCGCGGGATCCGCGCAGGCCCCACCAGCTCGCCAGGCCGACCAGCGCCACCACCAGCAACCCCGCGGCGGCCAGCGTCCACCAGTGCCGCCGGTGGACGGCGGCGGCCAGCGCGTGCGGCCCGGTGCCGGCCGTGAGGTGCGCGATGAATTCGTTGACGCTCGGGTAGCGCTGGCCGGGGTCCTTCGCCAGCGCCTTTTGCACCGCGCGGACCAGGACGGCCGGGACGTCGGGGCGGGGGCGGCCCTGGCTCAGCGGCTCGGGCTGCCGTTCGAGGATGGCGTGGATCTGCGCCTGCGCGTTCTCCCCGGTGAACGGCCGGCGGCCGGCAATCATCTCGTAGAGCATCACTCCCAGCGACCAGACGTCGGTGCGGGCGTCCACCGGGCGGCCCGCGGCCTGCTCGGGGGACATGTAGGCCGGTGTCCCCAGGGAGCTGCCCGGACGCGTCAGGCCGGCCTCGCCGGTGCCTTTGGCGATGCCGAAGTCGAGGATCTTGGCCTCTCCGTGCTCCGTGACGATGACGTTGGCCGGCTTGATGTCGCGGTGGATGATCCCCGCTTCGTGGGCGCGGGCCAGGCCGCGCCCTACCTGGATGGCCAGGTCCACGGCCTCCGTCACCGGGAGCGGACCGCGGTCGAGCTTCTCGCGCAGGGTCTCGCCCTGGTAGTAGCCCATCACCAGGTACAGGCGCCCGTCGTCGGTCTCGCCGATGTCGTGAAGGGTGCAGATGTTGGGGTGGTCCAGGGCCGAGACCAGGCGCGCCTCGCGCAGGAAGCGATCGCGGGAGGCAATGCCGCCTCCCCAGTCGACCGGGAGCAGCTTCAGAGCCACGGTGCGCTGGAGCCGTTCGTCGCGGGCCAGGTAGACGACGCCCATGCCTCCCGCTCCAATGCGGCGCACGATGTGGTAAGGACCGATTGACCGCCCCTCCAGCCTGGCGGCCGGGGAGTTGTCCTCCCGGTCGTCGGCCAGGGTGCTGACGAGGTCGGCCGCCGGAGTCTCTAGGAATCCGCCGGCCCCGCGGTCGGCGTGGAGGAGCGCCTCCACCTCCGCCCGCAGCGCCTCATCCCCGGAGCAGGCGCGGTCGAGGAATGCGGGCACCTCCTCCGCGGGCAGCTCCAGAGCCTCGTCGAGCACCGCTTCGATGCGGCGCCAGCGCTCGCGTGTGATCTGGTTTTCGGTCACAGATAAACCTCAGCGTACCGTTCTCACGGCACGTATTCAAGGACCCTCACCCCCGGCCCCCTCTCCCATCCCCTCCCGCCCAACCGGGAGAGGGGGAGAAGGACAACAGCGCGGCGTGTTCCCCCTCTCCCGGAAGGAAGGGAGGGGGTGGGAGAAGGGGGTTAGGGGGTGAGGGCTCACACCGCCAGGCGCACGGCGGGGTCGCCGAGGATGATGTAGTTCTTGGCGTCGTGGGTGGCCGTCCACAGCCCTGCCAGCTCGGCCGGGTCGGGCTGCATGCCGGATTCGACCGCTTCCAGCGTCTCCTTGAGGTCTGCGGCCAGCTCCGAATAACGCTGGTGGAAGGGCTCCAGGGCGGAGCCCAGCGGATGCCCTTCGAGGAGCCGCTTCAGGGCCGAGGTGAAGACTGTGAGCTGGCGGCCGGCGCCGGGCCAGCCGAAGGAGTAGCCCCAGGCGCGGTCGACGTGTCCCACGACCGCCAGGGCGCCGCCGCGAGGATGGCTGAGGAGGCGCTGCGGCAGGCGGGCCACGAAGGGGCGCGGCGCGATCTCCCGGCGTTCCGCGCCGGCGCGGTGGGAGAAGTCGTCGCTCTGCGGTGTGCCGGCGCCGTAGCAGGCGAAGTGGAAGCTCACCAGGCCGTGCAGCCGGGCGTCGGCCGTCACGTCGTCCGCGCTGAAGTAGTCCGCCTCGGAAATGGGGTGGCCGGCTCCTTCCTTCGGGCCTCGCCAGTCCTGGCAGAGAAGGGCTCCTCCGTGGGGGATCTGGCGCGGATCGTCCGCGGGAAACCCCATGCCGTGGCTGGAGGTGAAGAGGAGCGCCGGATCTCTGGAGTCGGCGTTGGCGAGGACGCCGGCCAGATCCGCCTTGCGCGCCTGCTCCCCCACCCGCGTCTCGACCGACCAGCCCGGATGGGCGGCGGCGAGCGCCTCCCCCAGTGGCAGGAGGAGCTCGGCGGCGGCAAGCTGGGTGGCGCGGTCGTCGGGATTGCGCACGCCGAACAGGGAGATGCCCCGCCCACGCCGCACCGCGCCCGTCTCCGCCGCCACCACCGAGCGGGCATAGGCGGCGTAGTCGTCGAGGCTGTCAAACCACAGGCGCCCCACCGCATAGGCCACGTCGAGCTGGTACTGCAGGCGGTAGGGGATCGACTCCGGCGAGCCCACCAGGAGGAGATAGTAGGGGACCTTGTCCGGGTCCACCGGCCCGGGGCCTGCGCCGTGGCGGGCCAGGAACTTGGGCTTCGACTCCCCCGCCTTGTACCCATTCTCACCGGCGTACTCCCGGTAGCGCTCCCCCGCCTGCGACCTGCGGTGCGCCAGCAGCTCGCCGAGGGCCTCCCGGATGGCGTCCACCCTGTCGCCGTCGGCCTGGGCGAAGACCACGCCCCATCCGGTCTGGGCCAAGTCCTTGGGATCGACCCCCTCCGCGACTCCGAAGTGGGAGGCGCCGGCATCGCGGCGGTAGCGGAGCTCGTTCAGGTGAGAGGGCTCGGGCGCGAACCCCTGGGCGATGCGGGCGACGTCCTCGACAGTGAGGTCCGGCAGCAGAGGTCGCCCGGTGGCTCCGTCGATGCCGTTGCAGGCGAGGGTCTCGGTGGACATGGAAGTCATCTCCTGGGTCTGGCTTCATCCA
>DASVEF010000207.1:0-44865 GCA_036380715.1 Thermoanaerobaculia bacterium | reverse complement strand
AAGACTGGATTGTCTAGCTGTTCTCCCCCGCTCCCGGTCGGGAGGGAGGGGGTGGGAGAGGGGGCCGGGGGGTGAGGGGCCTCCGGCGCGGATAGGATAGAGGTCATGGTCCTCGTCCCATCCCTCCCCGACTTCATCGCGCGCCAGCTCCCGTTCCGGCGCGCCGTGTACACCCTTCAGGAGGGGCCGGACGCCGGGCGAACGATCCACTTCGTCGATCAGGGGAACCCGGCGGCGCGGCCGGTGCTGATGCTCCACGGCAATCCGACCTGGAGCTTCCTCTGGCGCAAGGTGATCGCCCTGCTTCCCTCGTTCCGTTGCGTGGCTCCGGACCTGCTCGGGCTCGGGTTCTCCGACCGCCTGCCACGGATGGAGGACCATTCGGTCGAGCGGCATGGGAGGGCCATCGCCGAGCTCGTGGAGAGCCTGGACCTCCGCGGGATCATCCTCGTGGGTCAGGACTGGGGAGGCCCGATCGCGGCGCAGGTGGGAGCGCGCCTTCCGGACCGGATCGCCGGCGTGGTCCTGGGGAACACCGCGGTCACCCTCCCCAGCCACCCCCGGGGGACCGCCTTCCACAGATTCGCGCGCCTGCCGGTCGTCAGCGACCTGGTGTTCCGCGGCCTCGGGTTCCCGCAGAACGTGCTCTGGAGAATTCAGGGAGACAGGCGCTCGATCCGCGGCGAGGTGGCCCGCGCCTACCGCTGGCCGCTGCGGGGATGGAAAGACCGCGTCACCCCTCTGGCGCTGGCGCGCATGGTGCCCAACGGCCCGGACCATGAGAGCGTCGAGGCGCTGCGCCGGGGCGAGGAATGGCTGCGGTCGTTCGCGGGGCCGATGGCCCTGGTTTGGGGGACGCGGGACCCGATCCTCGGCCGCGCCCTGCGGCGGCACGAGCGCGACTTCCCACAGGCCGTGGTCACGCGCACGGAGGCGGGCCACTTCCTCCAGGAGGAGGTCCCGGAGGAGCTGGCCGCGGCTGTGGAAGATGTGGCCGGGCGGGCGAGCTGAGCTACGCCGCCTCCAGTCGGTCCACCGGAATCCCTTTCTTCCGCCTCTTCTCGTAGCGCCAGCTCAGGATCGCCGGCACCAGCGTGATCGTGACGAGGCAGGTCGTAACCGCGCCCAGGATCGCCACCTTGCCCGTGGACTGCAACCCGGGATAGTGCGAGAACATGATCGAGCCGAAGCCGAAGATCGTGGAGACGGACGCCGCTACCACCGCCTTGCCCGTCTCGACGATCCCCTTCTCGAACCGCTCCCGCGGAAAGTCCTGCACCTCCTGGAACCGGTGCAGGATGTGGACTCCGTAGTCGACCCCGATGCCGATGATCATGGTGGTCACGAAGATGTTGATGAAGTTCATCGGAGTGTTCACCAGCACCATGGCTCCCACCATCCAGATGAGCCCCACGGTCAACGGGGCCAGGGAGGCGAGAGTGCGCGTCAGGCTGCGGAAATCCATCCAGATGAGCGCCGCGACCAGGACCACGCCGATCACGCCGGCGAACCAGGCGTCCTCCAGCACCAGCGCGCGCACCCGCTGGTTGACCACGTTGGTGCCGGAGAGGGCTGCTTTTGGTCCCAGCTTCTGGACCAGATGGAGAGCGTCCGGCGGCGGCTCGCGGCGCCAGCGGTTGTCCAGCGGATAGAGATAGACGGCTCCTTTCCAGCCGCGGTCGGTCTTCCGCAGATAGCGCTCCAGGAGGAGCCGGGTCTGCGGGCTGCCCTGAAAGCTCTCGTAGCCGACCGGGCCCTGGAGACTGACGGCCTCGGCCAGGAGGTCGAGCCCCGGCGCGAAGCCTTCGGCGCGCAGCCCTTCCGCGGCGGTCGCGCGGGCGAACGTGGCGCGGATGCGCTCGAGGTCGAGGGCTCCGTCCCTTTCCCGCTCGATCCAGGCGAGCGCCTCCCGCTGCTGCGAAGGCGGCGGGATCAGCGAGGTCACGCCGCTGAAGCCGTAGAGCGTGCCGGTATCGACCATGCGCTGCGCCCCGTGCGCCGCCCGCCCGGACAGCTCGACGACCTCCTCGGGCGTGTCGCCGGTGAGGATCACCATCATCGAGTCGAAGCCGGAGCCGAACTTTTTGCCCACCTCCTCGGCCACGTCGATGCCCCGGTTCCCCTTCGGCCGCATCGTCTTCATGCTCTCGTCGAACTCGATATTGACCGCCAGAGCCAGCATGGCCAGGGTGATCGCCACACCGATCAGGCAGGTCACCCCCGGATGGCATAGGGAGAGCCGCATGAGCCCTTCGGACCCGAAGCTGTGGAGGAAGAGGGTCGGCTGCGTCTTCCGCCGGCTGTGGTGGTCCTCGCCCCAGGCCAGCATGGCCGGCAGCAGCAGGAAGACCGAGAGCACGCAGAAGAGGATGCCGGTGCCGGTGAGCAGCCCCATCTGACGGAGGCCGGTGAACCGGGTGAAGATGAACGCCCAGAACGTGACGGTCGTAGTGACCGCTCCCACCAGCACGGCGCGGCCGTTGGAGCCCGTCATGGCGAGCAGCGCCTCATCCAGGCTCGCCCCCCGCTGCCGCTCCTCGATGTAGCGCCCGTACGAGACGATCACGAAGTCGATTCCCAGGCCGGCCAGCAGCGCCGCCACCACGCTCGTCGCCGAGCTGAGCGAGCCGACCGCCAGCTCGGCGAAGCCGAAGGTGAGAGCCAGACCGGCGATCATCGGCAGCAGCGCGTACATCAGGGTGCCCGGCCGCCGGAAGGTGAACCAGAAGAACAGCAGCACGCTGGGCACCGCGGTGCCGAGGTTGAGAAGCATGTCTTTGCGGATCAGCGCGGCGTCGCCCAGAGCCGTAAAGTGGGGCCCGCCGACGACCACCTCCGGCGCCTTCATCCCGGGTCCGGCGATCTCTTCCCACTCTCCTTTCCCCTCCGCGATGACGCGATCCACCTCGACAGCCAGGCGCTCCACGAACTCGATGTCCTGGGGCGGCCGCACCGGCTCGGCCAGGATCAGCAGCAGGCGGTGATCGCCGGAAAGGTAGTAGCCGCTCGTCCAATCGACCCTGAGGCTGCCGCGGGAGGACTGGAGGCGTCCGAGGAACACGTCGGACAGACCGAACGGGTCCATCCGGAGCAGCTCCTTCGCGGCCAGGCCCTGAGGGGTGGTGAGCTGACGCCGGAGCTCGCTCGCATGGCGCTGGATTCCCGGATCGGAGAGCCGCTCTTCGACCCTCTTCCGGCCGGCGTCGTCGAGGAAGAGGAGCGCCTTGGGATAGAACGTCTCGAGCAACTCCTGGGGCTCGCCGATCCGGTGCTGCACGCTCTTCAGCTCGGGCAGGCGCGTCAGCCGCTCGGCGAGGCGGTCGGCCAGAGTCTCATACGGATCGACCACCGCGCCTTCCGGGATGCGGATCGCCACCAGCAGGAAGGTGGTGCTGCCGAAATCCTCGAGAGTCTCCACGTAAGTGCGCACCGCCGGGTCTTCCTGCGGCAGGAGGCTCAACATGTCCGTATTGAAGCTGAGCCGCGACGCGAGGAGGACCGACAGGACGACCAGGATGGCGAAGGCGACAAAGACCGTGCGGTAGCGGTGCCGCGCGAACATCGCGAGCCGCTGCAGAAGAGACAGCTTCATTCAGGGCCTCGAAGAAGGGGGAGGAAGGGAGCTCGGTACCTCTCCCCGCAGGATGAGGTGGCCGAAGCGAACGAAGTACTCGATGCCGGAGTAGGCGGTCACCAGCATGGCGGCCCACAGGGAGATCGGGGCCAGGTGCCGGAACTCGCCGAGCTGGTTGTAGATGATGAGCAGGGCGATCGAGACGATCTGGACGATGGTCTTGACCTTGCCGGAGAGCCCGGCGGGGATCACCAGGGTTTCAGCGGCGGCGAAGCTGCGCAGCGCGGTCACCGCGAACTCGCGGGCGATCATCACCACGACCATCCAGGACGGCACGACCGTGGGGTCGAGCTCGACCAGGGAGATGAAGGCCGCGGAGACCAGGATCTTGTCGGCCGCGGGGTCGAGCAGCGTGCCCAGGCGGGTCACCTGCTTGCGCCGCCGCGCCAGGAAGCCGTCGAAGAAGTCCATGACCGCGGCGAGCAGGAACAGGCCGAGGCCCCACCACTCCTTGTCCTCGAACTTGGTGAGCAGGACGACCACCAGAGGCGGGACCAGGAGGATCCGGAAGATCGACAGAAGGTTCGGAAGGTTGAGCATCGGCGAAAGCGCGGACGTCCGCGTCCGGGGCATTCTATGCCACCGCCGGGAAAAGGCGGGACCCGGGCACGTCTACCGGATCGCCGTCGTGATCACGATCTGGTTGTCGCTGTTGCGAATGATGCGAGGCTTGCGGAAGTTTTTCGGGGCTTCCGGCGTGGGACGGCGGCCTGCGGTGGGGAGCTGCACGTCCTCTCCCTTGTACAGCGCCAGGACCCGGCGGACGTATTCGCGGGTCTCCCGGTAGGGGGGGATGCCACCGTACCGTTCGACCGCCCCCGGACCCGCGTTGTAGGCGGCGACCGCCCACTCCAGGCGGCCGGAGAACCGGTCGATCAATCCCCGCAGGTAGGCCGTGCCGCCGCGCAGGTTCTCGCTGGCGTCCCAGGGGTCGCGCACCCGCAGGAAGCTCGCCGTGGCCGGCATGAGCTGCATCAGGCCCATCGCCCCCTTGTTGGAGAGGGCGCGCCGGTTGTACCCGGACTCCGCCTGGATCACGGCGCGAACCAGCTTGGGATCGAGGCTCTGGGCCTGGCTGTGCTGCTCGATCAGCGGCTCGAGGTCGGTATCGGGAACGACGGCCAGCTTGTTGGACAGCCGGCGGGCGCGCTGACCCAGCGACTCGTTGTAGATGACTTTGCGGCCGTCCGGACCGACACCGATCTTGACCTCCGCCCAGGCGAGAGGCGCGAACAGTACGGCAATGAGGAAGGCACAGACGCCTCTCTTCATGAGGTTCGCCCCAACGAGGATCCCGAGTTCGTGCCGCGATCCTGCTACGTACTGATGCTGCTGCTTAGCGGCTGGGGGCTATCTTAGCGGATGTATAGGAAATTGCAAATAGGGGCCCCTCACCCCCGGCCCCTCTCCCCTCCCACCCTGCCGGGAGAGGGGAGAAAAACGAGACGTCTGAGTTCCCCCCTCTCCCGGTCGGAAGGGAGGGGGTGGGAGAGGGGGGCCAGGGGGGTGAGGGGCCTACCGCGCCAGTTGCTCGCGCACGGCGTCCTGGACCGCGGCCAGCGCCGCGGGGAGCTTCTCCGGCTCCTTGCCGCCGGCCTGGGCGAAGTCGGGACGGCCGCCTCCGCCGCCGCCCACGATGGCCGACAGCCGCTTGACCAGCTCGCCGGCCTTGACCCGGGCGGTGAGGTCCTTGCTGACCGCCGCCACCAGGCTGACGTTGCCGTCGCCGCGGGCGCCGATCACCACCACGCCCGAGCCGATCTTGGAGCGCAAGGTGTCCGCCATGTCGCGCAGCTCGTTGGACGGGGCCGGCGGCACCTCCCGCGCGACCACCCGGATGCCGTCGACCATCATCTCCTCGTCGCTGGCCGCGGGAGCGCCGGAGACGAGCTGCATGCGCAGGCGCTTCATCTCCTGCTCCAGCTCGCTCTGGCGCTGGCGGAGCTGCTCCGCCCTCTGGAGCTGCTGGTCGAAGTCGCCCGAGCGGATGCCCAGACGCGTGGTCAGCTCGTCGTAGGCCGTCCGCTGGCGCCGGACCTCCGCCAAGGCGTTGGCGCCCGTGAACGCCTCGATCCGGCGCACCCCGGAGGCGACGCCGCGCTCGGACTCGATCAGGAAGAAACCGATCTCGCCCGTGTTGCGCACGTGGCAGCCGCCGCAGAGCTCCAGGCTGAAGCCGGGGACGCCGACGGTCCGCACCCGCTCCCCGTACTTCTCGCCGAAGAGCGCCATGGCGCCGGCGGCCACCGCCTCCTGGTAGCTCCGCACGACGAATTCAGTATTGACCGCGCGGCGGATCCACTCGTTGACGAGGTCCTCGACCTGCTCCACCTCCTGGCGGAAGAGGGCGCGATGGTAGGTGAAGTCGAAGCGCAGCCGGTCCGGGGCCACCAGCGAGCCCGCCTGCCGCACGCTCTTGCCGAGCACCTGGCGAAGCGCGGCGTGGAGCAGGTGGGTGGCCGTGTGGTTGCGCTGCGTGGCCAGGCGCGCCTCGTGGTCCACGCGGAGCTGGACCTTCATGTGGCGCGAGAGCTGCCCCTTCTCCACTTCCACGAAGTGGAAGACGACGCCCGAGCTGTCCTTCTGGGTGTCGACCACGCGGGCGCGTCCGCCGTCCCAGAGAATCTCGCCCGTGTCCCCGACCTGCCCCCCCGACTCGGCGTAGAAGACCGTCTCGGCGAGGACGGCCACGCCGGCCTGCCCTTCCATGAGGGTCGAGACCCGCTCCGGAGCGCCGTCCCGCCAGGTGGCGAGGCGCACGACCTCCACCGGGTGGTCGAGCATCTCGGTGCGCTCGTACCCTTCGAACCGGGTCTCGGCGAGCTCGGCATGCCCGCGCAGCACCTCGCGCAGGGCGGCCATCCGGTTCTGCACCTCCTGGGTGGCCTTGCGGGCCTGCTCGCGCTGGGCGCGCAGGGCCTCGCTGAAGCCGGCCTCGTCGATGCGGAAGCGCTCCTCCTCCGCGATCTCGCGGATCACCTCCAGCGGCAGGCCGTAAGTGTCGTAGAGCCGGAAGACCATGGCGCCGGGAAGGACCGGCTCCCCCGCGGCGCGCAGGCGCTCGATCTCGGTCTGCACCTGGCGGGCGCCGTTGGCCACCGTGGAGAGGAACTTCTCCTCCTCGGCCTGGATGGTGGCCACCGAAGCCTGGCGCGTCTCCGCCAGCTCCAGGTAAGCCGAGCCCATGACCTCGCCGAGGACCGGGACCAGCCGGTGGAGGAACGGCTCCTCGAAACCGAGCCGCATGCCGTGGCGGACCGCCCGGCGCAGGATGCGGCGCAGCACGTATCCCCGCCCCTCGTTGCCCGGGATCACCCCGTCGGCGAGCAGGAACGAGACCGCCCGCAGGTGGTCGGCGATGACGCGCAGCGACACGTCCTTGTCAGGGTCCTTTCCATAGGTCATGCCGGCGAGATGGGCGGCGGAGTCCAGGATCGGGCGGAAGAGGTCGGTGTCGTAGTTCGACTCGACCCCCTGGAGCACGGAGGAGACCCGCTCCAGGCCGGCGCCGGTGTCGATCGACGGGTTGGGCAGCGGCGTAAGGTTGCCCTGCTCGTCCCGGTTGTACTGCATGAAGACCAGGTTCCAGATCTCGACGTACCTCCCGGACTCGGTCCCCTCGTCCCAGGAGACGGCCGGCCGGTCCGGATGGAGATCCGCGAAGATCTCGCTGCACGGGCCGCAGGGACCGGTCTCACCCATGGCCCAGAAGTTGTCTTTCTTGCCGCAGCGGTACAGGCGCTCCGCGGGCAGATCCGTCACCTTCCGCCAGAGCTCATGCGCCTCGTCGTCCTCTTCGTAGACCGTGACGAAGAGCCGGTCGACCGGGAGCTTCCAGACCTGGGTGACCAGCTCCCAGGCGAAGCGGATGGCCTCTTCCTTGAAATAGTCCCCGAAGGAGAAGTTGCCCATCATCTCGAAGAAAGTCTGATGGCGATGGCTGGGCCCGACGTTCTCCAGGTCGTTGTGCTTGCCCGAGACGCGCAGGCATTTCTGCACCGAGACCGCGCGCTTCGACGCCGGCTTCTCGGCGCCCAGGAAGTAATTCTTGAACGGCACCATGCCGGCGTTGGTGAAGAGCAGCGTCGGGTCCCCCTGCGGCACGAGCGGCGCGCTCGGATGGAGGCGATGGCCGCGCTCGCGGAAGAACTCGATGAAGCTGCTGCGGATGTCGGCGCTTTTCATGACTGGAGCTACTCCGGCTCGATGTCGTGGCTCTCGTTCAAAACGGCAAAGATAGCACGGCGGGAAAACCCCTTCCGCGCCAGATGGCGGGCCAGGGCCGCCGGGTCTTCCGGCCGCCGGCCGCGCCCGGCCCAGCGCTCCGCGGCCTCGCGGGCGGCCGGCAGGTCGTCCTGCGGGGCGAGCTCCGCCAGGGCCGCCTCGATCGCCTCCTCGGGAGCGCCGCGCTTCGCCAGCTCCGCCCGGAGGCGCAGGCGACCCTCGGCTTCGCGCTCCTGACGGTGGGCCACGAAATCGCGGGCGGTCCGCGCGTCGTCCAGGTAGCCCTGGGCGGCCAGGCGGTCGAGCGCCCCGTCGATCTCCTCTTCGAAATAACCGCGCTGCGCCAGCTTGGCTTCCAACTCGGCCCGAAAGTGGGGACGGGCCGCCAGGAGGCGGACGGCACGGTCGTAGCAGGTCAGATCAGCCACAGCGCTCAATCATCCCGGTTTGAAGTGCCGCCTCAGAAGAGGCACGCCGGCCCAGTACTCGCGGAGCACAGCCGCGTGATCTGCCGGCATGATTTCCGGAGCGACCGAATCGTGCCATGCTCGCGCGATCCTCTCTAGGCATTCGTGCAGGACGGCGAGGGTCTGGGCTGAATCACTCCCCGTTGACTCAGCAAGGCGCCTGAACGAGCGCTCGTCCACCTGCCTCAAGCCTTTCAGCCCGGCGAGCTTCAAGGAGAGCTCAGGCGAAACCTCGGGCCAGACGATGGTGCAGACCTGATCGTAGAGCGGTGCCAATCTGGCCTCGACTCCATCTGGATAGAGAAGAGACCAGTTCTTCAGGTGGGCATCGGAGTTACCGGAGGCAACGACGAACACCAAGCGACGGACGAATTCGAAATAGGCTTCGGGGCCAACAATCGCCTTCACCAGCTTCCCCAGCTTCTCGTAGGTGATCTGGTCGTACTTCAACCTTGGTGGCAGTCCGATAACCTGGGCAAAATCCTCCTGATGGATACGCCGGTCGCCTTCGCGGTCATACCGGCGGATAACCAGCACGCGCTCTTCCCGATCGGCATAACGACGGAGCGGTGGCGACAGGGTGGCGACTGATTGCAAGTGGCACTCCGGAACTTCGAATCCCGCCGCACGAGCCCATTCGAGCATCGCCAGCTCGTTTTCCACCAAGTAAGAGAAGCGCGGAGAGTCGAACTTGACGATCCACTCTCCAAGTTTCTCCTTGACCGGCAGGATCAGCTTGTCGCCTTCGCGGAGCACCGAGAATTTGAGTTGGACGCCGGCTAGAGAAAACCGAAGGAGTTCGCTCTCGTCGGACGCATCAGGAGGGGCTTGATCCTCATCGAAGCCGTTCCCGTTGGCATCGTCCGGCTCGCCGACGCTGGGGCGCAGCTCCACCGCTCCGGGCAGGTCCCCTCCGACAGATTCCAGGAGCGCCATCTGATCGCCTGGTGCGATTTGAAGGCTCTTTTCGATCAGCTCCCGCAGGGGGCCCTCCGGAGCGAGGTTTGCGAAAAACGCCGGCAGCTCTTCTCGCCGCCGCCCTTTATAGACCTTGAACAGGTTGTCTTCGAACGACTGACTGAGGACGGGTCTCCATGGCAGACGCCGGTAATCTTCGGAGATGCGGAAAGAGACACGCCCTTCTCCGTCCTCGGAGAGGCGCCCCACCAGGATGTCTCCCAGAAAGACGTCCAGGGACCTTCTCAAGCTTCCAGCTCCGCCTGATCCAGCAGATAGCGGATGGAGGGTCGATCGTTCCTCGACCAGGCGGCAAGCCGTTCTCCAAGACGGTCCACGGCGTCTTCGACGGCCGCACTCCGCTCCTGCAAGAAGGCCTCGATATCCCCGGCCAGCAGAGCGTCCGCGGCCCAGGACGAAATGGCATGGGAGAGGAGCACGGGGGACTCCCGACCGTGTGAGAGGGCAAGCTCGGCGAGGTCATTCCGCGCGGCCCCGGACCCGGCCAGCAGCAGGCGATTCGCTGGCCCCCGGCTGAGCCCGTCCTCGCCCGGAAAAATCCGGCGGAACGCGGCCACACCCTGTTGCTCGATGAGCTCGGCTATATCGATCGGTCTCCCGTCCTTCAGGTCGAGGGGACCCAGCGATGCCATGCCGAGAAGGGCGATCCGGCTGTCCGCCGCCCGGGCATCGAACCGTCGAGGGAGGAAATATGGATCGCGGCGCTCCTTCGGAACGAGGGACAGAAGCGATTGAACGCTCTCCTCCTCGTCCCTTCCCTGGATTGCGGTGACGCCATGCCTCAGGAGCGTTCGCTCAGCATAGGAGCCCGCACCCAGCAGCAGGCGCCACGTCCAACGCGCGAGCAAGGCCAGAGACCGTGCCTTTGGCTCCGGATACAGCGCGAAGAACCGCGTCAGCACCACGAGCGGGATCGACCGGGGCAGCAGCCGCAGATGGGGGATCTCCGCATGGAGCTTGAGGAAGGACAGCACTCGACGGATCGCGGGCAGCGCCTCTTGGACGGCCCCGGCGAGCACCTCCGCATCCGTGCGGTAGTGCTCGTCGATCGTACGAGTGACGTCCAAGCCCTTGAACGCGAGTAGACAGGACAGCAACTGGTCCTCTTCGGGCCTCCCCATACCAAGCCTTTGGAGATCCTCGGCCAGCTCTCGGAGAGTCGACAGATGCCCCTCTCGATGTCCGAACAACGCATCATGGACATCCTTCCATTGGAGGCTCTTGCCGAAGTTGTTGATGCGGTAGAAGATTTGTCGCAGCTTCTCCTCGTCATCCGTCTCCACCACATACAGCGGAATCCGGTACTCCCGGATCCGCCTCCCAGCCTGAAAGACATCCGCTCGAAGGGCGGAATCGCTCGCGTGCCGCCACTGGAATACCCACTCGCTGAGGGCTGATGCGTCGAGGAGCTGTGCAACGGGAACCCAGGTGGACGGAAGGGTGCCGTCCCGCGGGGGCGCGTGGAAGGCGTGACTCGCGGCGTCGAAATAGACCACCCATGGGTCCTCGGGGGTCGTCGGGACCGGAGCCGGACGCAAGAGTCCCGCTGTGAGAGCGGTGAGGCGCTGTTGCCCATCGACAACCCACAGGGCGGCATCTAGCTCCGGAGCATCGATCGAGAGCGGCCCCACCTGAATTCGGGCGGCCTCGGCTTGCCCTTTCCGTAACAGGATCGAGCCGATCGGGTACCCGCGGTAGATGCTGTCGAACAGGGCGACGACATCATCCGTTTTCCACTTCAACCCGCGTTGGAAAACGGGCACCCGGACTACGCCACCTGAGACCTGGGCGACCAAATCCTCTACTGTCTGGGTTTCGGCCGCTAGCCTGAGGCTCGCCTTAGGTCTGCCAGGCTTCATGGTCCGTAGCGTAACATCCCCCTCTCCCGCTCGCGGGAGAGGGGGCCGGGGGGTGAGGGTCTAGATCTCGAACTGCGATCCTCCGGTGAGGAGGTCGTCCTCGGGCGCCGAGTGCAGCGCCTCTTCCATCTGCTCGCGCGAGATGTCGGCGGTGAACTGCACGCCCTGGATCTTGAGGCGGAACTCGTCGGGGTTGGTCGCCCGCTTGAGCGCCTCGTCCAGAGTGATCAGGCCGCTGCGGAAGAGCTGGTAGAGCGACTGGTCGAACGTCTGCATGCCGTACTGGCTGGTGCCGAGGGCGATCTGCTCGCGGATGTACTTGGTCTTCTCCTTGTTCTCGATGCACTCGCGGATGTAGGCGGTCGAGATCAGGATCTCGGCGGCCGGCACGCGGCCGACGCCGTCGGCGCGCGGCACCAGGCGCAGCGAGATGACCGCCTTCAGCACCTGCGCGAGCTGGATGCGGATCTGCTTCTGGTGGTGCGGCGGGAAGACCGAGATGATGCGGTTGATCGTCTCCGTGGCGTCCAGGGTGTGCAGGGTCGAGAAGACCAGGTGGCCGGTCTCGGCCGCCAACAGCGCCGTCTCGATGGTCTCGTAGTCGCGCATTTCGCCGACGAGGATGACGTCGGGGTCCTGGCGGAGGGCGGCGCGCAGCGCGCCCGAGAAGGTGCGCGTGTCCACGTCGATCTCGCGCTGGTTGACGATCGACTTCTTGTCGCGGTGCAGGAACTCGATAGGGTCCTCGACCGTGATGATGTGCTCGGTGCGGGTGCCGTTGATGTAGTCGATCATCGACGCCAAGCTCGTCGACTTGCCCGAGCCGGTCGTACCGGTGCAGAGGACCAGGCCGCGCCGCTCCTCGCAGATGCGCTCCAGGACCGGCGGCAGCATCAGCTCGCGCACGGTCTGGATGCGCGCCGGGATGACGCGCAGCACCAGGCCCACGGCGCCGCGCTGCTGGAACACGTTGCAGCGGAAGCGGCCGAGGCCGGGCACCTGGTAGGCGATGTCCAGCTCCAGCTCTTCCTTGAAGCGCTGCTTCTGCCGGGCGTTCATGATGGAGAACGCCATGGCGATGGTGTCCTCCTGCATCAGGCGCTTGAGCTCGGGCAGCGGCATCAGGTCGCCGTCGACCCGGATGACGGGATGGCTCCCCACCTTGAGGTGGAGGTCCGAGGACTTGCGGTCGACCGCGATCTTGAGCAGGTCGTTGATGTTCATCTCGGTGACTCCTGGAGGGACTTGGAGGAAACGGCCGCGGTCTCCGCATCGCGGGCCGGAGCGACCGGGGTCAGCCAGCCGTGCCGGTCTCCCCCCGCACCCGTCACGGCTTCATGGAACGCGGTCTGGATGCGGCGCGTGACCTCGCCCGGGCACGCGTCCCCGACGGGATACTTGTCGATCGAGCGCAAAGGGGTGACCTCGACCGCCGTGCCGCAGAGGAACGCCTCGTCGCACATGTAGAGCATGCCGCGGGTGACCGCCTGCTCGCGCACCGGGATGCCGAGGTCGCGGGCCAGGGTCATGACCGTGTCGCGGGTGATCCCGGGCAGCAGCGAGGCGGTGGAGGGCGGCGTCACCATCACCCCGTCCTGGACGAGGAACAGGTTCTGTCCCGAGCCCTCGCTCACATACCCGGCCTCGTCGAGCGCGATCCCCTCGGCGTAGCCGTTGATCACCGCCTCCATCTTCACGAGCTGCGCGTTGAGGTAGTTCCCGGTGGCCTTGGCCTCGGCGGGCAGGGCGTCGGGCGCCACGCGCCGCCAGGAGGAGACGCAGACGTCGACCCCCTTCTCCGCCTCCTCGCCCAGGTACTTCCCCCACCGCCAGGCGGCGACCGCGACGTCCACGGGCGAGCGCAGGGGATCGACCCCCAAGGGGCCGAAGCCGCGGTAGACCAGCGGGCGGATATAGCAGGCCCCCAGGTCGTTGGCGCGGATCGTCTCTAGCACCGCCTCCGTCAGCTCCGCCCGGGAGAAGCGCAGCGGCATACGGTAGATCTTGCAGGTCTTCTCCAGCCGCCGCATGTGCTCGCGCAGGCGGAAGACCGCCGGACCCTCCGGCGTGTCGTAGCAGCGGATGCCCTCGAACGCGCCGGAGCCGTAGTGCACGGCGTGGCTGAGCACGTGCACCGTCGCCTTCTCGAACTCCACGAGCCCGCCGTTCATCCAGATCCAGTGGATACCGGCGAAGAATTCGGACACCAGGGCCTCCCTTCGCAGCCGAAGTTTGCAAGGATGCTAGCCCGAACCGGCCGGGCGGTCAATTTGGCGGTCTCTATTATCGCAAAAGCAGCATGGCCGCCCCCACCACCGCCGCCGTCTCCAGACGGAGGATTCGCGGCCCGAGGCCGATCGGACGCCAGCCGGCATCGAGGAGCTGCCGGCGCTCCCCGGGCGACCACCCGCCCTCGGGACCGATCAGCAGGGCGCCTGTCTTACCCAGAGGTCCCCAATCGGCGACCGCCTCCTGGGTGTCCAGGAACCAGCGGCTCTCGGCGCGGGCGGAGAGGGAGGCGAGCTCCTCCCATTCGTGAGGGCCCGTGATCTCGGGCAGGCGGGAGCCGTGGCACTGTTCGAGCGCCGCGGCCGTCACCCTGCGGAGCCGCCCGAGAGCGCCCTCGCCGAAGTGGCGCGGCGCCCGCTCGGTGTTGAGGAAACGGATCGCCGAGACTCCCAGCTCGGTCGCCTTCTCGGCCACCCAGGAAGCCCGCTCGAGGCGGCAGGTCGGCATCAGCAGCTCGAGGCGGCAGGCGGGCTCCCCGGCCGGGGCCGGCTCCCCCAGGGCGAGCGTCGCCGAGGCGCGGTCGACCTTCGCCACCTCAGCCCAGCGCGCCCGCCCCTGGCCGTCCACCACCCGGAGACGGTCTCCCACTCCCAGGCGGCGCGCGCGGAAGAGGTGCTTGTAGGGCTCCCCTTCGACCCGCAGCTCGTTCCCTCTGAAGCCCTCCGGACCGGTCAGCAGGGTGATCTGGCTCATGCCCGCGCGACCCGGAAGGCGACCCAGTCGCCGGCCTCGCGGCGGCCGGCCTCGGCGAAGCCCAGACCTCGCATGCGGTCGAGCACCTGCCGCCCACGCTCCGCGAGGATGCCGGAGAGGATCAGCTCCCCCTCCGGCCGGAGGCGGCGCACGATGCCCGGCATCTCGGGGAGGATCTGCTCGGGCACGACGTTGACCAGGGCAAGGTCGAAGAGCGGGGCCTCGCGGACCGCGGCCACGCGGCCGGCGAAGAGCCGGGGAAAGAGGCCGTTCAGGCTGCTGTTGTCCCGCGCGTGGAACGGCGAGGCGGGATCGAGGTCGAAGCCCACGGCGGCGCTGGCGCCGGCCAGCAGGGCCGCGAAGGAGAGGACGCCGGTGCCGGTGCCCACATCGAGCACCCGCTTGCCCTGAAGATTCAGGTCTTCGATCAGCTCGAAGGCGAGGCTCGTGGACTCGTGGCTGCCGGTGCCGAAAGCCGCGCGGGCGGGCAGGCGCAGGAGGCGCCGTCCCTCCGGAATCTCCACGGCGGGCTCGTCCGGCTCCCGGGGATCGACGAACAGGGTACGGCCAACCGGGAACGGCCGGGCGCGCTCGCGGTATTCGGCGAGCCAGTCGGTGTCCGGCTGCTCCTCCTCGCCCACGACCACTGCTCCGCGCGACGGCCAGTCGTCCCCGTCCCACGGCGGCGCCCCCTCCGGAAACCAGGCCTCCAGGCGCACCCGGCCGTCCGGCGTGGCATCGGAGCGCACCCCGAGCGTCCCCTCCATCCAGAGGTCGGCGGAAAAGGCGTCCTCGAGGTCGGGGGGGACGAGGTAGATGCGGCGGAGGTAGGGCATGGGCCCTCACCCCCTGGCCCCCTCTCCCGTCACCGGGAGAGGGGGAAACGCAGCAGGATCTTTTTTGCCTTGGGCGGGAGGGGGCGCCCCTCTCCCGGTGACGGGAGAGGGGACGGGGGTGAGGGCTCGGCCGCGGACGGTCCTCATCCGAACAGATTCTTCACCTTGTCCAGCACCCGCCGCTCCTCCTTGACCGGCTGGCCGCCGAGCTCGGCGAGGCGGCGCAGGAGCTGAACCTCTTCGTCGGAGAGGTCGCGCGGATTGGGCACCTCGACCTGGACGGTGACGACGTGGTCGCCCCGGCCGCTGCCGTCCAGCCGGTCGATCCCCTGGCCGCGCAGGCGGAAGTCGCGGCCGTGCTGGGTCCCTGCCGGGATCTCCAGCGGCGCCTTGCCGCGCAGCGTCTCGACCTCGAGGCTGGCTCCCAGCACCGCCTGCGGGAAGGTGATCGAGACCCGGCTGAGCACGGTCGCGCCGTCGCGACGGAAGCGCGCGTGCGGCCTCACCTGCAGGACTACGTAGAGATCGCCCGCGGGGCCGCCGTTGCGGCCGTGCTCCCCTTCGCTGGACAGGCGCAGCCGGGAGCCGGTGTCCACCCCGGCGGGGATCTTGACCGAGATCGAGCGCTCCTTCTCGACCCGGCCCTCGCCCTTGCACTCCGGGCAGGGATCGGTGATCACCCGGCCCTCGCCGCGGCACTGCGGGCAGGTACGGGCGACCGTGAAGAACCCTTGCGTAAAGCGCACCTGGCCGCGCCCGCCGCAGGCCGAGCAGACGGTCGGGGCCGAGCCGCCGGCGCTGCCCGAGCCCGAACACTTGCCGCAGGCCTCCAGCCGCGGGATGCGTAGCGTCGTGTCCGTGCCGAAGGCTGCCTCTTCAAAAGACAGGGTGAGGTCGTAGCGCAGGTCCGCGCCGCGGGTCATCCCCCCGGGGCCGCCCCGCCGGCCGGCGGCGCCGCCGAACCCGAAGCCGAAGAAGTCGCCCAGGATGTCCGAAAAATCGGCGAAGATCGTCGGATCGAACCCGCCGGCTCCCACGCCGCTCACCCCCTGGTGGCCGAAGCGGTCGTAGCGCGCCCGCTTGTCGGCGTCCGAGAGCACGGCGTACGCCTCGGCCGCCTCCTTGAAGCGCTCCTCCGCCTCCTGGTCCCCCGGATTGCGGTCCGGGTGGTATTTCTGCGCGAGCTTGCGGTACGCCGACTTGATCTCCTGCGCGGCCACGGTCTTGCCGACGCCCAGCACCTCGTAGTAATCGCGTTTCGCCATCTCTTCGTTCAACCCTTCTGCGCGCCGGGGCCCGCCTTGGTCAACATCACGTCCGAGAGCGTGCGCGAGACCCCGTTCAGATCGAAAATCGCGGCCTCCAGATCGGCGCGCTTCTCCTCGTTCAGGGCGACCCGGGCCTTGAGCAGCATCTCATGGATCTTTTTCGCGTCGGCCTCCTGGAGCATGTCGCGGAACTGCTCGAAGACCCTCTCGTTGCTGTAGATCAGCCCCTCCAGGCGATTCTTGATCTGCTGGACCTCCCGCTTCTGGAGGTCGCTCTGCGACTGCTTCGACGCCTCGTCGACGAGCTCTTTGATCTCGTCCTCCGAGAGGCCGCCCGCGGGCGTGATCTGGATGCTCTGCGAGAGGTTCGTCGCCAGATCGCGCGCCGAGACGTTGACGATGCCGTTGGAGTCGATGGCGAACGTCACCTCGATCTGGGGAACACCGCGCGGGGCCGGCGGAATGCCCACCAGCTCGAAACGGCCGAGCGACTTGTTCTCGGCGGCGATCTGGCGCTCCCCCTGAAGGACGTGAACCTCCACGATGTCCTGGTTGTCCACCACCGTGGTGAAGATCTGCGTGTTCTTGGTGGGGATCGTGGAGTTGCGCTCGATCAGCCGGGTGAAGAGGCCGCCCTGAGTCTCGACCCCGAGCGACAGCGGCGTCACGTCGAGCAGCACCAGGTCCTTGATGTCCCCTTGCAGGATGCCGCCCTGCACGGCCGCGCCCATGGCCACCACCTCGTCGGGGTTGATCTCGCGGTTCGGCTTGCGGCCGAAGATCTTCTCAACCGTCTGGATCACCAGCGGCGTGCGCGTCTGGCCGCCCACCAGCAGGACCTCGTCAATCTGGTCCGGCCGCAGCCCCGCCTGCCGCAGGGCGTCGCGGCAAGGACCTTCGGTGCGCTCGACCAGCTCGCGCACCAGGTCCTCGAGCTGGCCGCGCGTCAGGGTGCGGGCGAGGTGGCGCGGCCCGGAGCGGTCGGCCGAGATGAACGGCAGGTTGATCGTCGCCTCCTCGGCGGTGGACAGCTCGCACTTGGCGCGTTCGGCCGCCTCCTTGAGGCGCTGCAGGGCCATGCGGTCGCCGTGCAGGTCGATCCCGGTCTCGGTCTTGAATCCGTCGATCAGCCAATCCATGATGTGCTGGTCGAAGTCCTCGCCACCCAGATAGGTGTCGCCGGAGGTCGAGCGGACCTCGAAGATCCCCTGGGAGAGCTGGAGGATCGAAATGTCGAACGTGCCGCCGCCGAGGTCGTAGACGGCGACGTTGCCCCCCGTCTGGCTGCGGTCGAGCCCATAGGCGAGCGCCGCGGCGGTGGGCTCGTTGATGATGCGCAGGACCTCCAGGCCGGCGATCTTGCCGGCGTCCTTGGTCGCCTGGCGCTGCGAGTCGTCGAAATAGGCGGGCACGGTGATGACCGCCTCCTTGACCTCCTCCCCCAGAGTCTCCTCTGTGAGCTCCTTGATCTCGCGCAGCACGAGAGCCGAGATCTCCTCGGGGCTGTACTGCCGGTCGCGGATCTCCACCTTGACGTCGCCGTTGGGCGCCTGGACCAGGGTGTAGGGGAGGACGGTGCGCGCCTTGTCCACGTTCGGGTCGCTGAACTTCCGGCCGATCAGGCGCTTGACCGCGAAGATAGTGTTCTCCGGATTGGTGATCGCCTGGCGCTTGGCGATCTGGCCGACCAGGCGGTCCCCCTCCTCGGCGAACGCGACGATGGACGGGGTCGTACGGCTCCCCTCGCGGTTGGCCAGCACGCGCGGAACGGTGGCCTCCACGATGGCCGCGCAACTGTTCGTGGTGCCGAGATCGATGCCGAGGATCTTGCTCAAGCCGTTCGCCTCATGGTCCGGATACAACCAAGCCGCAGGGTGGTGCGCGCCTATTGTACGTGCTTTTGCGCTGCGCCCCGGTCAGGGCTTGCGGGGGATCACTCCCCGGCCGGCTTGGGCGCCTCGGCCGGGACGGACACCTTGACCATCGCCGGGCGGAGCAGCCGGTCGTGGATCATGTAGCCGCGCCGCATCTCCCCGGTGACCGTGGGCGCCTGGACGGAAGGATCCTCCTCCCGCGAGACCGCCTCGTGCAACGCCGGATCGAACGGCTGGCCGAGCGCGCTGACCTCGCGCACTCCCTGGCGGCGCAGCAGCTCCTGCATCTGGCGGTGGATCATCTCCACGCCTCGCTTCAGGTCGTCCGACGAGCCCCCGGCCGCCGCGAGCGCCAGCTCCAGATTGTCCATGATCTCCAGGAAGTCGCGGATCGGCTCGACCAGCGCGTACTTCTTGGTCTCCTGGCGCTCGCGCTCGCTCCGCTTGCGGAAGTTGTCGAAGTCGGCCAGCGTGCGCATCGAGCGGTCGCGCAGATCGGCGATCTCCCGGCGCAGCTTGGCCGTCTCCTCCTCGGTGGTCTCCGCCGCCGGCTGAGCGCCGGCCGGCGCCGGATCCTGCCGTCCGCCCTCCACCTCTTCGACGGCCGCCACCGCCTCGCGCATCGCGGCTTCCAGATCCTCGTTCTGCGCGTCCAGATCGAGCGACACCTCCGGAGCGTCCTCGGTACGATTCCTTTCGTCTGCCATCGCGGTCACCTGCCTCTCACTCGTAAGAATTCAGCACGGATCTCGGAGGGTATCTCAGAAGTCCTCGTACAGTCGCCGTTGCGGACCCTCACCTCCCCGGCCTTCGGCCGGCTCATTCCCGTCACCGGGAGAGGGGCGCCCCCGCCCAACCCCTTCTCTCTTCTCGGTTTTCCCCCTCTCCCGGTGACGGGAGAGGGGGTTAGGGGGTGAGGGCTCAGCGGTGCGGCGCACACTTTCGAGACATCCTCTCGGTCATTTCTTCTCGGAGCCGCCGGAGAAGCTCTCGGCCAGGGCCCGGCTCAGCGTCTCCCCCAGGAAGTGCACCAGGGGGATCATCCGCTCGTACTCCATGCGCGACGGGCCGAAGACGCCCAGCGTGCCGAGCGTCTGGTCGCCGATGCCGTACGGGGTGGCCACCAGGCTGAAGTCCAGCTCCGACGTCAGCTCGCTGTCGTCGCCGATCAGCACGCGCACGCCGCCCCCTTGGATACAACGGTTGAGCATCTTCACCAGCCGGGCCTTGTCGGCGAACGCGTCGAACATCCGCCGCACCCGCTGGATGTCGGCGAGCTCGGGCTGGCCCAGCAGCACCGAGGCGCCGTCCACCAGCACCTCCTGGCCGCCATTGAGGTCCAGCCCCTCGCGGGCCAGCGTGATGGCCAGGGCGAGCATGCGGTCCATCTGCGCCCGCTCCTCCGCCATCATCTTCAGGAGACGGTCGCGGATCTCGCGTAGCGTCTGCCCGGCGAAATTCTCCGTCAGGTAGTTGGAGATCCGCACCAGCTCCTCGCGCGGGATCTCCTCCTCCGTCTCGATCAGCTTGTTGTCCACGAAGCCGGCCGCCGACACCACCACGCAGAGCACCTTGCGGCCGGACAGGGAGACGAAGTCCACGGCTTTGAGCACTGTTTCGCCCACCAGCGGCGTCACCACGATGCCGACCTGCCGCGACAGCTCCGACAGCAGGTGCGAGGCGGTCCCCATGAGCTGGTCGGAGTCGGCGTTGCGCAGGTTCTCCTCGACATAACGGCGCTCCTTGGCCGGCACCTTGCGCACCTGCATCATCGACTCGATGAACAGGTGGTAGGCGGCCCGCGTGGGCACCCGGCCGGCGGAGGTGTGGGGCTGCATCAGGTACCCCCATTCCTCCAGGTCGGCCATGACGTTGCGGATGGTCGCCGCGGAGAGACCGAGCTGGCTGTGCTTCGACACCGAACGCGAGCTGACCGGCTCCGCGTTCAGAATATAGGTCAGAATCACGTCCCGCAGGATCTCGCGGTCCCTGGGAGTCAGCTTCGAAAAATCTGGAGTCTCGGGCATGAGCGGTTCCGTTCCGGCCTCAAGAGTTAGCACTCTCACTACACGAGTGCTAACAGATAGTAGCCGCCAAGCCCTTCCTTGTCAAGATCGTCATCTCTCAAGTGATTGAAGAGAAAGGCACTTGCCGGGGTCTTGCCGCAGCCGGGGGGAGCGGCTATCGTAGCGCTGTGACCGGATCTCCTCTGGCAGGTCTCTCCTTCTCCCTCGTGGGCCCAGGCCGCGTTGGCCAGAGCCTCGCCGCCTGGGCCGAGGCTTCAGGAGCGCGGCGGGTTGGCGTAGCCGGGAGGACAGGCCTACCCGAGTTGACCACGGCCGGGCAGGACCTCCTGCTGATCGCGATCGCGGACAGCGCCGTCGCCGAAGTGGCCGCCGCGCTGGCGGAACGGCCGCAGGCCGCGGTGGTCCTCCACACCTCGGGCAGCCTGGACGCCTCGGCCCTCGCCCCCCTGCACGCCGGAGGCTCGGCGGTCGGCTCCCTCCACCCGCTGAAAGCCTTCCCTCATCCCCTCCCGGACCTTGGGCAGGCGCGCGGCGTCTTCTTCGCGGTGGACGGAGATCCCCCTGCGAAAGCGCTGGCGTTCCGCCTGGCCGCGGCCTGGGAGGGGGTCGCCGCGGAGGTCCCTCCGGAGGCGCGCTCCCTCTACCACTTCGCGGCCACCCTGGCGGCCGGCGGCGTGGTCACCCTCCTCGCCCTGGCTCAGGAGATCGCCTCACGGCTCGGCCTGCCCGACACCGTGATGGGGGGATATCTGGAGCTCTGCCGAGGCGCCGTGGCCGCCGCCGCCGAGGCCCACGAAAGCGGAGCCCCGCTGGGATCGGCGTTGACCGGTCCCGCTGCCCGCGGCGACCGGGCCACCGTCGAGCGCCACCTGGAGGGCCTGCGCGCCCTCGCGCCGGAGAAGCTCCCTCTCGTTCTGGCCCTCGCGCGGGAGACGCTCCGCCAGAGGGAGATTGCCGGTTCGCTCTCCCCCGAGCAGCGGGAGCTGCTGGCGAGGTTGGAGAGCCTGGAGCCCTGATCTACGTCCGGGAATCTGCGAGCTTCTTCTCCACCCGGCCCAACGGGCCGGGAGAATGGAGCCCAGGGCTGAGGCCGAAGGCCGATGCCCTGGGGAGAGAAAGGCGACCAACCCGCGGCCTGAAAGGCCCGCGAGAGTTTTTGCCGCGGTCGGCTCAGAGGTCTCGCGGCCATTCAGGCCGCATGATTGTGGGGGCCTGTTGACCCAGGGCATCGGCCTGCGGCCTCAGCCCTGGGCTGGAATCTCCCGGCCCGTTGGGCCGGGCAGGAGCCGGAAATGAACCGCAACGAATTTCCAGCCGGGTGGGACGAGCAGCGCATTCGAGAGCTGATCGTCCATTATGAAAGCCAGATGGACAGCGAGGCTGCCGCCGAGCATGAGGACGCTCTTGCAGGCGAAAACGGTACTCTGATGAAAGTGCCGGTAGCCCTGGTACCGCTCGTTCGGGAGCTGATTGCCAGGTACGAATCCGAGCGAGGACCCCGGAAATAGGCAGCCGTCCATGCTCCCTGAGCGGCAATCCCCACGCCTCCAATGGCCACGCGAGAAGATGGAAGACTTCTGCCGCCGCTGGAAGATCCTGGAGCTGTCGCTCTTCGGCTCAGCCCTACGAGAGGACTTCGGCCCGGATAGCGATGTCGATCTCCTGGTCCGCTTCACCCCGGATGCCGACTGGAGCCTCTTCGACCACGCGCGGATGGAACTCGAGCTGGTTGAAATTCTCGGCCGCGAGGTTGACCTGGTGACCCGCTCCGCCGTCGAGCAGAGCCCCAACTGGATCCGCCGACAGAAGATTCTGCGGACCGCCAGACCTCTCTATGTCGCATGACCGAGGAGGGATAGAATAAGGTGTGCAGCGAAAAGTTCCCGGGATCGTGGTGGCCGCGTTGCTCTTGGTAGTGCTCGCGGTCATCGTCGCGCGAGATAGCCCGCCGACTTTGATTCCCTATCCGGGTCGCTTCACCGCCGTTACCAAGTCGACGACCGGCGGTGGCTCATATCTCGTCGACCGGTGGACCGGCAGGCTCTATGCTGTGTATCCTGACCATTACCGAAATATCCCGCGGGTAAATTAGGCGGCAGGGGTGCTTGAAACGGAGAGAGGAGTATAAAGGATATGGACTCTACCCTCACGATCTACTGGCATGTCGGCCAAGAGAGCGCCGGAAACGAGCCCTTGCGGCCGGAGCGGGCATACTTCTATTGGCGGCAGGGCGACGACGGCCCCGACGAGCACACCGCGTCCTTCGGTCGCGCGCAACTTGAGGCGGAGATTCGCAGACTGGAAGAGGCAGGCGCAGACACGCCACCTGAGTTCCGGAAAGCTCTGGCGATGATGGCTTGATCCCGCCCGCCTACATCACCTACACAGTCTTACGACACGACCAGGAATCTGTGGCTTGCCCATGCGGCGGGCTTACGGGGCGGCCGGCTTTCGGCTCCATGACTTCCTAGCCGCGCCTATGCCGGAAGTCTACAGCGGAAATGGGGAGTAAAGACCGGCGTAAACGGGGTATTATAGGGGCGGAGGGTAGAAGGACAGAAGCAATGCGTTGGGAGGCGACCTCATACGATGGCCTTCGCAAAGAGGCCGAGAGCTATGGAAACCGGCTTCTAGCCGGTACGCGGCTGCGGGCTGTGGTCGGGAGCAAGGAGATGGCCGGGGGCATACCCTCCGTCTTCTCAGTCGTAGACCGCGAAAGCGGGATGCGCGTCCTTGATCCGGTGGAACTATCAGACCTCGGTACCAATCAAGATCAAGCGCGCGCGGAGATCGACCGCGCCATCCGGCGGGCGCTGTCCAGTCCCCCTGTACCACCTACACAGTCTTAGAACACTACCCCCGCAGACTCCACCCGTCCCTCACTGGGCGGACACCGTCCCTCACTGGGCAGACGCCGTCCCTCACTGGGCAGCCACCGTCCCTCGCTGGGCGGACGCCGTCCCTCACTGGGCGGACGCCGTCCCTCGCTGGGCGGACACCGTCCCTCGCTGGGCAGCCACCGTCCCTCACTGGGCAGACGCCGTCCCTCGCTGGGCAGCCGCTGCCCCACGAGGGATCGGGCTCACTCTTCCCGCGGCCGGGGTCTGGAGACGTGCTGGTGGTTTCGGAGGGTGAAGCGGAGGGGCCTTTTCAGTCCGCCAACTCGCGGAGCTGACCCGGAGTCAGCGCCCAGAGCAGGGTCGCGGTGCCGCTGGCGACCTCGTCGGGGAACTCCAGCAGGCAGGCGCCCCCCTTGCGGAAGGAGAAGATCCGGCGCTCGTTGCCGGTGAGCAGCCAGGAAAGAATCAGGCTGATGCTGGGCTCGTGCCCCACGACGGCGATGGTGTCCTTCTTCTGTTGGCGGAGCCAGCGCAGGAAGTCGGCCGGAGTGGTCTCGGGCGCGAGCTCTTCGATCTCCACCTCTTCCAGGCCGCCATAGATGGAGTCGAGGATGGCGGCCGTCTGGGCGGCGCGGGTGAGCGGGCTGGTGGCGAGCAGATCGACCTCGGGGACGACCGTCTTCAATCCCTTGGCGGCCTGCTTCATCTTCTTGCGCCCTTCATCGGTCAGCGGCCGCAGGTCATCGTCCTTGCCGGTCTTGGCGAAATCGTCCCGTTCTTCGGCGATGGCGTGTCGGATCATGAGAAGCTGCATGCCCACCTTCCTCTGACGGTCTCTAGACATAACGCTCTTGCTCGTCTTATGCCAAGCCGCGGCAGGGGGAGGAGGGCCGTCGTGCGGAGCCCTCACCCCCTGGCCCCCTCTCCCGAGGGGAGAGGGGGAACACGGACTGTGAGGAGAGGGCGGGAGGGCGTGCCTGTCTTACTCGTCGTCTTCGCCGCCCCGGAGCTGGCGCGCGAGCTCCTTGAGGGCCTCGTAACGGGCGAGCTGCGCGGGGGTGAGGATGGCCGAGAACTGCTCGTCGAAGTGCTCGACTGCGGCCCTGATCTGCTCGCCGAGCTCATGGATGTCGACCGACGTCTCGCCGATGGCGCAGGCGTCCGGGCTCGACGCCTCGAGCTGGTCGCGGAGCTGCTCGCGGAGATCCCTCTGCTGCTCGCGGAGCGGCTCCACCGTGTTCTGCAGCTCCTGGCGGAGCTGGCGGAAGGCCGCGAGCTGCTCGGGGGTGAGCCGCAGGTAGCGGGCGAGAGCGCGCGGATTGTTCAGCAGCTCGACCGGATTCGGCCGGGCGGCCTCGGCGACCTGAGCGGTCTGGCCGGCAGGGGCCAGCGCGGGCAGGGCCAGGGCGGCGACCAGAGCGGTGAGGATGACAGCGGTCAAAATCCTCGGATTCTTCATGTTGACAGTCTCCTTTCTCGGAGGCGGGTGCCGCTCTCCTCCTTCTGGAACCCACGGATACTGGATTTCCTGCGCGACAATTTCGCCACCCCGCCTATGATACCGTTGGGCCGCCGCCGGCGGCCCGGCGCGTCCATTCGGAGGGTCCAGTCTCAAGTATGGCTCAGAGCGAGGATCTCAAGCGAACCCCGCTTCATGCGTTCCACGCGGAGCAGGGGGCGCGGCTGGTGGAGTTCGCCGGCTGGGAGATGCCGGTGCAGTACGACGGGGTGATCGAGGAGCACCGGGCCGTGCGCACGGCGGCCGGGATGTTCGACGTCTCCCATATGGGCGAGGTCCGGGTGCGCGGCGCCGGGGCCGAGGCGCTGCTCCAGCGGCTCACTCCGAACGACGTCTCCAAGCTCGCGCCGGGGCGGGCTCACTACAGCGGCCTGCTCACCGAGCAGGGCACCTATGTGGACGACCTGCTGATCTACCGGCTGGCCGCCGACGACTTCCTGGTCGTGGTCAACGCCTCCAACGCCGGCCGCGACTTCGAGTGGATCGCCTCGCGGGCCTCCGGAGAGGCCGAGGTGACCGACGAGAGCGACCGTTACGCCCTGATCGCCCTCCAGGGACCGAAGGCGCTGGAGATCCTGAAGCCGCTGGCCTCTCCGGAGGCGGCGGGCCTCAAGTACTACGGCTTTCTCCAGGGGGAGGTGGCCGGCCGGCCGGCCCTGATCTCGCGCACCGGCTACACCGGGGAGGACGGCTTCGAGCTCTATCTGAGCCCGGAGGACGCTCCGGAGGTCTGGCGCCGCCTGCTCGACGCGGGCGTGAAGCCGGCGGGGCTTGGCGCGCGCGACACCCTGCGCCTGGAGGCGGCCATGGCCCTCTATGGGCACGAGATCGACGAGACCACGACCCCCTTCGAGGCCGGCCTCGGCTGGGTGGTCAAGCTCGACAAGGGGGAGTTCCTGGGGCGCGAGGCGCTACAGGCCCAGCGCGCCGACGGATTGAGCCGCAAGCTGGTCGGCTTCGAGGTCCAGGGGAGGGGAATCGCGCGCCAGGGGCACACGGTTCTCTCCGGGGAGGGGGGGCAGCCGGTGGGGGCCGTCACCAGCGGGACGTGGAGCCCGACTTTCGAAAAGGCGCTGGGCATGGCCTACGTCCCGTCGGAGATGGCCGCGCCGGGCACGCCACTGGTCCTCGACGTGCGCGGCAAGCCGGTTCCGGCCGCGGTCGTCGAGACGCCGTTCTATCGCCGGCCCAAGTAGGGTGGTATAGACTGAATGAGTTCCCGCCGCAGATAACGCCGCTTCGTCCGACCCCGCGCGGACGCCTTTCCCGATGCCGGGGCCGGACCAGCAAAACTGGAGGGATTAGAGGGAATGTACCCCACGGACTATCTCTATTCGAGGGAGCACGAGTGGATCCACGTCGAGGATGACGTCTGCGTGCTCGGCATCACCGACTTCGCGCAGCAGGAGCTGGGCGAGGTGGTGTTCGTCGAGCTGCCCGAGGCCGGCCAGGTGTTCGACGCCAACGACGAGATCGGAACCATCGAGTCGGTCAAGGCTGTGGCCGAGGTCTACACCCCGGTCGCCGGTGAGATCGTCGAGATCAACGACGCCGTGGTCGACGACCCCGAGCTGATCAACGAAGATCCGCACCACGAAGGCTGGCTGATCAAGATCCGCTTCTCCTCGGCCGCGGATCTGAAGTCGCTCATGAACGCCGAAGCCTACGAGGAGTTCGTGAAGAGTGGAGACTAGGGATTCCCTGGAGGCGGTCGCCTCCCTGCTGGAGGAGCCTTTCGCGGAGGGCTCGCGGATCTCCCGGCACGGGGCATCCGGGGCGGGCTCCGCGCTCGATCCCACCGACACCTTCGTCCGCCGTCACGTCGGGCCGAGCGAGCCGGAGATCGAGGAGATGCTGCGGGTGATCGGCGCAGGCTCGCTGGACGACCTCGTCCGCGAGACCGTGCCCGGGTCGATCCGCCTCCGCGAGCCGCTGTCGCTCTCTTCGATCCCGTCCGACCGGCCGCTGGGAGAGCGCGAGGTGCTGGAGGCGCTGCGCCGGGTGGCGGAGAAGAACCAGGTCTTCCGCTCTTTCCTGGGCATGGGCTACCACGACTGTGTGGTGCCGGGCGTGATCCAGCGAAACATCCTGGAGAACCCCGGCTGGTACACGCAGTACACTCCCTACCAGTCCGAGATCTCCCAGGGGCGTCTGGAGGCGCTGCTCAACTTCCAGACCCTGGTCGCCGACCTCACGGGGCTGCCGGTCGCCAACGCCTCCCTGCTGGACGAGGCCACGGCGGCGGCCGAGGCCATGCACATGTGCCGCGAGCTCACGGCCGAGGACCGCAACGTCTTCTTCGTCGCCGCGGAGTCCCATCCGCAGACGATCGAGGTGGTGCGGACGCGCGCTGAAGCACTCGGCATCGAGGTGCGCGTCGGCCGCCATGAGGAGATCGATCTGGATGGGGTGTTCGGCGTCCTCCTTCAATACCCGGCGACCGACGGCCGGATCCTCGACTACGGACCGGTGGTGGAGCAGGCCCACGGGGCGGGCGCCCTGGTGGTGGTCGCGGCCGACCTCCTCGCGCTGACCCTGCTGCGCCCGCCGGGTGAATTCGGGGCCGACATCGCGGTCGGCTCGACGCAGCGTTTCGGCGTGCCGCTCGGCTATGGCGGACCGCACGCGGCCTTTCTCTCCTGCCGGGAAGAGTACAAGCGCCAGCTCCCCGGCCGGGTCATCGGTGTTTCGCGCGATCGCCGGGGTAAGGCCGCGCTCCGCATGTCCATGCAGACGCGCGAGCAGCATATCCGGCGCGAGAAGGCGACCAGCAACATCTGCACGGCCCAGGTGCTGCTCGCCATCATGGCGGGCATGTACGCCGTCTATCACGGTCCCGAGGGGCTGCGCCGCATCGCCCGCCGGATCCACGCCCTGGCCGCCGCTCTGGCCGAGGGGCTCCGGCGGCTGGGGCACGACGTGGGCAATGAGCCGTTCTTCGACACCTTGCGGGTGGGAGCCCGCGGACGCTCGGCCGACGAGATCCTCGCCGCCGCCCGGGAGCGGCGGATCAACCTCCGTAGGCTGGACGACGCCACGGTCGGCGTGGCCCTGGACGAGGCCGCGACCGCGGCCGACATCGAGGCCCTGCTGGAGGTCTTCGCCGGAGGCCGTGCGCCCGGCGCCAGTCCGGAAGAGCTCGCCGCCGCGGCCGACCTCGAATTCGCGGCGCCGCACGCCCGGGCGTCCGACATCCTGACGCACCCCGTGTTCCACCGCTACCACACCGAGCACGAGATGCTGCGCTACATCAAGCGGCTGGAGGCGCGCGACCTGTCGCTCGCCACGTCGATGATCCCGCTCGGCTCCTGCACGATGAAGCTGAACGCCACGGCCGAGATGGCGCCGCTGTCGTGGATCCACTTCATGGCGATCCACCCCTTCGCGCCGCCCGAGCAGGCCGAGGGCTATCAGGTCCTGTTCCGCACCCTGGAGCGCTGGCTGTGCGAGATCACCGGCTTCGCGGCCTGCTCTCTGCAGCCCAACGCGGGCTCGCAGGGGGAATACACCGGGCTGATGGTGATTCGCGCCTGGCACCGGCGGCATGGGAACACGCAGCGCGACGTCTGCCTGATCCCGGTCTCGGCGCACGGCACCAACCCGGCGTCGGCCGTGATGGCCGGGATGAAGGTCGTGCCGGTCGCCTGCGACGCGAACGGCAACGTCGACCTCGGCGATCTGCGGGCCAAGGCCGAGGCGCACCGCGACCGGCTGGCGGCGCTGATGGTGACTTATCCCTCGACGCACGGCGTGTTCGAGGCGGGGATCCGCGACATCTGCTCCATCGTCCACGAGCACGGCGGGCAGGTCTACCTCGACGGCGCCAACATGAACGCGCAGGTGGGGCTCTGCCGTCCGGGCGATTACGGAGCGGACGTCTGCCATCTCAACCTGCACAAGACCTTCTGCATCCCGCATGGCGGCGGCGGACCGGGCATGGGTCCGATCTGCGTGGCCGAGCACCTGGCGCCGTTCCTCCCCGGCCATCCCGTCATCGAAACCGGTGGCCGCGAGGCGATCGGTCCGGTGGCCGCGGCCCCATGGGGGAGCGCCAGCATCCTGACGATCTCCTGGGTCTACATCGCCCTGATGGGGGCCGAGGGGCTGACGCGGGCCACCGAGGTGGCGATCCTCAACGCCAACTACATGGCGGCCCGTCTGCGCGAGCACTACCCGGTCCTCTACAGGGGGAGCCACGGCCGGGTGGCGCACGAGTTCATCCTCGATCTGCGGCCGTTCAAGGCGAGCGCGGGAATCGAGGCCGAAGACGTGGCCAAGCGGCTGATGGACTTCAGCTTCCACGCGCCGACCATGTCCTTCCCGGTGCCGGGCACGCTGATGATCGAGCCGACCGAGAGCGAATCCAAGGCGGAGCTCGACCGCTTCTGCGAAGCCATGATCGCCATCCGGGAGGAGATCCGGGCCGTCGAAGAGGGGCGGGCGGACCGCCAGAAGAACGCCCTGAAGATGGCGCCGCACACGGCCGACGACGCGCTCGCGGCCGAGTGGGACCGCCCCTACAGCCGCGAGCAGGCCGTGTTCCCGGCTCCGTGGGTGCGCGAGCGCAAGTTCTGGCCCTACGTGGCGCGAGTCGACAACGCCTGGGGCGACCGCAACCTCATGTGCCTCTGCCCGCCGGTGGAGAGCTACGAGTAGGACGTGAAGCGGTCCGAGATCATCCTGCTCGCGCTGTTCCTGGCGTGCTGGCTCGTCGAGGTCCTGGTCTTCTTCGGGTGGGTGCGCATCGACGGCAGCCTGCCTCTCGGGCTGTACCCCTACTACGGGTTCGCCATGTCGCTCGGCTGGCTGTTCGGCCTGCTCTGCGTGCAGCGGACCCGCAACCTCTCCGCCAAGCTCACCCGCCGGCTCCTGCTCCTCTACTTCGTGGGGCCGGTGGGCTTCCTCTTCCTCTTGCGCGACATGGCGCCGATCCCCATGCAGAGAGCCGCCCCCTTCGTCCCCCTCTGGGGCCTCTGCGTTTTCACCATCTTCTTCATCGTGCCGGTGATCTTCCGGCTGCCGTTGCCGGGCGGGCGGGGGTAGGGCTCAGAGCCCATAGGCGCTAACTTTGCCGCCGAGCGATATGCTGCATCCCCCACTGTAGAGACGCCCCGTGGGGCGTCTCCTCCTCCGGAGGTGCCCGCGGCATCGCACGGATTCCTGGAAAATGGATGGCGCCGCGGCAGGAGACGCCCCACGGGGCGTCTCTACAGTGGGGAGGATCTCCAGCGGGCCGAAGGACGCTTTGGGGTCAAATTTAGCGCCTATGGCTCAGAGACTGTCCAGGCACCCCTTGATCGCTTCGGAAAGGTTCTGGAGCAACTCCTCGAGAGTCTCTCCCTGGGTGGCGCATCCGGGGATGGCGGGAACCTCCGCCCAAAAACCACCCTCTTCGGCCTCGTGAACGACCAATGCGAGCTCCATGTCCTGGATTATAGGCGCTCTCTCGGGAACGGGATCAGTCTCCTGGCACCCCGCGTGCTACGATCCGCCGTTGCCATGAGCGCGACGGACCTCACCTCCCGCATCGATACCCTGGTAGCGGACCTCGCCGGCCGCGGCTCTGTGCTGGTCGCCTACTCGGGCGGCGTGGACTCGGGGGTCGTGGCTGCTCTGGCGCAGCGGGCGCTCGGCGACTTGGCGCTGGCGGTCACGGCCGCGGCGGAGACGCTGGCGGGTGCCGAGTTGGACTATGCGCGGAGGCTGGCCGCGGAGATCGGTATCCGCCACGAAATCGTGACCTACAGCGAGCTGGACGATCCCGAGTTCGTCGCCAACCCGGGCCACCGGTGCTATGTCTGCCAGGGGATGCGGATGGACACCATGCTCCGGCTGGCCGCGGAGCGCGGGTACGAGGTCGTCTGCGACGGCACCAACGCCTCGGACCCTGGACCCGACCGGCCCGGCCTGCGGGCGATTCGCGAGCGCGGGGTCTACTCGCCGCTTTTGGAGCATGGGATCGACAAGGCCACGACGCGGGCCATCGCTCGCGACCTGGGGCTCTCCGTCTGGGATCGGCCGGCCAACGCCTGCCTCTCGTCGCGCATCCCCCACGGCCAGCTCGTCACGCTGGGCAAGCTCCGCCGGATCGAATCGGCCGAGGAGGTGCTGGCCGGACACGGTTTCCGGGTGGTCCGGGTTCGGCACGACCAGGGCGCCGCGCGGGTCGAGGTCGGCCCTGACGAGGTCTCCCGGCTGGCCGACCTCTGGGACGAGATCGAGCCGCGCCTCCGCTCCCTCGGCTTCGACAGGGTCGCCTACGATCCTCAGGGCTACCGACGGGGCGGGGCCGACCTCGTCCTCCCCGTGACATCGTGAACCCCGATCAGCTCCGTCAGCTCCTCGTGGCGGTCGCCGCCGGCAAGGTAACCCCCGAGCAGGCCTTGGAGAATCTCGCCGAGCTTCCGTACTCGGACCTCGGGTTCGCCAAGCTGGACCTTCACCGCGAGCTGCGCAGCGGCCTCCCGGAGGCGGTGTACGGGGAGGGAAAGACCGACGAGGACTTGCTGGCGATCGTCGACCGGATGCTGCAGGCGCACGGGCGCGTGCTCGTCACCCGGCTGCGGCCCGAGGCGGCGGACACCCTGCGCGCGAGCCGGCCGGAGGCGGTCTACCACGAGCGCGCCCGCATCCTGACCTGCGGCGAGCCGCATCCCCCGGTCCCCGGCTCCATCGCCGTGCTCGCGGCGGGCACCTCGGACCTGCCCGTGGCCGAGGAGGTGGCCGTCTGCGCGTCCTGGTTCGGGCACGAGGTCGTGAGGAACTACGACGTGGGGATCGCCGGGCTCCACCGCCTGCTCGGCAATCTGAAGGACATCCGGCGCGCCGATGTGGTCGTGGCGGTCGCGGGCATGGACGGCGCCCTGCCCACGGTCGTCGCGGGCCTGGTCCTGGCGCCGGTCGTCGCGGTCCCCACCAGCGTCGGCTATGGGGCGAGCTTCGAGGGGATCGCTCCCCTCCTCACCATGCTGAACGGCTGTGCGCCCGGGATCGGCGTGGTCAACATCGACAACGGCTACGGCGCAGCGGTGCTCGCCAGTCGCATCGCGCGCAGGATTTCCCCCTCTCCCGCTTCCGCGGGAGAGGGGGTCAGGGGCTGACCGCCCGCTCCGCCAGCATCGCGTCCCCGTACGAATAGAACCGGTATCCCTCCCGCACCGCCTCCTCGTAGGCAGCGAGGACCCGCTCCCGGCCCGCGAAGGCGGAGACCAGCATCAGCAGGGTCGAGCGCGGGAGGTGGAAGTTGGTCAGCAGGACGTCGACGGCCCGGAAGCGGAATCCAGGAGTGATGAAGAGCTCGGTCGAGCCGGTCCCGGGCAGCACCTCGCCGCCTCCGGCGAGCGCCGCCGCCTCCAGCGTGCGCACCACCGTGGTGCCGACCGCCACGACCCGCCCTCCCCGATCGCGCGTCCGGCGGATTGCCTCCGCGGCCTCCTCCGGCATCTCGTAGCGCTCCCGGTCCATCCGGTGCTCCTCGATCTGTTCAACCGACACCGGCTTGAACGTGCCGAGGCCGACGTGCAGCGTCACTTCGGCGGTCTCGATCCCCGCGGCGGCGATCTCCTGGAGCAGCTCCTTGGAGAAGTGCAGACCGGCCGTCGGCGCGGCGATGGCCCCGGGGTGGCGGGCGTAGACGGTCTGGTAGCGCTCGCGGTCGGCCATGTCGTCCGGCCGCTGGATGTAGGGGGGGAGCGGGACGTGGCCGAGGCGGTCGAGGTGCCCTTCGACCGGCTCGGAGAAGCGCAGTCGGTGCCGGCCGGACTCTTCCTTTTCGATCACTTCGGCGGTGAGGCCGGCGTCGAGCTCGATCATCGTCCCCGGCTTGGCGCGGCGACCGGGCTTCACCAGAGCATCCCATTCCAGCTCGCCCGCGCGCTCGGTCAGCAGCAGCTCCATCCGGGCTCCAGGACCTTCTGAGCCGAGACGGCGGCCGAAGAGGCGCGCCGGGATCACCCGCGTGTTGTTGAGCACCAGCAGGTCCCCCGGCCGCAGCAGCGCCGGGAGGTCGCGGACGCGCCGGTGCCGCTCCGGGCCTTTCCGGTCGAGCACCAGCAGCCGGCTCTCGCCGCGCGGCGCGGGCTGCTGCGCGATGCTCTCGGAAGGGAGCTCGTAGTCGAAGTCGCGGGTCAGCACGGGCTCACCCGACGGCGAGGCGGCGCGTCAGCAGCCAGGCGGGCAGGAGCGCCACGAGCATCAGGCCGCCCGCGGTCCAGAAGGGCCAGCGCGGACCCACCGCGCCGAAGAGCCAGGGTCCGGCCACCGGCCCGAGAGTGCGGGCCAGCGCGCCGAACGAGCGGTAGACGCCGCTCGTTCCTCCCTGGGCGCCTTCGTCGGCCAGCAGGCTGAGCAGGCCGAGGCTCGACGGGCTGTGGACCCCAGAGCCCACGGCGAGCAGCGCCAGGCCGGGCAGCATCCACCAGGCCGCCTGCGCCGCGGGGACCAGCAGCAGCCCGGCCGCCATCAGCACGATGCCGGCCACGAGGAGCCTGCGCTCGCCGAACCTGCGGACCAGCGGCCCGACCAGCCCGCCCTGGACCGCGACGAGAATCACTCCGATGTAGACGAAGAGCCAGGCCGTCCGCGACACTCCGAAGCCGAACTGCGCCTGGCAGAACAGGGCGAGCGTCGTCTCCATCATCGAGAAGCAGAAGGTGACCAGGAAGAAGAGGAGGACGAGCCCGCGCACCTGGGCGTTGTGCATCACCGCGGCGAGGCCGCGCGGATCGAGCCAGGCTCCCCCCTCGCTCGCGCGCCCCCGCGCCTCGGGGGAGAGCGATTCGTGGAGCATGGCCGCGGCGATCCCCAGGTTGATCACCCCCAGGCCGGCCGCGGCCAGGGGCACGGCCTGATGGCTGATCTGGACCAACAAGCCGCCGATCGCCGGGCCGAGGATGAAGCCGAGGCCGAAGGCCGCTCCGACCACCATGCCCATGGCCCGCGACCTCTCGGCGGGAGGCGTCACGTCCGCCACGTAGGCCTGGGCGATGCTGTAGTTGGCGGCGGCCACGCCGGCCAGGGTGCGGGCCAGGAGCAGCAGCGGATAGGTACCCGCCGCCGCGAAAAGCAGGTTGGCTCCAATGCCGCCGGCGATCGAGGCCAGGAGCACCGGCCGGCGCCCCACGCGGTCCGAGAGGCGGCCGAGCAGCGGCGCGAACACGAGCTGGGCCAGGCTGTAGGAGGCGAAGAGCCAGCCGATCCGCGCCGGGCTGGCGTCGAGCTCCTGGGCGTAGAAGGGGAGCAGGGGGAGGATCATCCCGAACCCGATCAGGTCGAGCAGGACGGTCACGAAGACGGGGATGAGGGCGCGCCGGGGGCTCGGTCCGTTCACAGCCGCTCATCCTACCCCGGTTCTCCGGGGAGGACCGGCTCGGCGAGAGGGCCGTAGTCGCGGCCGTGCGGATCGAGGAAGTCGCGCAACCCGTCGCTCAGGAGGTTGAGGGCGATTACCGTGAGCGAGACCGCAGCGCCCGGGAAGACCGCGACCCACCAGGCGTAAGTGAGCGTATCGCGCCCTTCGGCCACCATGTTCCCCCAGCTCGGCGTCGGCGGCTGGATGCCCAGGCCGAGGAAGGACAGCGTTGACTCGAAGAGGATTATGACGCCGATCATCAGCGCGGCCTGGATCAGCACCGGGGTGAAGGCGTTGGGCAGCAGGTGGCGCCAGAAGATCGCCCATGGCCTCTGCCCCAGGGCGCGGGCGGCGAGCACGAACTCCCGCTGCTTGAGGCTCAGGAGATCGGCTCGAGTCAGGCGGCTGACCTGCGCCCAGTTGAGAAGCCCCAGGAGGAGGACCATGGCCGCGTTGCCCGGACGGAAGAGGGCCACCAGGGTGACCAGCAGAAAGGTCCATGGAAAGGCGATCAGCGCGTCCACCCCCCGCATCAGGACCGCGTCCAGCCAGCGCCCTCCCATGGCCGCGGCCGCGCCCACGGCCACGCCGACCGTGAGGGAGATGAGGACCGAGATCACTCCCACGGCCAGAGAGACGCGGGCGCCGTAGAGCATCCGCGACCAGATGTCGCGTCCGAACCGGTCGCTGCCGAGCAGGAAGCGGCGGTGGTCCTCCACTCCGGCCGGCGTGAGGTTGAGCACCTCGGACTCGCGGAAGGTCTCGGTCCTGCCGCGGCGCTCGATGCGCAATCCGCCGGGCACCCGCTCCGCGCGGTCGGCCAGCTTCCAGCTCCCGTCGGCCAGGCGGACCGCAGCGAGGACCGTGCCCGGAGGGCGGTTGAGAGACGCAGCGGGGTCGAGCTGCTCCGCGGGGTCGTAGGGCGCGATCCAGGGCGCCGCCAGGGCGAGCAGGGCCAGCCCCGAGCAGAGGACAACACCCCAACACAGCGTGGGAGGCCATCTACGCATCCCGAACCCTCGGATCGGCCGCGGCGTGAAGCACGTCCGCAAGGAGATTGCCGAGGATGACGATGGTGGCGCTGAAGGCAGTGACGCCGAGGACCAGAGGGTAGTCGCGGCTCAGAACGGCCTGGAAAATGAGACGTCCGATGCCCGGCCAGGCGAAGACGACCTCCGTGATCAACGAGCCGCTGAGGAGCGCCGGCAGCGAGAGCGCGAAGAGCTGGATCACCGGATTGATGGCGTTGCGCAGGCCGTGCACCCAGATGACGCGGCGTTCGGAGAGGCCCTTGGCGCGCGCTGTGCGCAGATAGTCCTGCCCCATCACGTCGAGGAGGCTGCCGCGCACGAAGCGCGTCGTCAATCCCGTGTTGGAAAAGCCCAGCACCAGGGCCGGCAGCAGCAGGTGGCGGAGCAGGTCGAGCAGCCGCCCGGCCGGGCTCATCAGGTCGGCGTCGATCGAGTGCATGCCGCCGGCCGGCAGGACCGGCCAGAGGTAGGCGAAGAGGAGGATCGCCATCAGGCCGAGCCAGAATGGCGGCTGCGAGTAGAGCAACAGGGAGGCGAAGCGGATCCCGTGGTCCGTGGCCGTTCCCCGCCGCCTCGCCGCGGCCACGCCCAGCAGGAGTCCGACGCCATAGTCGATCACCAGCGCGGCGAAGGACAGGAGCAGGGTGGCGGGCAGAGCGTCCGCGATGGCCGTGGTCACCGGCCGCTGCTGCGAGAACGAGACCCCCCAGTCGCCGCGGGCCACCGCCTTCAGCCAGACCAGGTACTGCTCGCCGAGCGGCCGGTCGAGCCCGTAGAGCCGGCGCAGGCTCTCGCGCTGCTCGCGCGTCATGCGGTTGTTCTCGACGAGGTTCGTCGGATCGCCGGGCGCGGCGTGCACCAGGAAAAAAGTCAACGTGAGGACGAGGAAGAGGAGGAGGAGCGAGGCGGCCAGGCGCCGCAGCAGGAAGCTGATCACGGGGTCTGCGGCTTGATCCACCAGTCCTCTAGGTTGAAGAACGACCGCAGCACGTTGGGCTTCGCGTCCTGGATCCGCTTGTTGATCGGGCTCAGCCGCTGCGACTCCCAGAGGAAGGTGACCGGCTGGTCGCGGTGCAGGATCTCCTGGAGACGCCCGAACAGGGGGCGCGCGCCCTCGGGGTCCGTCTGGCCCGCGATCTGCTCGAGGAGCCGGTCCACCTCCGGGTTGGTGTAGCGCATGATGTTGCTCCCGTCGGCGATCGAGCGGCTGTGGAAGTTGCCCGTCAGATCGAGGCTCGTGTCGAGAGTGAAGCCGGTGACCGTCGCGTCGAACTCGCCGCTGTTCGTCTCCTCGACCAGCGTGTTGAACTCCAGCACCCGGGGCGTCGCCTGGACGCCCACCTTCTTGAGCTGGTTCTGGATCATCACCACGGCGTCGTTGCGCGGCTGGTTGCCCGCGTTGGTCGTCAGCTCGAAGGTGAAAGGCTTGCCGTTGCGCTCGAGGACGCCGTCGCCGTCCGTGTCCTTCCACCCCTTGGCCGCCAGGATGCGGCGCGCCTCCGCCGGATCGTACGGCCACGGCTGGATCGTGCGGTCGTGCGCCCACACCGCGGTGATGATCGGCGTGGTGCCGATCCGGCCGTACTCGCCGAGGATCGTGTCGACGATCGCCTGGCGGTCGATCGCCAGGGTGAGAGCCCGCCGCACCTCGGGGTCGTCGAACGGCGGCCTGGCGTTGTTCCAGAACGCCGCGACCCAGAGGTTGGACCAGTAGGTGATGAGGTTGAGGTCTGGATCGGCCTTGATGCGCGGCGCCTCGCTCGGCGGCACCTGTGCAATGAAGTCGACCTCGCCGTTGAGGACCTGGGTGATGGCGCTGCCGGCGTCGGGCGTGACCCGCATGACGGCCCGGTCCAGGTAGGGACGGTCTTTCCGGAAGTAGCGCGGATTGCGCACGAGCACGATCTCCTGCTGCGGCGTCCAGGAAGCCACGGTGAAACCGCCGCTCACCACCAGGTGCTCCTTGAACCAGTCGCCGCTCTCGCGCCACTTGGAGAACGGGATCTGCCCCCAGACGTGCTTCGGCAGGACGCCCCCTTCGTTGACGTCCAGGAGCTGCTTGGCGTAGACGCGGTTGAAGTGGAAGCGGACCGTGTGCGGATCGACCACCTCGACGTCGCGGATCTCCTGCTTCATGTGCGCGTTGTCCCAGACGATGTCGGGGTGGACCTGCGCCTGCCAGGTCCAGCGCACGTCCTCGGCGGTGATCGGCACGCCGTCGCTCCAGACCACGTCCTCGCGCAGATGGAAGGTGATCGTCTTGTGGTCGCCGGACCACTCGTAGGACTTGGCGAGCAGGGGGGCGAAGGTCGGCGGATGCTCGGCGAAGTCGGGCTGCTCCTCCAGCAGCCGGAGGAAGAGGCGATCGGCGATCTCGGCGGTGATCTGGGTGGCCGGCGTGATGAGCTCGTTGACGCCGCCGGGCTCCGCGCCCCACGCGAGCACGACCGTGCCGCCGCGCCGCGGCGCTTCCGCCTGCGCGGGGGGCTGCGGGGCGGTCTCCTCCTCGCGCCCGCGGCAGCTCGCCAGCAGCGAGACCGCGAGCAGGGCAATCGTCAGAGGACGGAGGCGGCCGCTCATGAGGTTCACCATGAAAGCGCCGCCATCGTACCCGAGCGGGCGGGCAAAAAGAAGCCCTGCTATCCTTTCCAGGATGAACCGCCCTCCGAGCCTCGGGCTGTCGCGCCGTCTGCTGATCCTCTCCGTGGTGTTCGGGCTGTTCGTCCTGTTCGACATCGCCCTGTTCGGTTGGCTGATCTTCCGCTCGCTGTCGCAGCGCGAGATCGAGAGGGTCCTGCTCGAGACGCGCGCCGAGGCGGAGACGCTGGCCAAGCAGATCGCGCACCGGGCCGAGCGCCAGGGCAAGGACCTCTTCACCGCCGTCGCCTCCGGGCGCGAGACGCAGACCTACATCGACTCGATCCTGCGCCAGCGCGAGATCGTGCGGACGGTGGAGATCCGCGACAAGAACGGCACGCTGGTCTATACCGCCAACGTCAACCAGCTCAGCCAGCGGCTCGAGCCGCCGCAGGAGACCCCCTCGGTCAGCTCCCCCGAGATCCCCCGCGGCGAGGTCATCGTCCGGAACATCGAGCTGCCCCCCCTGGAGATCCCGAACATCGAGGTCCCGATCGGCGACCTCGGGCAGTTGCAGATCATCATCAGCGCGCCGGAGCTGGCCCAGAGGATCGAGGTGCTGCGCGGGGAGCTGATCCAGCAGACCACGGTGGTCGGCACCGTCTCCATCCTGCTGCTGCTGTCGGCCTACGTGGGGATCTGGCTGCTCCTGCGCCGGGCCCGCCGCCTGGAGGCGCAGACCGCCGAGGCCGAGCGCCTGGCCTACATCGGCACCCTCGCCTCCGGCCTGGCGCACGAGATCCGCAACCCGCTCAATTCGCTCAACCTCAACATGCAGATGCTGGAGGAAGAGGTCGACGAGCAGGGCACGGCGCCGACCAGCAAGAGGCTGCTGTCGATCACCCGCTCCGAGATCAGCCGGCTCGAGCGCCTGGTCTCCGACTTCCTGGCCTACGCCAAGCCGCGCCCCCTGGAGATGGAGGAGGTCCCGGCCGTGCTGCTGCTGGAGAGCATCCCCGAGGTGCTGGCCGGGGAGATCCAGAAGCGCAGAGCCCGGGTGAAGGTCGAGGACCGCAGCGGCGGAGCCCGCGTGCGGGTCGACCTCGCGCAGATGAAGCAGCTCCTGCTCAACCTGGCGCAGAACTCGCTCGCGGCGACCGAGGAGAGCGGCCGGCCGCCGGTTCTGGAGCTGGGGGTCCGCCGCGAGGGGCCGTGGGTGCTGATCGACGTGGTGGACAACGGGATCGGCATCCCGGCCGAGGAGCAGGACAAGATCTTCGATCTCTTCTTTTCGACGCGCAAAGGGGGGACCGGCCTGGGGCTCGCGATCGTGGACCGGATCGCCAGCGCCCACGGCGGCCGGGTGACCGTGGCGAGCGCCCCGGGGACCGGCACGGTAATGACGGTGGAGCTCCCGGCGGTCACCACACCCGAGCCCACCCCCCGGCCGGCGCTCGAAACCGTCAGCTCATAAAAGGAAAAGCCCCGCCGCCGGGCGGGGCTTCCGGAAGGCCGCGGCCGATCCGCGGGGCTCAGCCGATCGTGATCTTGCGCGGCTTCGCCTGCTCGGCCTTGGGGACCGTGATGGTCAGCAGGCCGTTCTCGAAGGCCGCCTGGACCTTCTCGGAGCTGACCTGGCTCGGCAGGGTGAAGGCGCGGGTGAAGGTGCCGTAGGTCCGCTCGATGCGGTGGTAGCTGTCCTTCTTCACGTCCTTCTCGAACTTCCGCTCACCCGAGAGGCGCAGCACGTTGTTCTCCAGGGTGATGTTGATGTCGTCCTTGCTCAGCCCCGGCAGCTCCGCGGTCAGCCGATAGGCGTCCTCGGTCTCCTGGATGTCCACAGGGGGCATCCACGTCCGGTTCGACACCTCCTCGCTGGGCGACATGTCCTGGTTCAGGAACGAGTCGAACAGACGGAAGAAGGGGTCACGGGTCACATAGCCCTGGGTGGGGTTCCAACGAGTCACTGAGTTCAACATTGCTCTTTCCTCCTTTGTCTTATTTCCTGGGCGTTACGATCGCCCTGTCAGTCATCTCACAATCTCACGCTCATATTCTTCCCACATTTCCGAGCGGATGTCAAGACCTTAGCGCCAAGAAATCAAATCTGGTTGCCAAGGAAGGGCGCAACTCTTCCGGGCCGGGGAGGAGATCCGGCCTGAGGTGGGGATTGGGAGGGAGATGGACCGGCCTCGCGGCCGGTCAGGAGGACATGTCTTCGAGCTCTTCGGGGAGGGCGAACTCTTCGGGGTTGTCGTTGCCGCAGCTCTGGCAGAGCACCTCGGTCAGCTTGCCGTTCTCCCACTCGAAGACGTAGCAGGGGGTCTCGCACTCGATGCAGATCACGTAGTCGGGGCTCGACATGGCTCTCTCTCCGCGAAAGTACCCCGCGATTCTACCCCGGCGGTGGCGCGGCGGAAGCGCTGGACGGCCCCGGCCAGCCGCCTGGGGCACTCCATGTGGACCGCGTGGCCGCAGCCGGTCAGGACCTCCAGGCGGGCGTCGGGGAGGGCCGCGGCCATGGCCCGGGCGCAGTCGAGCTTGAAGACACCGTCTCTCTCCCCCCAGATCAGCCCGGTCGGGACGCGGATCTCGCGCAGGTCGTCGTCGTCGAAGGTGTCCTCTTCCGAGAGCCCGTCGAGGACGCCGGTGACCGCGCGCGAGGAATAGGCCTGGAGAAAGCCGCGGCGCGACACCCCCATGGCCCAGGGGACCTTCACGAACAGGGCCTTATAGAGGGTGTCGATATCGTCCATGCCCTGCACCCGCACCAGCTTCCCGATCGCCTCCCAGTCCTGGTGGCGATAGCCGCCGCAGTCGATGAGCACGAGGCGGCTCACCAGGTCGGGGCGGCGCAGAGTCAGCCGCACCGCGAGCCAGCCGCCGAGGCTGAGGCCCGCGACGGTGATCGGCCGGCCGCCGAACTCCTCCTCGATCAGGCAGGCCACCACGTCGACCCCGCTACGGACCCCGAGCCCGCCGTCCGGCACCTTCGAGCCGCCGAGCTCCGACAATTCCGGCACGATGAGCCGGCATTCGCCGCGCAGGCTGCGCAGCACCGGGCTCCAGGTCGCCGCGACCGAGCCGAGGCCGTGGAGGAGGAGCCAGGGCTCGCCGTCCTTGGGACCCAGGGTGTAGTAGGCGAGCGAGATCCGGCCCACTTTCAGGCGCTTCCGCCGCCCGCCGACCAGGAACAGATAGGCCATGGTGGCCAGGGTGAAGAGGTAGAGGGCCATGCGGTCTCCCCCGAGCAAACGCCGGGCCAGGGGTCTCCTGCGGGAATAGTACCCCGTCCCGGGGTCGTTGACCCGCGCGGAGACCTGTGGTAGGTTTCGCCGTCCACGCGTCCTTCGCGACGACCTCTCGGAGCATTCTCTATGTACGCAGTGATTGAAAGCGGTGGGAAACAGTATCGTGTCGCGCCCGGCGACGTCATCGACGTGGAGCTCATCTCCCGGTCGGACGAGGACGGGAGCGAGGTCCGTTTTGACCGGGTCCTCATGGTCTCCGGCGACAACGACCTGCGGGTGGGCAACCCGGTGGTCGAGGGCGCTCTCGTCAAGGCCTCCTTCGTGGGCGCGGTCCGCGGCCCGAAGATCCGCGTCTTCAAGACCAAGAAGCGGATGCAGTACCGGCGGACCAAGGGCCACCGGCAGAACCTGCACCGGGTCCGCATCGACGGCATCGAGCTGTCCCGCTAATCCAGGAGTAGAAAGCCATGGCACATAAAAAAGGACAGGGCTCCAGCCGCAACGGCCGCGATTCGAACCCGCAGCACCTCGGCGTCAAGGCCTATGGTGGTGAAGTGGTCACCGGCGGCACGATCATCGTCCGCCAGCGCGGCACCCGCTTCTTCCCCGGCCTGAACGTCGGCCGCGGCAAGGACGACACGCTCTTCGCCAAGATCGCCGGCACCGTCAAGTTCCAGGACAAGGGGCGCCGCGGGAAGTTCGTGCACATCCTGCCCGCCGAGTCCTCCGAAGCCGCCAGCTAAACCCCGGAGCCAGCCGGCCCGGGGTCCGCCGGCTCTCTGCACAACCTTGATCTTCCTCGACGAAGCCAAGATCCACGTCCGGGGCGGGCGCGGCGGCAACGGCTGCATGGCCTTCCGCCGCGAGAAGTACGTGCCGCACGGCGGCCCGTCGGGCGGCGACGGCGGCCACGGCGGATCGGTCCACCTCGTCGGGGACGAGAACCGCAACACCCTTTACCATCTCCGCTTCGCCTCGCTCTACGCGGCCGAGCGCGGCCGGCACGGCGAAGGCTCGAACAAGACGGGCAGAGACGGCGGAGACCACGAGATCCCGGTCCCGCTCGGCACCGTGGCCTACGACCAGGAGACGGGGGAGATGCTGGGCGAGGTCCTGGAGCACGGCCAGCGGCTGACCGTGGCCCAGGGCGGGCGCGGCGGGCGGGGCAATGCCCGCTTCGCGACCTCGACGAACCAGGCGCCGCGGCGCGCCGACCCCGGCCAGGAGGGGGGGGAGCGCCATCTCCGGCTGGAGCTCAAGCTCCTCGCCGACGTCGGCGTCGTCGGCCTTCCCAACGCCGGCAAGTCGACGCTGATCAGCGTCGTCTCGGCGGCCCGGCCCAAGATCGGCGACTACCCCTTCACCACGCTGGTGCCGCAGCTCGGCGTCGTCGCCGAAGGTCCGCTCGCCGAGCCTTTCGTGATCGCCGACCTGCCGGGGCTGATCGCCGGCGCCGCCCAGGGGGCGGGGCTCGGCATCCAGTTCCTGCGCCACGTGGAGCGCTGCCGCGTCCTGCTCCACATGGTCGACCTCTCCAATCCGGAGGGGAGCGCCCGGGAGGACCTGGAGACGGTCGAGCGGGAGCTGGAGGCGTTCAACGCGGACCTGATGCGGCGCGAGCGGCTGATCGTGGGGAGCAAGCTCGACTCCGCGATCCCCGAGCGGCGGGAGGAGCTGCGGCGGCTCGCGGAGGAGCGCGGCCTCTTTCATCTGGAGATCAGCGCCGCGACCGGCGACGGCGTGCCGCGCCTGATCGGCGAGCTGTCGCGGCGGTTGGAGCGATTGGAGAAGGCCCGGCCGTGAAGCTCGGTCTCTTCGGCGGCAGCTTCGACCCGATCCACCGGGGTCACATCCTGCCGGTCCGCGAGGCGAAGCGCGCGCTGGGGCTCGACCGCGTCCTCTATCTGCCCACGGCGCACCCGCCGCACAAGCCCCGGCGGGCGCTGGCGCCGCCTCACGCGCGCTACGCCATGGTCGAGATGGCCCTGCTCGGAGAGGAGGGGCTCGACGCCTCGGCCCACGAGCTCACCCTCGGCCGGCCCGCGTACACGATCGAGACGCTGGAGCACTTCCGGCGGACGCTGCCGGAGGCGGACCTCCATCTCCTGATCGGGGCCGACTCCTTCGCCGAGCTGAGCCTCTGGTTCCGCTGGCGAGAGATCCCCGAGACCGCCCGGCTGGTCGTCCTCGCCCGGCCGGGATGGGACCTGAACGAGCTGCCGGACGAGCTGGCCGGCCTGGCGCGGAGCGACCGCGTCCGCCTGTTGCGCCAGCCGCCGGTGGACGTCTCCTCGACCCGTCTGCGGGAGCTGTTCGCGCGTGGCGAGCGGCCTCCCGAGGGCTGGGTCTCCGATCTGGTGGTACGATACGTGCAAAAATATCGACTGTACCGATGAGAGCCGAACCGGAAACCACACCGTCCCTCGACACCGAATCCCGAGTCCGCGAGGCCGTGTCCGCGGCCGACGATCGCAAGGCGGTCGACCTCAAGGTGCTGCACCTGGCCAAGGTCACCGACTTCACCGACTATTTCATGATCTGCAGCGGCACGAGCGAACGCCAGGTGCAGGCGATCGCCGACGCCGTGCAGGAGAGGATGCGCGAGGAGCGCGTCCGGCCTCTCCACGTGGAGGGCTACAACCGCGCCCAGTGGGTGCTCCTCGACTACGGCGACTTCGTCGTCCACATCTTCCAGGAAGAGCCCCGCAGGTTCTATTCCCTGGAGCGCCTCTGGGGGGACGCCCCCGACATGACGGCCCAATTTCGCCAGTGACGGCGACATCGCTCTCGCTGCACCGGCTGATCCGCGACTTCCCCGCCCTCGCCGAGAGCCTGAAGGGGGCGGAGCGCGCCGCCGTCACCGAAGCGCCGGTGCTGATCCTCGGCGAGCCGGGGAGCGGCCGGTCCACCCTGGCCCGCGCCTTTCACGGCGCCAGCCCGCGCGCCGCCGGCCCGCGGGTCGAGGTCGACCCGGGAGCGGTCCCGAGCACCCTCTTCGAGAGCGAGTTCTTCGGCTACCGCGCGGGCGCGTTCACCGGCGCGGAGCGAGGGAGCGAGGGCCGGGTGGCGCGCGCCGAAGGGGGCACGCTGGTGCTCGACCACGTGGAAGAGCTGCCGCTGGCGGTTCAGCCCAAGCTCCTGCGCCTGATCGCCGAGCGCCGGTACGCACCGCTCGGCGGCGCCGAGGTCGAAGCCGACGTGCGCTTCCTCGCCATCGGCTCCGAGGACCTGCCGCGCCGGGTGGCGCGCGAGACCTTCCGTCCGGATCTCTTCTATCGCCTCGAGGTCCTGGCCTTCCGGGTGCCCCCCCTGCGCGAGCGCCGCCGCGACCTGCCGGCGGTCCTGGACACCCTGCTGGCCGACCTCGGGGAGCGCTTCGGCCGTCCCGGCCTGGAGCTCGCCCCCCAGGCGCGCGCCTGGATCCTGGAGCACCCCTGGCCCGGCAACCTGCGCCAGCTCCGCAATACGCTGGAACGGGGGATGATCCTGGCCGGCGACGGGCCGGTCAATCCTCCGGCGCCCCAGGGCTTCACCGAGGAGCGCCCGCGCCCTCTCCTGGAGGTCGAGAAGGAGCAGATCCGCAACGCCCTGGCCTACACCCGGGGCCACCAGGGCCGCGCCGCCGAGCTCCTCGGCATCAGCCGCAAGGCGCTCTGGGAGAAGCGGCGGCGGTACGGGATTCCTTGAGCCCTCACCCCCTGGCCCCCTCTCCCGGAGGGAGAGGGGGAAAAGCATTGAAAAGTTCTGTTTTCTGAGCTTCTTCCAGAGATTTCACCCCTCTCCCTCCGGGAGAGGGGACGGGGGTGAGGGCCCGCGCGGTGGCCGTATGAGGACCCTTCAGCGATTGACGATCTGCGGCACCACCTCGAGCTCCTGCCGCAGTTTCACGATGCTTCTCTCCGGATAGATCCCCGAGCGGAGCTGCACGCCGGGATAGAGCTGGGTGCCCTGGCCGACCACCACGCCGGGATGGAGGACGCAGTTGCAGCCGGTCACGACGCCGTCCCCGAGCACGGCGCAGAGCTTGCGGCGGCCGGTCCCGATGGAATGGCCGCCGGCCGCGATCCGCACTTCGCGGCCGTCGTGGCGGAAGTTGGACAGGATCGTGCCCGCGCCGAGGTTGACGTCGCGGCCCAGGATGGAGTCCCC